>PLYK01000096.1 GCA_003151775.1 Geobacter sp. | reverse complement strand
CGAGACAACTGTTTGCGAGCCAACGGATTTACCGTATTACGATTTTGGAACAACGATGTAATTGAAACTGTTGAGGGAGTCCTGCAAGTTATCAGGCTGGAGTGCTTGAAGTGACTTCCCCCACCCCCCAGCCCCCTCCCGCAAGGGGCGGGGGAGCAAAAGTCCAAACTCCAGGCCCCCCTGATAAGGGGAGGTTTGGAGGGGTTTACTACGAAAGCTTGAAACCGCTTTGACAGAACAGGCGCGATTGAACTCACATTCCATATAACTCTATAAAATCATTAATCTTTGTCATTTTATTTTGTATTCGTTGCAGCGGCTGTGCTATATGTATAAATTACAACACACGTATACCGCTTCAGCGTATTTTGTGAGCAGATGCTATTCCGACATCGGGAGTCCAGAATGAAAAAGGCGCTCATCACCGGCATCACCGGCCAGGACGGTTCATATCTGGCGGAACTTTTGCTGGGAAAAGGGTACGAGGTCCACGGCATGATCCGGCGTTCCTCGTCCTTCAATACCGGCCGCATCAACCATATCTACCGCGACCCGCACGAAAAGGATGTGCGCCTTTTTTTGCATTACGGCGACCTGAACGACGCCAGCTCCATCAACCTGTTGCTGCGCGACATCCAGCCGGACGAGATCTACAACCTGGGCGCCCAGAGCCATGTGCGCGTCTCCTTTGACGTCCCGGAGTATACCGGCGAGGTGGATGCCCTGGGTGCGGTGCGCATCCTGGAGGGTATCCGCGAGACCGGCCTGAGCACGAAATTTTACCAGGCATCCTCCTCGGAACTGTACGGCAAGGTGGTGGAAACCCCCCAGAAGGAGACCACGCCGTTCTATCCCCGTTCCCCCTATGCCTGCGCCAAGGCCTATGCCTTCTACATTACGCAGAACTACCGCGAAAGCTACGGCATGTACGCCTGCAACGGCATCCTCTTCAACCACGAGAGTCCGATCCGCGGNNAACGGCATCCTCTTCAACCACGAATCCCCCCGCAGGGGTGAGACCTTCGTCACCCGCAAGATCACCCGGGCCGCGGCGCGCATCAAGCTGGGCATGCAGGCCTGTCTATACCTGGGCAACCTGGACGCCAAGCGCGACTGGGGGTTTGCCGGCGACTACGTGGAGGCCATGTGGCTGATGATGCAGCAGGACCAAGCCGAGGACTACGTCATCGCCACTGGTGAAACCTGGTCGGTGCGCACCTTTGCCGAAAAGGTCTTTGAGCGGCTCGGCATGCCGCTTAAGTGGCAGGGGAGCGGCGCCGGTGAACAGGGGATCGACACGAAGACCGGCACGGTGGTGATCCGGATCGATCCCAGATACTTCCGTCCGGCCGAGGTAGACCTGCTCCTGGGCGATCCCGCCAAGGCCAAGCTTCAGTTGGGATGGGAGTTGAAAACGAGCTTCGATCAGCTCGTGGAGATGATGGTGGATGCCGATCTGAAACAAGCGGAACGGGAAAAACGGGCCGAGGGGTGAAGCGTGAGGAGTGAGGAGTGATACGTGAGAGGTGTGAGGTGTGGGTGAAACGAAAGCATCATGAGTTGCGTATATGTCTAAAATCCTGGTAACCGGCGCAGCCGGTTTTATCGGTTTTCATCTCTGCGAGCGCCTGCTGCGAAGAGGTGACAAGGTCGTAGGCCTTGACAACCTCAACGACTATTATGATGTCCAGCTCAAGCAAGATCGCCTGAAACAACTGGAAGGACACCCCGGCTTCCGGTTCGTAAAGGCGTCCCTTGAAGATCGGGAAACTATTGCGCAACTCTTTTCCGGAGAGCGATTCGACAAGGTCGTCAACTTGGCCGCCCAGGCCGGGGTGCGTTACTCCCTCAAAAATCCCCACGCCTACATCGACAGCAACATCATAGGCTTTATGAACATCCTGGAGGGGTGCCGACACAACAACGTGCAACACCTCGTCTATGCCTCGTCCAGCTCGGTCTACGGCGCCAATACCCGGATGCCCTTCTCCGTGCACCACAATGTGGACCACCCGGTCTCCCTGTATGCAGCCACCAAGAAGTCCAACGAACTGATGGCCCACACCTATTCAAGCCTGTATGGCATCCCCACCACCGGCCTGCGTTTTTTCACCGTCTATGGTCCCTGGGGACGTCCGGACATGGCCCTGTTCCTCTTTACCAAGGCGATCCTTGAAGGCAAGGCGATAGATGTCTTCAACCACGGCAAGATGCAGCGGGATTTCACCTACATCGACGACACTATAGAAGGTGTGGTGCGGGTTGCCGACACCATTCCGGCTCCAAGCCCCTCTTGGCGCGGCGACCAACCTGACCCGGGAACCAGTTATGCACCGTACCGGCTTTACAACATTGGCAATAATAATCCGGTGGAACTCATGCGCTTTATCGAGGTGATTGAGGAGTATCTGGGCAAAAAAGCGGAAAAAAATCTGCTGCCTATCCAGGCCGGCGACGTGCCGGCAACCTATGCCGATGTGGATGATTTGATGCGGGACGTGGGGTTCAAGCCGGCCACCTCAATTGAGGAAGGGATTGGTAGATTTGTTGAGTGGTATCGGGAGTATTATTGTTTATGACTCTTGAACGTTCGGAATTCCAGCGTTTACAGGCAATCCTGGATGCGGAACAGGACCTGGAACTCGCTGTGCTCATCGGCAGCAGAGCTTCCTGCACCGCACGCACCGACAGCGACTGGGACATCGCGATCCAATGGACGCATGGCATCGGATTCATGGATAAGCTTGGCAGGACCGAGGAACTAAGAAGAAAGCTGGCGATATTTCTTAATACCAGCAAGTGTGCAGTTGACTTGATAGACATCCCAACGGCAAGGCTTGCGATGCGCTCTGTTGTTGCAGAAGAGGGGATGCTTCTCAAGGGGGCTGATTCTCTGGGTTGGCACCATTTTCTCCAGAGGACCTGGAGAGAGATGGAAGAGTATTACTGGGAGCAAACCTATGCGGCTTGATCTTTATCAGGCAGAAACCGCTCTCATCGCCCAGGAGCAAACACATATTCTTGATGAGGCACGCAGTCTGATCCTCTCCGGCAGAGGTCTTTCGCGTCTGGAACAAAATGGCATACTTCATTCAATACAGGTGTTGGTAGAGAATGCCATCGGCAAGGCAAAGCAGATACTCAAGGCTTTGGGAAAGGTACCGCCCATTTCCGCCTATGACAGTTTCACGACCCTTTCGGAGTTCGGCATTATCCCTGATGCAGAAATCCCGGCCTGGAATGCCGCAATTGGCCTGCGCAACAGGATCCTCCACGACTACATGAATATCGATATGGCGAGGGTACTCGATTTGGCAAGAAATGAGGAATACCGGTTTATCTCCGATTTTTTGATGAAACCGTTCGAACTCGATCATAAATGAAAGCATGTCCTGCATTGACACCAAGGCACTGTGGAGAGATTGTTGGCAAGAGGTAAGTATATGAAAGTTGTAATCCTTGCGGGTGGCTTCGGCACCCGTATCAGCGAAGAATCACACCTGAAACCGAAGCCGATGATTGAAATAGGTCAACACCCGATCCTTTGGCATATCATGAAGATCTATTCGAGCCATGGGTTCAACGACTTCATCATCTGCGTCGGCTACAAGGGGTACTGCATCAAGGATTATTTCGCCCACTATTTTCTTCACGAAGCCGATGTCACCTTTGATTTCAGGAACCAGAACGAGCGCATGATTCACCACCACTCGGCCGAACCCTGGACGGTTACGCTGGTCAACACCGGCCTCGAAACCATGACCGGAGGACGGGTCAAGCGCGTCCAGCCGTATGTCGGAGACGAGCCCTTCCTGCTGACCTACGGTGATGGCGTAGCAGATGTAAATCTTAAAGAGCTGGTAGCGTACCATCAGGACCACGGCAAACTTGCGACCGTAACCTCCATCCAACCTTCTGGCCGCTTTGGTGCCCTTGATCTGGATGGCAATGGCAATGTCCATGGTTTTCAGGAAAAACCCAAAGGCGATGGCGCCTGGATCAATGCCGGCTTTTTTGTGTTGCAGCCCGAGGTATTCGACTACATAGATGGTGATGACACGATCCTTGAGCGCAGCCCCTTGGAGAGTCTGGCACGAGACGGGCAACTGACGGCCTATAAACACCACGGTTTCTGGCAGCCCATGGACACCCTGCGGGACAAGGTCCTTCTGGAAGAGTTGTGGAAATCAGGCAACGCTCCGTGGAAGCGGTGGTGAGGGGTGATGCGTGAAGGATAAGGTGTTCTGGCACAACAAGAGAGTATTTCTCACCGGCCACACCGGGTTCAAGGGATCATGGCTCTGCCTCTGGCTGGACCACCTTGGGGCCAAGGTTACAGGCTATGCCCTTGAGCCGCCTACCACCCCCAGCCTGTTTGGCCTGGCCAACGTGGCGGAACTGGTGGATTCACATATCGCCGACATTCGGGACAGGGACTGCCTTGCTCGCACCCTTGCGGCGGCGGAGCCGGAAATAGCCCTTCACATGGCGGCCCAGCCATTGGTACGGGATTCCTACCGCATTCCGGTGGAGACCTACGCCACCAATGTCATGGGTACCGTGCACCTGCTTGAGGCGGTGCGCAATTGCCCATCAGTCAGGGTGGTTGTCAACGTCACTACCGACAAGTGTTATGAAAACCGTGAATGGGTCTGGGGCTACCGGGAGAATGAACCGATGGGTGGCTTTGACCCCTACTCCAATAGCAAGGCATGCTCTGAATTGGTCACTGCTGCGTATCGTTCCTCGTATTTCAACCCGGCACAGTATGAGCAGCACAGGGTTGCAGTGGCTACAGCCAGGGCAGGCAACGTCATCGGCGGCGGCGATTGGGCTGACGATCGGCTGATACCCGACATAATCCGTGCCCTTCTGGCAAACAGGCCGGTCCGCATCCGTAACCCGTATGCCATCCGGCCATGGCAGCACGTGTTGGAACCCCTTTCCGGCTACCTGACCCTGGCACAGCATCTGTATGGCCACGGTGCAACATACGCTGAAGGGTGGAACTTTGGTCCGGCTGATGAGGACGCCAGACCGGTTGAGTGGATTGTAGAGAGGATGTGTGAACACTGGGGTAAAGGCGCTAGTTTCGAGATCGATGCCGGCGACCATCCTCACGAAGCGCATTACCTGAAGCTTGACTGCTCCAAGGCCCGCATGCGGCTCGGATGGCTGCCGCGCTGGAATCTTGAAAAGACTTTGCAAACTATCATGGAGTGGAGTAGCATTTATAGTTCTTCGGGTGACATGAGGAAATGTTGTCAGGAGCAGATCGGTCAGTACGAGTTGAACGCTGAAACGTGAGGGAACCTATGCTAGCCATAAAAGCGCAGTACAACCTTGGGAGAATCGAGCTCATTGAACCGATGCCGGCCAATATTCTTTCGGCAGAATTAAATATAATAGTGATTCCTTCTGAAAAAAAGGCTGAGGCTGTCATCCCGTCTGATGCATATCATGTGCAAATGCGCTCAAGCGAACAAGAGTTCAAGCAGATTGGGCTTGCGGCATTCTTTGATACGGATGATGACGCCAATGTCGATTGGGAGGACTGTTTTGGCCTCAAATAGAAATACCCGTGTCGGAGAAATTGTTTTACTGGACTTCCCCTACACTAACCAGACAGGCTCAAAGGTTCGCCCAGCGGTTATCATCGCCCAATCTGCCGACAAACATGGTGACTTGACCGTTGCATATATGACGACCGAGATTGACTCATACTGTTTTGATGAAACTGCCGTACTTATTGAGCAGGATGATCTATCCAGCGGTACGCTGAAGAAACGCAGTGTCATTCGTGCTGATAAAGTACTCGTGCTCAATGAGCGTGCCATACAACGTGCGGGGGTCGGCTATCTTTCTCGTGCCAAGATCGACGCCGTTCTGCGGGTGTGGTCACGAATTGCGGCAACAGCTCATTACGACGCGGTTCACTCATCATCCCGCAAACCCTTCGCCCCCGGCGACCGGATCTCATACGCCGGCCGGATTTTTGACGAACACGAAGTCACGGCGCTTGTCGATTCCTCGCTCGACTTCTGGCTGACCACCGGCCGGTATGCCGAACGGTTTGAGAAGGAGTTCGCCGAATTTCTCGGCGTACAGCACTGTTCCCTGACCAATTCCGGCTCATCCGCCAACCTGCTGGCTTTCATGGCACTGACATCCCCCAAGCTTGGTGAACGCCGGATCAGACCAGGCGACGAGGTGATCACGGTAGCGGCGGCATTTCCGACAACCGTTGCACCCATCATTCAGTACGGTGCCGTGCCGGTCTTCGTGGACGTATCACTGCCCACCTACAATATCGATGTCACCCAACTGGATGCCGCCCTTTCCGACCGGACCAGGGCCGTCATGGTGGCTCACACTCTGGGCAATCCCTTTGATCTGGCAGCGGTAAAGGCCTTTTGTGACAAGAATAATCTCTGGCTGATAGAGGATAACTGTGATGCCTTGGGTTCACGCTATCTTTACAACGGTACTTGGAAAAACACCGGTACCATCGGCCATATCGGCACCTCCAGCTTCTATCCGCCCCATCATATGACCATGGGTGAAGGTGGCGCGGTCTACTCCAACGACACTCTGCTCAAACGACTGGTGGAATCATTCCGCGACTGGGGACGCGACTGCTGGTGCCCGTCCGGCAAAGACAACACCTGCGGCAACCGCTTCGGCCAGCAGTTCGGCGAACTCCCCTTCGGGTACGATCACAAGTACGTCTATTCCCATTTCGGCTATAACCTCAAGGTCACCGACATGCAGGCGGCCATCGGTTGCGCCCAACTGGAGAAACTGCCCGGTTTTATAGAGGCGCGGAAAAAGAACTGGCAGCTTTTGCGAGACGGCTTGGCCGGGCTGGAAGACAGGTTCATCCTGCCGGAGGCGACGGAGAACTCCGATCCATCCTGGTTCGGTTTCCTGCTGACCGTGCGTGAGGGTAGCGGCCTCACCCGTGAACGGATCGTCAACCAGCTTGAGAGTAAAGGCATCCAGACGCGCATGCTCTTTGCCGGCAACCTGATCAAACATCCCTGCTTCGATGAGATGCGGGTAAGCGGTAAAGGCTTCAGGGCTGTGCCTAACTCAAAAATCCAAAATTCAGAATTCAAAATCCAAAGCTCTTCTCTTCTCCCAATTACCAACCGCATTATGCGTGATACCTTCTGGGTGGGTGTGTATCCGGGCATGACGGAGGAGATGGTTGGGTATATGGTGCAAAACTTCCACCATTGTGCTTCATTATAATGTGCCATCCGGTTGTTGAACATGATTTGCGGACAATTGCCGGCTTGCCACTCCCTTGGGATGAATTGGCTGGCAAAACTGTGCTCGTAACGGGGGCAAACGGTTTTCTCCCCGCCTACATGATTGAGGTGCTACTCTGGTTGAATATCCATTGTCATTTGACCAACCCAGTAACTGTTATAGGAATGGCGAGAAATAAAGATAAATTTGTTTCACGATTCTCCGCTTACAACAAACGAAACGATTTAAAGATGATTGTTCAGGATGTCTGCGAGCCGGTGCATCTTGATGGCCCTGTTGATTATATTATCCACGCAGCGAGCCAAGCGAGTCCTAAGTATTATGGTTCTGATCCGGTCGGTACTCTATCAGCGAATGTCCTTGGCACCTATCTATTGTTGGAGCTGGCGCGGGAAAAATGTTCACGGCGTTTCATGTTTTTTAGCAGTGCAGAAGTATACGGAGCCGGCTCAGAATCTCCCGTGAACGAAAGTTCCTTCGGATATCTGAATCCTCTCGACGTGCGGTCATGTTATGCCGAAAGCAAGCGCATGGGAGAGAATATGTCGGCGAGTTGGCACCACCAGTACGGTATTCCAACGGTAGTGGTGCGGCCATTCCATACCTACGGGCCAGGAATGGACCTTCATGATGGCAGGGTTTTTGCTGATTTTGTAGCAGATATTCTTGCCTCCAGGAATATTATCATGAAGAGTGATGGCTCTGCAATCCGTGCGTTCTGCTATCTGAGCGATGCTGTAGCTGGATTTTTTACGGCTTTCTTCAATGGCTTGGCTGGCAATGCATATAACGTGGGTAATGATACGTGCGAGACCACTATTCTCGGCTTGGCAGAACTTCTCGCATCGCTATACCCCGAACGTGAGATCAAAGTGTGCCCCCTGCAAGAATCACCCAAGAGTCCCTATCTCCAAAGCCACGTCAACAGAATGTGCCCGGACATAACACGCATCCGGGCTTTGGGCTGGGAACCAACTGTCGGCCTGATAGATGGTTTTTCAAGAACTGTCCGGAGCTTTGAACCGTCAAAATAGCGACAAATAAGTAAGCTTCGAGTTAACTCTTTACAGAGGTTGCTCATATTGATTTTGTTGGGGTGTTAGATGAAACTTTCTGATTATGTTATATATTTTATAGTAAAGCAGGGCGTTTCCCAAGTCTTCGAGTTCATCGGCGGGGCGATCACCCACCTCATCGACTCCACGGTTGACCGTGATGATGTGGAATGTGTCTCGGTTCATCATGAGCAGTCGGGTGCCTTTGCCGCCGAGGCTTACGCCCGCATCAACGGGCGATTGGGTGTTGCCATGGCAACGAGCGGGCCAGGCGCTCTCAATATGGTTACCGGCATCGGCAGTTGCTGGTTTGATTCGGTCCCCTGCCTGTTCATCACCGGACAGGTCAACACCTACGAATACAAATTCGATCGCCCCATTCGGCAGATCGGATTTCAGGAAACGGATATTATCAGCGTCGTAAAGCCGCTCACCAAATATGCGGAGATGGTAACTGATGCCGCTAAAATCCGTTACCACCTTGAGAAGGCAGTCTATTTGGCCAAGAGCGGCAGACCCGGTCCGGTGTTGCTGGATATACCAATGAATATTCAGCGGGCTCAGATCGAGCCCGAGCAACTTGAAAGCTATTTTAACAGCCAGGAATATCGGGGCTTGCAGACAAATGATTCTTGCCCGCTGGAGCGGCTGGACGAGATTGTCAATCTGATTGTATCGGCCAAACGACCGGTGATACTTGTCGGCGGCGGCGTGAGGACGGCACAGGCTGCCGCAGAGCTGCTAACCCTGGTCGAGACGACAGGTATCCCGGTCGTATCCTCGCTCATGGGGCTGGATGCCGTTTCTCACGACAACCAGGAATTTATGGGTATGATCGGTTCGTACGGTAACCGTTACAGCAACCTGACGCTGGCAAACTGTGACTTCCTGCTGATCCTTGGTTCGCGTCTCGACTCGCGACAGACAGGCACCCGGCCCGACACCTTTGCTCGCGCCGCCACTAAAGTGCATGTGGATATCGATCCGGTCGAACTGCAGGCCAAGGTACTGGTCGATATTGCTCTGCAATGCCACATAAAGCCTTTTTTGCAGGCGCTCAACGAGAAGCTTGCCATGGCTGTCAAGCCGGACATTGCTGACTGGGTCAAGGTTATCAACGGATACAGGCAGAAATACCCAACCCGAATGGCCCCTGACAAATCCGACACGATTGATCCCAACCTGTTCATGGAGACCCTGTCCGCTGCCAGCACCGAAGGCGACATCGTCACACTGGATGTGGGACAGAACCAGATGTGGGCTGCCCAATCCTTCCGTCTGAAAAAGGGGCAGCGTATGCTCATCTCCGGCGGCATGGGAGCGATGGGGTTCGCTCTGCCTGCAGCCATGGGAGCGGCCAAGGCTGCGCCGGGCACAAAGGTGATTGCCATTGCCGGCGACGGTGGCATACAGGTCAACATTCACGATCTCAATACCATCTTTCAGCATCGGCTGCCGATTAAAATAATTGTCCTCAATAACGGTTGTCTTGGTATGGTACGCCAGTTCCAGGACATGTACTTTGACGGCCGTCAGCAGTCCACGGTGATCGGATATGGCTGCCCTGATCTCGGTAAAATCGCCGAGGCGTACGGGATACCATCCCTCAGGATCACGTCCAGCGTTGATGCAGAAAAATGTCTTAAAGAGGCACTGCAAAAGGACGGGCCGGCCTTTATCGAAGTCATGCTTGAGCGGGCTACCTGTGTCAATCCAAAGCTGGTGGTAAACAGGCCGATTGAGGATATGTCCCCTGAACTTGGCAGGGATGAGCTGGCGAGGGAGATGCTGATTGAGTTGGTCGAAGAGGGGGAAGTGCCGAAGTAAGGCTCTAAAAAGCAATTTTGGAACATATCACTTGTTACATGAACGACTCATCAACAACTCTGATGACAGCCATGCATTACGGATTCCCACAATGCGTAAACGAGCCGTTTTGGTTATTCGATAACGATGCTGCGCTAAAGGCGCACCCCAGGTATCAAGATGCGAAAGCCGATGGCGTAGAGGCAGCTGTAGAGCTGGTCTCGGATGTGGCGCTTGATTTTCTGGTATCAATCAAGGAAAAGTTGCCGAGTGATGCAGTTTATATAGCACCCCATGCTCGTGAAGCGGCTGGAGACAATGCTATTCCGCAGGTACTTGCTACAGCATCTGCAATTGTTGCCCAGTGAGAGGTTGAAACTGATATAGTACAAGTTACCAGAGTGTATCATACAGGTGCAGATCCGATGGAGCGTATGTGCCTGCGGCCAGAGTTTGATGGTGCTGTAATACAAGGGGCTCGATAAGTACTGGTAGATGATGTAGCGAGTATGGGCGGTACTCTTGCAGAGCTTTCAAACTTCATTCAGTGTTCTGGGGGCTGTGTAGCTGCCGTTATTGTTCTCGTGAATGCCGGGCGAGTAAAGCAGTTTCAACCTACCCGGAAAATAATATGTGAACTGGAAAAGAGGTACATACATGAAATCGAAGAAATCTTTGGAATTGTCCCCAGTGCCCTCACTGCCAACGAAGCAAACTACCTCATTGGTTTCAAGTCGGCTGACGAGATCAGAAATAGATTCACTAAGGCGAGGAAAGAAACAGATCTCCGACTACGCTCAAAAGGTATTGAGCGTCAAGGTTAAAGCGGCACTATCGGCACAGCGTTAAATTAATATCGTCATACTGATATATTCCTCGATGAAGCTTGACAGCAGACTTAGCGTGCCCATATAGCCTTTATCCGCCTTTATCCGCCTTTATCCGCCTTTATTGGCGGTTAAATTGGTTCGTTGTTTAATTAGATGTAATCCTGTATAGAAAAGGCCCTGTATCTTGCCAGATTTTGTAATAAATATCCTAAAGTCATTCGGTGTGAACAGGGCTATCGGTTTTGGTGTACTGACCCGAATGTGGAGCGCTCTGGCCGGGCCTTTGACCATTATCTTGATTGCCACCCGCTTTTCAAAGGTTGAGCAGGGGTATTATTACACTTTCAGCAGTTTGCTGGCGTTGCAGATTTTTTTCGAGCTTGGCTTGTTAACCGTTATGGCGCAGTTTGCTGCACATGAGTTTGCATTTCTATCGTGGGGTGAAAAGGGCGAGATAACAGGCAGCGAGGAGCATAGCGATCGTTTTGTTGATCTGCTTGGCAAAGGTTTCAAATGGTACTCTGTCAGCGCTGTGCTTCTAATACTTGTTTTGATTCCAGCGGGCTTATATTTTTTTGCGCAATCCTCTGCTAACGTTATTGATTTCACTTGGCGACTCCCATGGGCGTTAGCGGTAATCGGAGTGGGGTGTAACCTGCTGTTGATTCCCTTTTACGCCGTCATAACCGGGAGTGGTGAAGTAGCCTCAATCAACCGCCGGGAGATGATGGGCGGGATGGCTGGTTCGATTATCGGGTGGCTGGTTATCACATGCGGCGGCGGGTTGTATGCAATTCCGGCTGTTACTACTGGCACGATAGTTGTTGGGGTGCTGTATCTGTTCAGGAGTAGGCCCCGCCTTTTGGCAACAGCATTCTCACACGCTTTCGGATCTCAGAGACCTTCCCACACAGTCTCCTGGTGGGGCGAAGTCTGGCCGATGCAGTGGAAGATTGCCCTTTCCTGGGTATCAGGGTATTTTATCTTCCAGCTTTTTACGCCGGTGCTTTTCAAGTTTCATGGGCCGGTTGTGGCGGGGCAGATGGGGATGACGCTGAGTGCTGTTAATGCAGTGCAAGGCGTATGTCTTATGTGGCTTAACACCAGAAGCCCAGAATTTGGAAAGCTCATAGCGTTAAAAAACTGGCAAGGACTTGATGTATTATTTAAGCAAATACTAAAGCAGGCAATGATTATCAGTGTTGTTCTTTCTACTGTTGCGATTGTGGTGGTCGCGGGTCTTCAAGCACTTACAACGGTAGGGTCTCGTTTTCTTCCTTTGCTGCAGGTTGTAATCTTTTTTATTGCTGTCTACGGTAATATTGTAATCAATGGTTGGGCTACGTATATGCGTGCCCACAAGCAAGAGCCGATGCTGTTGCTGTCTATAATTGCAGCCCTTTTGGTTGGAACTTCAACTCTTTTTCTTGGTATGAAGTATTCGAGTATGGGTATTGCAGTTGGGTACTGTTTAATTACTATTCTGTACGGAATTCCTACTACTTTCCTGTGTTTGAAGAGATTTAAAAAACATTGCCAAATCTAAGAAAATTTCACTTTAAACTTTGCCACTCAAAAGGATTCAAATAGTGCAAGTCAACCACCTGCTTTCTATTGTCATTCCAACTTACAATCGTGCAGACCTCCTCGACTATTGTCTTGAAGTTCACATCCCTTTTGCCAGAGAACACAATATTCAGATATTTATTTCTGATAATGCCTCAACTGATGCCACCGAAATGATAGTCAAAAATCGAATGAAAGAGTACCCGCTTATCCAATACTACCGAAACGAAACAAATGTAGGACCTGATGAAAATTTTGAACGCGCGTTAAAATATCCTCAGACAGACTATGTTTGGCTTTTAGGCGATAGTTATAAAATCCCGTCTGAAGGCATAGATTATTTGCTAAATCTTATTGCAGACAGTAAGCAAAAGTATGACGCTATAGTTTTTAATTTAGCAGATCGAATAACTGATATTGATACACAAGATTTTACTAATAGTAATAGTCTTCTTTGTTCACTTGGAGCACTGATGACATGTCTTAGCTGCCTAGTTTTCAATAAAGAATTAATCAATAACGCGGATTTTGCCAGATATCGAAATTCTTACTTTATACAAACTGGTATAATTTTTGAGACCATTGTGAGGCAACCTTTCAGCATACACTGGGCACAATCAATTTCTGTTAATGGTCTTGAATATAGTATTTTTAAAAAAAAAGGCTGGTGGGAAACTTCTAATGTTTTCGAAATTGCCGGTAGCAAATGGGTAAATTTTGTTTTTTCTCTTCCTGTGTCTTATGATCTTGATAATAAATTAAAATGTTTACTTGATTTCACAAAAGTATCGGGAGGGATATTTTCTTTTGGGCACTTACTAGCTTTAAGATTTGAAAATATTTTAAACTATAAAACCTATAATAAATACTCGTCTCGCTTCTCGTTAACAGCTAGTTGTCCTAAATATATAATATTGTTAATTGTTTTATTGCCAAGAGGTGTCTGGCGGATATTAAGGACTATAAAAAGACTAGCAAAAGGATTTAGTCTGTAGTTTTTATATTACCAGACGAAATCAATGCCAATATGTGGAGTCACTATGACGAGCAAAATATCAGTAGTTATTAACACCTTGAATGAAGAAAATAATTTACCCAATGCTCTTAAATCAGTAATGACATGGGCTGATGAAATTATAGTCGTTGATATGTACAGTGAGGATCGCACTGTCGAAATTGCTAAGAAATATGGGGCTCGGGTTTATTACCATGAAAGAGTTGGTTTTGTTGAACCAGCACGAAACTATGCAATAAAGCAAGCTAAATATGAATGGATATTGATTCTAGATGCCGACGAAATGGTTCCTTTCGAACTTAGCAAGAGACTACAAGAAATAGCTTTCAAAGATGAAGCCGATGTCGTTGCATTGCCTTGGCTCAATTTCCTGCTAGGGGCTCCAATAATGCATACATCATGGGGGCCTGAACAAGATAATCACAAGCGTTTTTTCAAAAAAAACAAGTTTATAGTTCCAGACCAAATTCATGGAATTTTGAAACCCGTAACTGTGGCACGGCTACTTAAGCTCAGCTACTCATCAGGTATGGCTGTTGTGCACTTCAATTATTTAGATTCCAGCCATTTTATTGAGAAACTTAACCGGTATACAACAATAGAAGCAACACAAGCATTTGAGAGTAATAATCACTCTTCTTTTATAGTGATGCTTAAGTCCACTTTAAAAGAATTTCTAATTCGCTATTTAAAGCATCAGGGTTATAGAGATAGCTGGAGAGGTTTTTATCTATCGATTTATATGATGTTTTATAGAGTCGTTGTTCAAGCGAAGCTAAAGGAACTGGAAGAGGTTGGTGACAGGACATCAATACAGCAACTTTATGATGCAGAAGCCGAAATAATACTTGAAGGATATAATTCACGTGGATAACGTAATCGCAACGAATAATCACGTTGATCTTGTTGTCAATACTTTTGAAAGAACCTACCGTAACGTATTGTGTCCGGGATTCTTTAATAGCATCGAAGAATCAAATTGTTATAAGTTCACAAATCGAGTCGTATTGATCAATAATGTCGATGATATTCAGGATGCAAAACACAGAGCACAATTGCTTCTAAATAATGGAGAAATTGATGCATATTATTTTGTACATGAACATTTAGACACTGCTCTATCTCAAACTCGATTGACTCGCAATGACCTTAGACCGTTTTCCTATTTTTTGGATTGGGCAATTGTCGCCGTGACTCTGCCTGGTAGTCAGTGGTTAGTTCATTGGGATGCCGAAGTCGAACTCAAAACCCCTATTAACTGGATAGATACTACTATAAGTATGATGGAAAGTGACAGGCGAATCTTGATCGCAAATCCTAATTGGAATAGAGATGGAATTCATAGCGAAGCGCGCGAGTATAAGGGTGAGTTTGCATTAGGTTACGGAATGAGTGATCAAGTTTTTTTGGTGAGAAGGGCCGAGCTAGCTAAACCAATTTATAATTACTTCTGTCCAGCATCTTTGCGTTATCCTCTCTCCCATGTAATGGGAATATTTGAAAAAAGATTAGACGCTTATATGCGTCGTACGGGGAGATTGAGAGCAACATACCTGCCAGCAACATATATCCACCCAGATAACGAAGGCCAAGCATATCAAGACTTATCCTTAACAATTAAAGAACAAATTAAACATTTAAGCATACGGATACTCTTAAGGAACCTTAAGATGTTGAACTTGAAAGCACCTTGTTTATCGGTGAATATGTGACTGAATTAATGTCCTCATCAAGTATTGCTTCCTATCCTTTTATTTACATTACAATTCTTAACTGGAACGGCTGGAAGGACACAATTGAGTGCCTTGAAAGTGTCTTTAAACTTGATTATGATTACTATCGGGTAGTTGTATGTGACAATAATTCATCCGACAGTTCGCTTGAATATATCAAAGCTTGGGCAGATGGACGTATGGATGTTTATCTATCACAGGATAACCCGCTTCGACATCATTCTTTTCCACCGATAGTCAAGCCAATTAAGTATATGCAATATAATCGTATTGAGGCTGAGTCTGGTGGGGTTATAGATGATGGCAATGTACCGCTTGTTTTGATACAAACAGGTGCAAACTTGGGTTTCGCCGGTGGAAATAATGTTGGATTGCGTTATGCGTTGAACAATGGGAATTTTAATTACGTGTGGCTACTTAACAACGATACTGTTGTTAGCCAAAACGCACTTGCGGAACTTGTTAACACAATGACTCGATATCCGGACGCTGGTATATGCGGATCACTTTTGATTAATTATCAACAACCAGAACTTATTCAGGCTGCAGGTGCAGAATTCGACTACTGTCTTGCGAGAGGTAAGCATCATCTCCTTGAGGGTATACCAGTCACAACACCACTTATAGAATCAGATATCATAAAGAAGATGAACTATGTGGTTGGAGCCTCTATGTTGGTCAGGCGAACCTTTCTGGAGAAAATTGGTTTATTGAATGAAATATATTTTCTATATTTCGAGGAAATTGACTGGGCCTCACGTGCCAAAGGTCTTTTTAGTCTTGCTTTAGCAATCAATAGCCATGTTTATCATAAAGAAGGTGCCAGTATCGGGAGACCAAAGAGTAATAATAGATCATTATATTACTCACAATTAAATCGGCTTCGTTTCTCGTATCTATATAACCGAAAGAATGTCCCTCTAGTGCTTCTGCATGTTTTAGGGCACACATGTAAAGCAATTGTTATGGGGCGCTTCTCGTTGGGCTTTACCTCATTACGAGCTGCATGCAATTTTGTCAGGTATGTGTACGCGACTGCGGAAAACGATGATTAGAATACGTTACATAGACACCTTTTCTCAGGGCGTTCAACATTTGCACTTTAACGCATCACTCTTAGTCATGTGTTCCCTTGTAGCATCCGAGGTTGAGTATCTTGGGGCACAGAATATTACACAAATGGCTGGCAACCCACAAAACGTATTTTGTCAAAAGCTGTTTGTTGTTCGTGGTGATGGGCGTATTAGTTTGATCTTGAGATATTTAGTCAGTGCAGTATTAAATATATGGCATCTGATGATCGTACCGCGTAATACAGTTCTGATATATAATCAAAACAATTTATTTAGTACTAGAATACTCAATTTTACAAACAAGATATTAGGTAAAAGTGTAGTCATTTTTTGCCATGGTGAGATGGAGTTGCTTGTTACTGATCCACATAAAGGTGGTATTTTACATAAGTTACTTACACAATTAGCGCGAGGATTTTTTCTTAAAGATGATTGTAAAATAGCCTTCTCGACCAATTTTTTTGTTATGGGTGGGTCAGTTTACGGTAACCTCGCTAAGCTACTTACTGCGGATAAGATTGTTCATTTTTGCCAACTCGATCACTCCTATGTTTTCAAACGATCAAATAACAGTGCATCTCATGCTACATTGAACCTTGGTACAGTTGGTGTTCTTAGCCCTATTAAAGGTGGTGATTCATTGTGTGTACTTGCTGATATGCTAAAGCAAAATAATATAACAAATGTAAGACTATCGGTAACGGGGAGGATTATTTGTCCTAAAGAAACATTGCTAGCTCGGGGCATATTACTACCATCGAATGGCGGTAATGCTCCTATCGATCAACAGGAGTTTACCAGCAGAATCGAAGCATTGGACTACATCCTCTTTTTCTATGATAAGGCTAGTTATAAATTTACTGCCAGCGGTGCGATTATGGACGCTATTGACCAAAGACGACCTATTATTGCCATTAAAAATGATTATTTCACTTATTTATTTGATAAATTTGGCGAGTTTGGCTACTTGGTTGAAGATATTCAGGAAATGGCTGAATTAATTGTTAAAATAACTAATGGGCTGAATGTAAGACGTATTTTTGATTTTGAATCATTACAAGCAGTGCTTTCACCAGTGGCACTCGCTAATGATTTTAAGGTTCAATTGCAAAACATTGGTTTTATTTAGCCAATGGCTTTCTATTTTATCATATTTGGAGTTCTGGTCCTCTTTGCTTTTATAGAACTGTTAGGGTTAAATAAACGCACTTGCAGAGTATTGTTTGTTCTTTTTTCCCTCTTCTTTTTTGCATTATCCTTTTTAAGGTGGGAAACGGGCACCGACTGGGAGACTTACTATTCTAGTTTTGATTCAATTCAGGACTGGTTTACAGATAATGGGTTAGAGCCGGGCTATGCACTGATTAACGAATTTGCAAAATTGCAGTTCGATAGTTTCACTGTCATGCTTTTTGTCTGTGGGGCGATTTTATTTGCCTTTCAGAGTGCGGCTATACTTAATTTGAGTCCTCTACCCATAATGTCGTTGCTGTTTTTATGGTCTACTCAGGCTGCAAATGTATTATTTGTTCGACAGTGGATTGCCTGTGCCATTCTTTTCTATTCTGTCAAATATATAGTATCAAGGAGGTTTTTACCTTTTATATTCCTCGTAGTTTTGGCGACGATGTTCCATCGCACTGCACTCATATTTCTCTTCAGTTGGTGGTTCTATAAAATCAGGTGGAAGCCGTGGATACTGTATGCAATATTATTGGGATCCATTGGTTGTTCGTCATTTGCTGCATTGCTTATGGAGCACTTGGGCACAATAGCTGGCGGGATTGTACAATATAAGTTAGAGGTCTACATGGGGGATAGCAGCAACACCTTTGGTCAAGCAAGCTCGTTAGCATTTACCATAATTAAAGGTTTTGCAAACAAGATAATCATTATCATTTTCTCTTTCATAATGCTCCGCAAGATAGAGGCGAACACACCCGAGTTTCGCGGTTACCTTAATTTGTATTGGTTTGGGTGTATTCTCTATTTTATGACAATATCAATTTCGGTGGCTTTGGTTCGATTGTCGTTTCCATTCGATATATTACAAATAGTATTGCTGCCGTATATCATTGTCAACTTACCTAATAAGCAATGGAAATTTACAGGGTTTATGCTCGTTTGTTTGTACTTTACGCTTAGGTTATTTTCATTCTTATTTAGTTCTTATTATGAGTCGTTTGTCCCCTTTAAAACTATATTTAATTACTGAGAGGTGTGGCTTGCATAGTTGGCCACTAAAAGATTTTCGTGAAAAAGATGATATATATTTCCGTATGCATAGCAACATACAATGGTGAAAAATTTATTGCCGAACAATTGGAATCAATACTATCCCAAGAATTACCTGTGGATGAAATTATAATTTCTGATGATTCTTCAACCGACAGAACAGTTGAAATAATCAAATCCTATTCAGATTTTAGGATTACGTTGCTTGAAAATAATAATTTTAGAAGTCCAATATTCAATTTTGAAAATGCTTTAAAACATGCAACTGGGGCAGTTGTTTTCCTATCGGATCAGGATGATATTTGGTCGCCAAGTAAGGTTAGAGTGATGAGTGAATATTTGAGACATTATGATCTTGTCATAAGTGATGCTTCCCTGATTGACTCTAGTTGTTGTGTTGTCGAAGACTCTTTTTATAAACTGAGAAATTCTGGTCCCGGCTTTCTGAAAAATTTATACAAAAACAGCTATCTTGGATGCTGTATGGCTTTTAACAAAAATATACTGGATAAATCATTACCCTTTCCTGTCAATATTCCAATGCACGACATGTGGCTAGGCATGATTGCAAATTTTTCTGGCAAAACATTATTTTGTAAAGAAAAATTGGTATATTACAGAAGACATTCTTCAAATGCATCTCCAACAGGTGGAAAAAGTTGTTACAAATTCATTGATATGATTGCATTCAGATATAACCTGCTTACAGCACTCATAAAAAGGTACTTTTTAAATAAGCCACGTATATAACTGACACCGGTAATGAGAAACGCTGAGGCAACCATTGCTAGGTTTTGCGTACCTAGTAGTTCGTTTCATAAATAGCATTACATATTAGGCTAGCTCCAGATCTGGGACTGCCACAAAGTGGCTCTTTGAACCGATGTCTATGCCAGCGGTATAGGGATTCAGGTTCTGCAAATACTTGGGCAGCTTGATGCTCTTTCTCTTGATTGGTTTCTTTTGCTTCATAAGTCCGGTCTCCGAAAGTATGATCGGCATGACCGGAAAGGGGAGCTGTCGAATACGGCTCTCTTCTGAACGGGATAGAACCACGCTAAATCTCGGGCATAAAGCACCAGTGGTGTATGGCCTCCTCATCCCGGCTGCCAGTTATAAAAATAGCCGATTATGAACAGTGCCGCAAGGTGCTCGCCGACAAGGCGCATCCCTTCAGGGGGCGTGGGACACTAATTAAAATAAAATTACCCTTTCCGATGAATAGCTTCAGGTTAAAAAATATGGAAACCGATAATATTATGAACCTTGAAGATCTATATGAAATAGTTGGTGAACCGCCGTTTAGTCGCAAGAACGGAATAAAACAAACACTTGAGTGGTTGAAAGGGTTGAGTCTCAAATGACTGCGAACAGAAATAAAATTATCGTCCTTTATCACTACATGTATCCAGATGATGTTGTAAGTGCTCGTCATTTTGATGATCTATGCGTGGGTCTTGTTTCCAGAGGGTGGGCGGTTGAGGCAAAACCTTGTAATCGTGGATATCGGGGTGAATCAAGAACATACTCAATGACTGATAGTTTTAAAGGCATCAATATTAGTAGAATCTGGCGACCTCCTTTTAGTCAGAGTTCTTCTGTAGGTCGTGTTGTAAATGCCATATGGATGATATCCGCTTGGAGCACTATTATTTTAAGAAGGAAATCATCATTGCCTCGCTGTATCATTGTTGGGACAGAGCCGATTTTTAGTGTGTTAGTTGCTACTATTATTAAATTTTTCAGGCCTAATATTGTTGTTGCTCATTGGTGCTTTGATATGTATCCAGAGGCTGCAGTTGCCGAAGGGCTATTGCCGAAAACCTCTCGTTTAAATAAGCTATTTTCTCTCATATTAGGCAAAGCGTATGAGTCATGCGACCTTATTGTTGATATAGGAGAATGTATGAGGGGATTATTTCTCAAATACAAAATATCTACAAGAATGGTAACCCTTGTGCCTTGGGCTCTTTCAGAGCCGAATGCGCCTTTAGCAACTGATGCCGTTGAACGCACAAAGATTTTTGGCAAAACAGATTTAGGTTTGATGTACTCTGGTAATTTTGGACGGGCACACTCCTGTAATGAAATTTTAATGCTTGCAAGAAGATTACGAACACACAACATTCGTTTTTGTTTCAGTGTTCGCGGCAACCGAGTTGACGAGTTACATGCTTCAATAACAGATAATGATGATAATATTTCCTTTGCAGATTTTGCTGCAGAAGAGGATCTCGAAAAGCGCCTTGGCGCTGCTGATATTCATATGGTGAGCCTACAGCCTGACTGGACTGGAGCGGTTGTCCCGTCCAAATTCTTTGGTTGTCTTGCTGCGGGCAGGCCTGTAATTTTTTCAGGATCAGATGATTCTTCGGTTGCAAAAAATATCATAATACACAAAGTTGGATGGGTCCTAAATGAAAATACGTTAGATGACATTTGTGCCGAATTAATTCTATATTCTGCATCACCCTCAAAATTACGAGATCTTCAAACACATTGTTATAAAGTCTATAGAGAGAACTTTTCAAAAGAAGTGATGATTGATGGTTGGGATTTGGAGTTGAAAAAAACTATTTCATTGGAGGAGGCGTAATGAGTAAAAAACGTGCTTTAGTATGCGGTGCTGGAGGGTTTATTGGTGGTCATCTGGTTAGAAGATTAAAGAGTGAGGGTTATTGGGTCCGGGGTGTAGATTTGAAATACCCCGAATTTTCACCAACCCAGGCAGATGATTTTATTCAAGCTGACCTCAGAAATGCTACGGTTGCTGAGGTTGTTGTCAAAGGCGGGATTGAAGAGGTCTATCAATTAGCAGCTGATATGGGTGGTGCTGGATATATTTTCACTGGCGATCATGATGCTGTTGTTATGCACAACTCTGCAACTATCAATCTGAATATGCTTGAAGCAAGTCGTCTTGCCGGAGTTAAAAAGATCTTCTATTCATCCTCTGCCTGTATTTATCCTGAATACAACCAGATGGATCCTGATAATCCAAACTGTGAAGAGTCTTCTGCCTATCCGGCAGGACCCGACAGTGAATATGGTTGGGAAAAGCTTTTCAGCGAACGATTGTATCTCTCTTATATGCGAAATTACGGGATGGAAGTGCATATTGCACGCTTCCACAATATTTTTGGACCTGAAGGGACATGGACAGGTGGTAAAGAAAAGTCTCCGGCAGCTTTCTGTCGCAAAGTTGCGGAGACGCCTGTTGGTGGAGAAATAGAAATGTGGGGTGACGGAAAGCAGACTCGCTCTTTTTTGTACATTGATGACTGCCTTGAGGGAGTGCGCCGTCTCATGGAATCCAACTTTGAAGGGCCGGTGAATATAGGTTCTGAAGAGATGGTAAGCATTAATCGCTTGGCAGAAATGGTCATGGAAATTGCCGCTAAGGAAGTAACAATCAAGCATATACCTGGCCCACTCGGAGTGCGCGGCAGACGTTCTGATAACAATCTAATCGGGGTGCGGCTAGGATGGAAACCATCTGAATTGCTGTACAAAGGGCTGTGTAAAACGTATCCTTGGATTAAAGAACAAGTTGAATTACTATCGAAATAGTGACAATTAGTTGGAGGTCATCAATTCTTGCCATATTGTGTCGGGCTGTTCTCTATCGATCAAACAAAGATACATGGGGCAGTCCGACTTTTTTTTACTGGAGGCGCTTTTCATGTTGTAGCTGATAACGAGAAGGAGATTACATGAATCGTATTCTTGTAACCGGCGCTACCGGTTTTGTAGGGGGCTTTCTTTGCAACCTATTATTGTCGAAAAAATTTTGCGTACGCGGAACACTGCTGGCAACTGAAAAACCTACATCACTAGTTGACGGGGTGGAATCGGTGACGGTAATGCCACTTGGGGCTGATACTCAATGGTGTAACGCACTTGAAGCTGTAGACACTATTATTCACCTAGCCGCCCGGGTCCACATCATGTGCGACACTGTGGCAGATCCTCTGACTGAATTTCGCAACGTAAACGTTGAGGGTACGTTGAAGCTGGCGCGTGATGCTGCCCGTGCTGGAGTAAGTCGTTTTGTCTTTATCAGCTCGATTAAAGTTAATGGCGAAGAAAACGTAACACCGTACACCCCGGACTCTCTGGCAAGCCCTTCTGACCCCTATGGCATAAGCAAATGGGAAGCTGAAATGGGTCTGCATAAAATTGCATCTGAAACCGGGTTGGAAGTTGTGGTTGTGCGCCCAACGCTGGTGTACGGGCCAGGTGTAAAAGCCAATTTCCTTAATATGATGAAAATCATTAGTCGCGGTATCCCTCTCCCCCTTGCTTTCATCACAAACAGTCGCAGCCTGATCTATGTCGGTAATCTGGTTGATGCATTGGCAACTTGTTCAACTCACCCAGGGGCTGCCGGGCAAACCTATCTGGTCAGTGATGGTGAGGATGTATCCACACCGGAACTTATCCGCAGAACTGCTTCAGCACTTGGTGTGCCTGCACGCCTTTTTCCGGTACCTGTTTCTTTCATGAAACTTGTTGGGAAGCTGACCGGTAAGAGCGGAGCGGTGAATCGGTTGACGGGGTCGTTGACGGTCGATAGTTCGAAGATACGGCAGGAACTGGGGTGGGTGCCACCGTTTACGATGGAGGATGGCTTGCGAGAAACGGCGGGGTGGTTTATAAAGACAGCTTAAAGGTGATAGGTGATTTAGGGCAGGTTAAGGTCAGAGGTGAGAAAAGTATGTTTCACAGGAGATACATTTGAATAAGTTACTCAAAATAAGCATAATAACTGTAAGTTATAATAGTAGCTCGACTATTGAGGATACTATCGAATCAGTAGCTTCACAGAGTTGTCCTAATAAAGAATATATTATTGTCGATGGGCTTTCTAATGACAACACGTTGGATATTATAAATAATTACTCGGATGTTATTAATAAAGTCATTTCTGAAAAGGATACTGGCATCTATGATGCCATGAATAAGGGAGTTAATTTGGCTTCAGGAGACGTAATAGGCTTTATCAACTCAGATGACATCTATTCAGACAATCAAGTTTTGCAACGAGTGTCGGTTTTATTTTCGGCCAATCCTGGGGTCGATGCATGTTATGGGGATCTGTGCTATGTAAAGTGCGATGACCTTACAAAGATTGTCCGTTATTGGCGGTCAAATCCTTACAAGCAAGGTCTTTTCAAAAAAGGGTGGGTGCCACCACACCCAACTTTGTTCGCCCGGAGAGAAGTCTACAAGAAATTCGGGGGTTTTGATTTGAGGTACCGCATCGCCGCAGACTTTGAACTTATGTTACGATTTATTGCAACAAACCATATACAGACCGAATACTTACCTCATATAATGGTTAAAATGCGTCTTGGGGGCACTACCAATCGTAACTTAAAAAACATTCTGCTACAGAATCTGGAAATTCGTCGTGCTTTGAGAAGTCACAACATGTCATCTTCGTTAGTTGGCTTTATTGCACATAAGGGGTGGTCGCGTTTTTTGCAGTTTATTCAACGCCCAAAATGAGAGTTCTCGTAACAGGGGCATCAGGTTTTGTTGGACGGTCATTATGTTTGCGTCTATTGCAGAATGGCTGGAAAACACGTGGAACACTGCTGGCAAACGAGCTCCCAACGGCACTCACTGCGGGTATTTCTCCAGTTGTTATTGAACCCTTTGGCCCAACGACCTTCTGTGAAAACGCGCTGAAAGATATGGATGTTGTGATTCATCTTGCGGCAAGAGTGCATGTTATGCATGACTCTTCTCTAAATCCACTAAAAGAATTTCGCTTGACAAATACGGCAGGAACTATTCGCCTGGCAAATCAGGCCGCTTCTGTTGGGGTCAAGAGATTTGTGTTCATGAGCACAATTGGTGTAAACGGCAACGCATCCGGAAGAAGGGCATTCACCGAAAACGATGAACCTAATCCCAATAATCCCTATTCAATTTCCAAACTGGAAGCAGAGATTGGATTAAAAGAGATAAGTGAAAGAACCGGGATGGAAGTAGTGATTGTTAGAGCCCCTCTCGTTTACGGTCCCGGTAATCCAGGGAATTTTCTTTTCCTTCTTCGTATAATCTCTAAAGGAATCCCGCTACCGTTAGCTTTATTTCATAATCAAAAGAGTTTTCTGTATGTTAACAACTTGGCCGATGCCCTGGCCTGCTGTTCTACCCATCCAATTGCCGCCGGGAAAACCTATCTGGTCAGTGACGGCGAGGACATCTCTACCCCTGAACTCATCCGCCGCTCCGCTTATGCCCTTGGAGTTCCGGCCCTGCTGCTTCCGTTCCCTCCTTCGCTTATGCTGTTGGCAGGAAAACTTACCGGCAAGGGCGCAGCGGTTAGTCGACTCATGTGCTCGCTAACGGTAGACAGTTCAAAAATCAGGCGCGAACTTGGGTGGAGGCCACCCTTTACCATGGATGAGGGGTTGCGGGAAACGGCATCATGGTTCAATGACGTTTATGTGAACAAGCGCGAAAACTTCCGGAGTAGACAGCGATGAAACGTACCTTTGATGTTACATCGTCACTCATAGCATTGCTCTTTCTCGCCATACCCATGCTGCTTACCACCCTCCTGGTAAAACTCACCTCCAAAGGACCGACACTTTACTGGTCCGACCGTGTCGGCAAAAACAATGTCATCTTTAAAATGCCCAAGTTCCGAACAATGCGTACGGACACCCCTGCCGTCGCTACGCACCTACTCGACGACCCTGATCGCTGGTTGACGCCAATCGGCAAATTTCTCCGCACATCAAGCCTGGATGAACTGCCGCAGTTATTCAGCATCATAGCAGGCGACATGAGTTTTGTCGGCCCCAGGCCGGCGTTGTTCAACCAGGATGATCTGATCGCATTGCGAACAGCCAAGGGTGTTCACCTCTTGACACCCGGACTGACCGGCTGGGCACAGATCAACGGCCGCGATGAACTTCCGATCCCAGTTAAGGTAGGCTTCGATGAGTTTTATCTGAATCATCGTTCATTTGACCTGGATTTGAAGATACTCTGCTTGACGTTTCTGAAGGTGCTGAGGCGGGAAGGTATACAACATTGACCGGTATATCCAATTAAATCGTCGTCTCAGAAAATTGCCTGCTCCCGCAGATTTCTATTGTTATTTTGGATAAAAGTCCTATTATATTTCCATTCTAAAATGACCACTCAGGTTTTTAAATAAATGCTCACCAAACGTAGAATACTCGTCTTTATCTTTGATCTCGTTCTCATCAGCATGTCCCTCTGCCTGGCATTCCTGCTGCGTTTTGATTTTTCAATTCCGCAACCGGAAATCAACCTGTTCTGGGAATGTCTGATGGTGGTGCTGGTGGTCAAACCGCTGGTATTTATTGCCATCGGCTTTTATCAGAACCTCTGGAACTATGCCTCTGTTCAGGATGCCATTGAAATCTTCAAAGGCGTCAGTTTCGCTTCCATTCTCACCGCATTTGCCGTTCTTTTTCTCCGGCAGTTCACCCCTGTTCCCCGCTCCATCTTTCTTCTGGACTGGTTCCTGCTCTTTGCCTTCCTGTCTGCCAGTCGCCTGATCTGGCGCGTATACCGGGAAAGTTACCGTTTCGGGAGCAGTTGCGAAGGACCCCGCACCCTTATTATTGGCGCCGGTGAAGCGGGCAGCCTGCTCTTGAAAGAGATCCGCCGCCAGATGCACAGCTCATACAACATTGTCGGCTTTGTGGACGACGACCCCGAAAAAAAAGGGATGAAATTACATGGTGTCCCGGTTCTGGGCTATACCAAAAACCTCAGAGCAATCATCCGCCTCAACGAGATCGAGGACGTCATCATCGCCATTCCATCGGCAGACAATAGGACTATCCGCACCTTGGTTGATTCCTGCAGGAATGCCAAGGTCACGTTCAAGACCCTCCCCAGTATCGGTGAATTGATCGACGGAACGCTTACCATCTCCCAGATAAAAAACGTCGAGATCGAAGACCTGTTGGGGCGCGACCCGGTAGTTCTCGACCGGGAGATGATCGGCAAGTATCTCAGCGGGAAGAGGGTTCTTGTCACCGGGGCAGCCGGCAGCATCGGCAGCGAGATCTGCCGCCAGATTGCCCAATTCCGTCCGGAAAAAATCATCCTGCTGGAACAGGCGGAGACGCCGCTCTATGAGATTGAAAAGGAACTTACGGCCAGTTTTCCCGATCTGCGGATCATGCCGATGATTGCGGATGTGCGTGATCGTGAAAAGGTCATGGCCGCCTTTGAGGAATTTTCGCCTGAAGTGGTTTTTCATGCTGCCGCCTACAAACATGTGCCGATGATGGAGTACAATCCGGCCCAGGCGGTGCTGAATAACGTCTTCGGCTCAAAGAACGTGGCCGATGCCGCCCACCGTTTCAAGGTTAAAAACTTCGTGATGATATCGACCGACAAGGCGGTCAACCCGACCAACGTTATGGGCGCCACCAAGCGGGCGGCGGAGATTTATGTCCAGGCGCTGTCCCTCGCCAGCAGCACCAAATTTACGACCGTCCGTTTCGGTAATGTGCTCGGCAGTAACGGCAGCGTCATTCCGCTGTTCAAGGAACAGATCGCTAATGGAGGGCCGGTCACGGTAACCGACAAACGCATTATCCGCTACTTCATGACCATCCCCGAGGCGACCCAACTGGTGCTGCAGGCAGGCAACATCGGCAGCGGTAGTGAAATCCTCGTTTTGGACATGGGCGAACCGGTGCGGATCGTCGATCTGGCCGAAGAGTTGATCCGGCTCTCCGGGCTTACCCCTTATGAGGATATCGACATCGTTTTCACCGGTCTGCGTCCCGGTGAAAAACTGTTCGAAGAACTGCTGCTCGACGGTGAAGGAATTATGCCGACCTCCCATCACAAAATAAAAGTGTTGGCGCCGGTCGAGATAGCCCTCGATCCGGTAATGAAAAAATTGGAAGTGCTCTATGCCACTGCCCGTTCCAATGACCTTGCCGCTCTCATGGAAGGGATGATGCAGTTGGTCCCCGAGTTCCGGCCCACCTATTCTTTCCAGGGAGAGGCCCCGGCCACATTCCAGCGGGTGCGGCCCGACCTGTTTGCATCGGCCTTGACGGCGAAGGCCAAAATCCTCCCTATCAGGAAACAATAGCAGGATGATGCTCTCGCAAAACTCTTGCAGACTGACTCCCTCTCCCTTGACGGGAGAGGGCTGGGGGGTGGGTGAAGCTGCAACATGCAAATTTCACGGCAAACTCCCCCCCCACCCTAACCCTCCCCCGCAAGGGGGGAGGGAACTTTTCGGACTTTTGCAAGAGACTCGGATGTTTGTGCAAAAATGCTTTTACGCCAAAGGCCGTCTCCTGGTGTGCCTGTTTTCCCTGGTTGGGGCTCTGTTGCCTGCTACCCCCTGCCTGGCCCTTTCTTCAACCAATATTCCCCTTGATAGCCCCGTTTACCTCTACATTGAAAAGCTTTCTGGTTTCGGCCTTGTAACTAGCGACTTTAGAGGCATCCGCCCTTATTCAAGAAGTGAGGCGGCCCGTCTCCTGAATGAGGTCGAAGAGCGACTTCAATCAGGCAACTACCCACCTCTTGCCGCGAAATTTGCCGCACGGCTTAGAGAGTTGATCCCGCGTGAGGCATCGCTGCGCTCTGAGCCTGAAAAAACCCCGGGTTTTGACTTCAATCCCATTTCTAACGCGAGGCTGCGCTACGTGTATCTTAACGGCGGACCTCGGGACTATGCACGGCCAGTCGGTGATCCAGGGGGGGATTGGATTTTCCCCTTACCCCAGACCCGCCTCACATTCAATCCTCCCAGGATCCTCTCGCAACCGGGGAGCGAGGGAACCCCCCTCATGCCGAACAATGATGGGGTAGTCTACGGCTCTGGCAGCAGTCTGGAAGCAAAATGGAGCAGCGATATCTACTTCGGCACACTGCTAAGTGGCCAGGTCGAGCCGCTCTTCCTCGTGTCCAAGGGCGACTCACAGGTTATCCTGAACAAAGGATACCTAAAGCTCGGTGGAGAGGGGCTGGAACTCGAGGTGGGTCGCGACGAGAACTGGCTCGGTCTCGGTTATCGTGGAGCCATTACTCTAACTAACAACGCGACAAATCTAACCTCAGTGAAACTTTCGAGCCCAGAGCCTGTCAAAACGAAATACCTTTGGGATTTCAAGTACGACTTCATTTTTTCTCAGCTCGATAAGACGGTGACTAATGGGTTCGAGCGCCAGCCATTTTTCTACGCCGTCAAACTTTCCATGAAGCCCACACCCAATGTCGAGTTTGGTCTAAACTTGGGGCGACAGCAAGGAGGACCGGGTGTCGACAATAGTTTTCTTGGAACCTTGAAAGGGATCATCGGAGCTACCAGCCTAAATAACTCCAAAGCCAACGCTGGTATGGAGTTACGCTATCGCATTCCTTGGCTGGGCAATACGGAGATCTACGGCGAGTTTTCGGGAACTGACCGTAGCGATTATTGGCCAATGGATGACAGCTATATAGCGGGCGTTTTTATCCCACGACTCACCCCAAGCGGCAGCGATGATCTGCGCTTCGAGTGGTTTTTTGGACACCAGATTCTTTACGCGGGGACTTCCTTTCCTGAAGGGTATGTATATCATGGACTTCCCCTCGGTGACTCTCAGGGGGGGGCCACCCAAGACTTTTTTTTACGCTACAGCCACTGGTTTTCGGCGCGCAACAATCTAGCCCTTGAGTGCATCTATACCACGCGTGGAGAAATAGGGCGCGTCACAGTAGACGCATCTGGGCAATTAGATCCTACTGGCACTTTGCAGGCGGTGGAACGCACAGCAGGGATGCGAGCCTTTTTGAAATTGCCCTTGTTTAGCGAATGGGACGCGAATCTTATGTACGGCTGGGAAACCATAAAAAATCTCGACCTGGTGCCGGGTGCCAGCCGTATTAATCAGCTGTTGATCCTGGAACTTTCCTACCGTTACTGAAGTTAGGCTCTTCCTCTCCTGATGCCCCTAAGCTGACACCACGAACCGACACTATTTGCGTCAGAATAGGGTCGGTTTTGGTTTAAATTTCTTCACTCTCCCCCACATGATGAACTAGAGACAAAACGCGAATAATGTGATAGTATTCCGCCCGGTCAAAAAAGCGCGCCCATGGCGGAAACCGCTGTCTGCACATGAGCCGCTCCGGTCAAATAGAAGCTACTGAAAGAGGAATCAATGCTCAACACTCCCGCCACATCGCAAACCAAGATTTCCGTCAACATCGAAGACGAAATGAAACGCTCCTACATGGACTATGCCATGTCGGTCATCATCGGCCGCGCCCTGCCGGACGTGCGCGACGGGCTCAAGCCGGTGCACCGTCGCTGCCTGTACGCCATGTACGACATGGGCAACGACTACAACAAACCCTATAAAAAATCGGCCCGCGTGGTAGGCGATGTGATCGGCAAGTACCACCNNGTGGACGGCCAGGGCAACTTCGGTTCGGTGGACGGGGATTCGCCGGCAGCCATGCGTTATACCGAGATCCGCCTGCGCCAGCTCACCCACGAACTCCTGGCCGACCTGGACAAGGAAACCGTCGGCATGGCGCCCAACTACAACGACGAGTTGCTGGAGCCTACGGTCCTCCCCTCCAAGTTTCCCAACCTGCTGGTCAACGGCTCCACCGGCATCGCCGTCGGCATGGCCACCAACATACCGCCCCACAATCTGGTGGAGGTGATCGACGGCATCATCGCCGTGATCCACAACCCTGAGACCAGCTTCGAGGAGTTGCTGGCGCTGGTTCCCGGCCCGGACTTCCCGACCGGCGCCACCATCTACGGCCGCCAGGGGATCAGGGACGCCTACGCCACCGGCCGCGGCATCATCCAGATCCGCGCCAAGGCCCACGTTGAGGCCCAGAAGAAATCGGAGCGCCAGTCGGTCATCATTACCGAGATCCCCTACCAGGTCAACAAATCCAAGTTGATCTCCAGCATCGCCGACCTGGCCAAGGAAAAGAAGATCGAGGGGATCACCGATATCCGCGACGAATCGGACCGCGAAGGGATGCGGATCGTCATCGAGGTCAAACGGGACGAGAACGCCGAGGTGCTGCTCAACCAGCTCTACAAACACACCCAATTACAGACCTCCTTTGGCATCATCATGCTGGCCATCATCCACAACCGCCCGCGGGTCATGACCCTGCGCGAGATGATGGACTGTTTCGTCGATCACCGCCGCGAGGTGGTCACCCGCCGAACCAACTTCGAGTTGAAGAAGGCCCTGGCCCGGGCCCATATCCTGGAAGGCCTCAAGATAGCCCTGGACTGGCTGGATGCCGTCATCGAACTGATCCGCGAGTCCAAGACCCCGCCCGAGGCCAAGCAGGGGCTGATGGAGGGGAGGTTTGCCGATCCGGAATACCTGAAACGCCTCGATCTGCCCAGGCCGGCCGGCTACGAGGGGGCGGTGCGGTTGACCGATATCCAGGCCCAGGCCATCCTGGAGATGCGCCTGCAACGCCTGACCGGCCTGGAGCGAGAAAAGATCGTGGCCGAATATGAAGAGGTGCTGGCGTTCATCGCCCGGCTGCGGGAGATCCTGGCTTCCGACGCCGAGATACTCAAGATCATCGTGGCGGAACTGACCGAGATCCGCGACAAGTTCGGCGACAAGCGCCGTTCCGAGATCGTGGACAAGACCGCCGACATCTCTCTGGAGGACACCATCGAGGATGAGGACATGGTGGTTACCATCTCCCATACCGGCTACATCAAGCGCAGCGCCGTGGACCTGTACCGCTCCCAGCGGCGCGGCGGCAAGGGCAAGACCGGCATGAAGACCAGGGAAGAGGACTTTGTCGAACAGCTCTTCATCGCCTCGACCAAGGACTACCTGCTCTGTTTCACCGACGCCGGCCGCATGTACTGGCTCAAGGTCTACGAGATCCCCGAAGGGAGCCGCACCACCAAGGGGAAGGCGGTGGTCAACCTGGTCAATGTCGCCATGGACGAAAAGATCACCACCATCCTGCCGGTCAAGGAATTCAGCGAAGACACCTTCCTGTTCATGGCCACCCGGAACGGCGTGGTCAAGAAGACGCCACTGGTGGAGTATTCCAACGTGCGCAGCGGCGGCATCATCGCCGTCAAGCTGGACGATGGCGACCGCCTGATCTCCGTGGCCCTGACCGACGGCAAAAAGGATGTGTTCCTGGGCTCCAAGTACGGCAAGGCCATCCGCTTCAACGAGGGGGACGTTCGCTCCATGGGACGCGTTACCCGCGGCGTGCGCGGCATGAACCTGTCCGACGACGATCAGGTGATCGGCATGGAGATCGTGGACAACACCGCCGTCGGCTCGACCATCTTCACTGTCTGTGAAAACGGCTACGGCAAGCGCACCGACCTGGACGAGTACCGGGACCAGAGCCGGGGAGGCAAGGGGATCATCACCATCAAGACCACCGAGCGCAACGGCAGCGTGGTCAATGTCATGCAGGTGGCTGACGACAACGACCTGATGGTGATCACCGACCAAGGCAAGATCCTGCGGGTGCCGGTCTCCGGGTTCTCGGTAATCGGCCGCAATACCCAGGGCGTACGCCTGATCACCACCGAAGAGAAGGAGAAGGTGGTGGCCGTGGCCAAACTGGCCGAGAAGGAAGAGGACGAGTTCGAGGACGGGCCGGACGACAACGAGTGACCTGTAAATCTTTTCACAATTTACTTTTCACCATTCACCATTCACCATTCACGATTCAAGATTAACTTTTTACACTTATGACCAGAGCTTTGAAAATCGATAAATCCCTGCGGGAACGGCGGCGCATCATGCGCCTGCTGGATTTTCTCAAACGGGACGACCTGACCGGCGACCAGATGGAACGCATCGGCCGGCGCCTGCAGAAATCGGGCAAACGCGCACTCAACCCACTCGTCCGCAAGCTGTGGCAGGAACACAACGGCACCGCCATCTACCGCTACACCTGCATGCTGGACTTCTTTGACACCTCGGCCTGGATGGACCAGTTGATCCAGATCACCCTCCAGCGCAAGGACCTGGAGGAGGACGGCAAGCTGGCGCTCCTGGACCTGCTGCACGACAGCGGCATTGACGTCACTGCGCCCCCCTTTGCGTCGTTGACCGGATACGGCGCCGCATCGCTGGAGGGGTTCATCGATGATTGTCTCAAGGACGGCGAGCGGGGCTTGGTTCGCTTCATCGATAATTTCCTGGACGTCACCGATGATTTCCGCGAGCGGATGATCCACCGGCTGGCTGAACTCAATTCTCCCGACGCCGTGGCCTTGCTTGAGATCCTGCTTTCCTTCGAGCGGCCCGAGATCGTTAAAGAGGCCATCCTGGCGCTGGGGCGGATCAAGAACGGTTGCGCCCTGGACGTGTTGACCAGGGCCGAGCGCCGCCACGAGGGTGACGTGGCCGACCTGATCCGGCGCAGCATCCGGCGGCTCTCCTTCTTGGGCATCAAGGAGCCGGTGGAACTCCCCCAGTCATTCCCCATGCCGCGACCGTTCCACGATGTTCAGGCCGGCCCCATCGACTTCTATGGCGCCCGTTCGCTCTGGTTCGCCTGGAGGCTGGATGATTCCGCCTTCGCCGCCCTGTTGATCCTGACCGGGGAGTCCGACGGCATCCTGAATGCGGTCAGTTACCGCATGCGGGACGAAAAGGAGTACGGTTTCGTACTTAAGGACCTGATCAACGGCGAGATACTGCTCCCGGTCAGTCCCGGTTATGCCCTGGCCGCCCTGCGGGAGGCCCTCCACCGCAGCCGCGAGCAGGGATTCTACCTGCCGCCCGATTTTTATGTGGACATGCGCCTGTTCCGTCCCGACTCACTCAAGCCCGAGGCCTATATCCCCCGTTTCAGCATAAATCACCTGGACGGCATCGTCGAAAAGATTCCCGGCCACGTAACAACCAGCAACGAACTCCTGGACGATCCGAGCCTGGAAGGGTGGATCCTGTCCGAACCAGCCGTCTATGACGCTGCCGAGCGCTTCATCGCCCTGGAAGAAAAAGACGGCGTGGAGGGCGTTACGGCAGAGGCGCTTGAGGCCGAGATCAACCGCTTCTGCGACGAGATGATCATTCCTCGCCGCGCCGACATCATCAAGCGGCTGCTTTTAACCGCCGACTATATGCAAGAGACCGGCAGCGAGGACCAGGCGGTCCAGCGCGCCCTGGCCACGGCCCTCAGCCTGGTGGGAGGCTTCCTGCCCGAGAGCCGCCATCCCTTTATCCGGCGGCTGGTGCTGGATAGCGTGGATACCGCCCGCCAGGCCTTGGCCGAAGGATACGATCTGCGGCTGGAGGAAGGCTTTAATAACGATGAAGAGTAAGTGCGAGCGGATAGCCGTCATTGGTGCAGGAAGCTGGGGGACGGCCCTAGCCAACCGCCTGGCCGCCAATGGCCACCAGGTCCTCCTTTGGGCCCACGAACAGGAACTGGTCCGCGAGATCAACGCATCCCACACCAACTCCCTGTTTCTTCCCGGCATCCCCTTGCAGCCGCAACTCGTCGCGACCTACGACCTTCACGAGGTGATCGGCGGCCGAGGCATAATCCTGCTGGTGACCCCGGTCCAGGTCATGCGGGGGGTTCTGGAGCAGATCGCCTCCGCCATCGGCGGTGACACGGTCATCGCCAATGCCTCCAAGGGGATCGAACTGGGGACGCTCCAGACCGTCTCGCAAATCTGTAGCCACCTGCTGCCGCCCGAAACGACCGGGGGGTATGTGGTCCTGTCGGGGCCGACCTTTGCACGGGAAGTGGCGCAGGAACTCCCTTCGCTGATCGTGGCCGCTTCCCGCGTTTTGGCCAACGCCCGGCGCGTGCAGGCGGCCTTCAGCAGCCCCCGGTTCAGGGTCTACACCAACAGCGACGTGATCGGCGTGGAACTGGGGGGGGCGGTCAAGAACGTGATTGCCATTGCCGCCGGCATCTGCGATGGCCTCAGGTTCGGCCACAATGCCCGCGCCGCCCTGATTACCCGCGGCCTGGCCGAAATGAACCGGCTGGGCGGCGCCATGGGGGCACAGCCGGCAACCTTCGCCGGGTTGGCCGGCATGGGCGACCTTGTCCTGACCTGCACCGGCGACCTCTCCCGCAACCGCACCGTCGGCTTCAAACTCGGCCAAGGGATGCAACTGGCCGATATCTTGGGGGAGATGCACATGGTTGCGGAAGGTGTCAAGACGGCGGAATCGGTCCACCAACTTGCCCTTCGTCTGGACGTGGAAATGCCGATCGTCGAGAAAACCTACCAGATCCTCCACGAGGGCAAACCGGCCCGCAAGGCCGTCACAGAGCTGATGGGACGGGATCTGAAGTCTGAATAAACTGCGGAAAGGCATTGGATTTATGCGCATAGGCCACGGCTACGACGTCCACCGCCTGGTGGAAGGGAGAAAACTGATCATGGGCGGGGTGGAGATCCCCTGGGAACAGGGGCTTTTGGGGCACTCCGATGCCGACGTCCTGCTGCACGCCATCGCCGACGCCATTCTGGGCGCCATCGGCGAAGGCGACATCGGCAAGCACTTCCCCGACACCGATCCGGCCTACAAGGGGGCCGACAGCCTCAAGTTGCTGGAGCACGTCATGGCTATCGCCGATAGCCGCGGCTACCGTCTCGTCAACCTGGACGCCACCGTCATCGCCCAGCGCCCCAAGATGGCGCCCCATATCTTCGGAATGCGGGAGAATATCGCCCGCGTGCTGCATGCCGCCCCGGAGCAGGTCAACGTCAAGGCCACCACCGAGGAAGGCCTTGGATTCACCGGAACCGGCGAGGGGATCTCCGCTCACGCCGTGGTGCTATTGGAAATGCCGGCCCAGCGGCCCCGCAATCCAAGAGAAGGTTTCCCATGAGCGCCTTCGAGAACATAGTCGTAAAAGTCCGCGCCGACCAGCGCATCAGCGCCGAAGAGGCGCTTTTCCTGTTCAACTCCAACGACCTCTTGGCCATCGGCGAACTGGCGGCCCTGGCCAACGAGCGCAAGAACGGCAAAAACGTATTCTTCAACGTCAACCGGCACATCAACCCGACCAACATCTGCGTCAACCGCTGCGCCTTCTGCGCCTTCTCCCGTAAGCCGGGGGACGAGGGGGCCTACACCCTGGCGCTGGAGGAGATTTGCCTCAAAGCCAAACAGGCGGAAGAGGAGGGCGCAACCGAGGTGCATATCGTCGGCGGGCTCCACCCCGACCTCCCCTTTGAGTATTATGAGCAGGTTCTGGGCGCCATCCGCCAAGTCGCCCCGACCCTGCACATCAAGGCTTTTACCGCCGTGGAGATCGACTATTTCGGACGCATCGCAGGGCTTGGCATCGAGCAGGTCTTTGAACGGCTCAAGGCAGCCGGGCTCGGCTCCATGCCGGGTGGAGGGGCGGAGATCCTGGTGGAGGAGGTCCGCCAAAGGGTCTGCCCGGAAAAGATCTCCGGCGCACGCTGGCTGGAGATCATCCGGCTGGCCCACGCGGCCGGGCTGAAGACCAACGCCACCATGCTGTACGGCCATGTGGAAGGCCCGGCCGACAGGGTGGCGCACATGGAGATGCTGCGGGAGCTTCAGGACCGGACCGGCGGCTTCCAGGCCTTTATCCCCCTGGCCTTCCAGCCGGAAAATTCCGACCTGAAGCTGAACATCAAAGGGACCTCCGGACTGGATGACTTAAAGACCCTGGCCGTGGCCCGCATCTTCCTGGACAATTTCAGTCATATCAAGGCCTACTGGGTCATGCTGGGGGAAAAGATCGCCCAGGTCGCACTCTCCTTCGGGGTCAACGACCTGGACGGCACCGTGGCGGAGGAAAGGATCGGCCACGACGCCGGTGCACGCAGCCCGCAGTCATTGAGCAAGGACGGCATCATCCGCCTTATCGGCAAGGCCGGCCGGATCCCCGTGGAACGGGATACCCTCTACCGGCCCCTCACTCGTGTCCCGTGATGATCTGTTTCACCCCGTCCCTCGACCCCGTGGATGCCCGTTGCCGTCTCGAAAGGCTCATTCCGCCCCACCTTGACCCTATAAGCTTCCAATCCGGCCTACGGCGGCTTCAGCGCATGTCCGCCGCCTTTGCCGCTTTCAGCCCGCCCCCCTGGCCCTCCCCCGGACTCTGCCTTACCCCGGAGACCCACTACCAGAGCGAGCTCTGGTTCCCCCTGGCCGAGCTGCAACCGATCTTTGACCGCTTCCATAGGGCGGCCCTCGGTTATCCGCCACTCCCTGGCGGCGCGCCTTTCAGCGAGGCGGCCAGTTGGGCCGGCGTGGCAGCCGTTTTGCCGCCGCCCCTGTCCTTTTGCCCAACACCGGTTCGCCTGCTGCACCGGCTTTTGACCGACAACGAGGCCCGCAGAAGATATCTCTTCTGGTCCGGCATGCCGAAACGCTTCTACGGGGAGGCCATGGACCGTTACCCGCAACAGACGGCCGTAATCCGGCACTGGCTGGAACAACGGGAAACAGGGGATGCGCCGTTACGTTGCCTGGACGCCGCCTGCGGGGACGGCGCCGCTACCTATGGCCTGGCGCGGCTGTTGCTCGATTTCGGCTTGGCGCACGAAGGTTTCGAGGTCAAGGGGTGGACCATCGACCCGCTGGAGGTGTGGGCCGCGGCCCATTGCACCTTTCCCCATGACCCGCTACGCCAGGAGGCCTTCAGGCGCTGGGCACTGCCGGTATTCGCGAGCGGTGCAGTGCGCTCCCTGTCATTTCGGCAGGCCAACCTCCTGACCGTGACCCCCGACCGGCAGCGCTTCCACCTCATCCTCTGCAACGGTCTGCTGGGGGGTCCGATCATCAACAAACGGGAGGAGATCGGGCAGATCGTGGGCAACCTGGCGGCGCTCCTGACGCCGGGGGGGCTGGTGCTGGCTGCGGACAGTTTCCATGGGGGGTGGAAGCAGAAATGCCCGCACCATGAAGTGCGGGCATTGTTTGCTTCGGCAGGGCTCGCCCCATTCGAAGCCGGTGAGGGGATCGGCGGTTGGAAACAGGGTTACATCAATCGTGGCCCTGCTTGTCCTTAGATGCTTCGCGCTGCTTCCGTTCGGCGATGATCTTGTCGAATTTTTCGCGCTGGTCCGGGCGCAGCACCGTTTTGATTCGGTCCTGCCCCGCCGTGAGCAGGGCCTCGATCTGGGGATGGATCCTGCTTCGCGCCTGGCGGATGCCATCATGGGTTTCATGTATGATGGCCCTGACCTCCTCCTTTTGGCGGCTGTCCAGGTCAAGCTTCTTGGTGAGCCGCTCTACGATGACGTCCTCCCGCATCCTGTGCCCGCCACTGATGAAACGCTCTAAACGGGCCTCGTGGATCATGTGGGTGACCAGGGCTCCCCCGGCGGCGCCGAGGAGGAACACCAGCAGGATTCCCGCTATCGCCTTGAAGTTCTTCATATCATTCTCCCGTCAAAACGTTCTGCGCCAGATATTCCTCCTGACCGGAACTGATGGCCGCAAACAGATCGCCGGGCGATAACGGCTTGTAGCTTATGCTGTACACCGCAATGAGGACCACCAGGACGGTAAACACCGGCACCATGCGCCACATCAGCGCATACCAGGGAATGCCCTCCTTGCGCCGCTCCCGCAACCTGGCCATCAGCCTGGTTTCGAAATGCTCCTCCAGCGCAGAGGTGTCCATCCGCGCATTACGCGCCGCCGCAAAAAACCGGTCCAACCTTTCATCACCGTTGTCGCTCATCGCTCTCCTCCAGTACCCGCTTCAACACCTGTCGCGCCCGATGGGCCCGCACCTTCACATTTGATTCGCTCCACCCCGTAAGTTTCGAGATCTCCCGTACCGAGTACCCCTCCAACTCCAAAAGGGTAATGACGATCCGCTCTTCCTCCTTTAAGCGCGACAGCGCCCACTTCAGGAGTTCACGGGCCAGGCGTGCCTCATGGCGCGCCTCGGCGGCATAGTCCCGCACCTCGAAAACATAGTCATCAAAACCGCTTTGTCCCTTTTCGCGCCGCCGGCGGCGGAGGGCATCTTGACTTGTCCGCACGGCGATCCGCGTCAACCAGTGTTCAAAGGGGGCATCGTGCCGGAATGCCGCCAGGTTTTCAAATGCCTTGATGAATACCTCCTGGCAGATGTCTTCCACCTCGTCGCTGTCGCGGGCAAAACGGGCGGCAAGCCCGAAGATGCGCCGCTTGTAACGGGTCACCAGCAGGGAAAAGGCCCCCTCGTCACCCGCAAGGGTGGCGCTGATCAGGCTCTCGTCGGAAGACTGCTCCGGCACACTCGTCACGGTAGTTGAAGTATCTACGTTCATCGCATTTGTAAGGCAAGGGGATTTAAGATGCGTCCCCTGCACGGTTTACCTTCGCAGTATTCCTGTATTTTAGACGGCAACGGCAGGTGAAAGGTTACACCATGGGGCAGAAATAAGCAAAGCCGCCAGGTGTGGCGGCTTTGTCTTTAAGCGATACGGATGTCGTTACATGAACTGTACGGTTGGCGTCAAAATCTGATCAAAAGGCCGCCCCAGGAGAGGCCGCCGCCAAAGCCCATGGTCAGGACCAGGTTGCCCGGCTTTATGGTGCCGTTGCGCAGGTTCTCGTCGAGCACCAGCGCCACCGAGGCGGCCGAGGTGTTGCCGCAGCGGTCCAGGTTAAGCAGAAAACGATCCTTGGGATAGTCGAACTTCTTGGCAATGAAATCGATCATGCGTACGTTGGCCTGGTGCGGGATGATGTAATCTAGGTCGGACGTCCGGATGCCTCCCTTCCTGCATATCTCCACGATAATCTCGGGGATCACGTCGATGGCGAAGACGTAGACCTGCTTGCCGGCCATCTTGAAGGTATTCTCGCGGGCGGCGATGGTCTCGGCGGTGACCGGCTTGCGCGAGCCGGAGGACGGCACCTGGATCAGCGGCCAACCGCTGCCGTCGCTGCGCATGTAGGTGCAGAGCACCCCTTTGTCTTCCTCGGTTGCCTTAAGGATCACCGCTCCGGCGCCATCGCCGAACAGCGGGCAGGAGGTCTTGTCCTCGAAATCCAGGATCTTGGAGTAGGTGTCTGCGCCGATGGCCATCACCGTCTTGTACTTGCCGCACTTGATGAAATTGTCGGCCACCTCCAGGGCATAGACAAAACTGCTGCACACCGAGTTGACGTCAAAGGCAAAGGCTTTGCCGGCGCCGATGTTGTGCTGGACGATGCAGGCTGTTGCCGGCATTATCATGTCCGGCGTCGAGGTGCCCACCACGAGGCAATCTATCTCGGAGGCGTCGATACCGGCCGCCTCCAGGGCCTGCTTCGCGGCAATGGTCGCCAGATCGGAGGTTGCCTGATCCTCGCGTGCAAACCTGCGCTCGCGGATGCCGGTGCGGGAAAACACCCACTCGTCGGCGTTGTCCACCAGACCTTCGAAAAACTCGTTCTTGACCACCCGTTCCGGTAAATACGCCCCGCTGCCGATGACCTTCGAATGAATCATGATCTCCCCGATGCCGCACATGACGTGCAATAGTTCGCTGTTATAGTCATACTAAATATTTTTAAATTATAGCATAAAATAACACTGTTTGTCAACCGGAATGTTGTTTAAACGACACAGCCAAAAGAGGAGCCGTCCATCACCCCTCGTCCCGGCGCCGCAGCAGATCGGCAACGGAAAAGGCCCACACCAGGGCAAACGCCGCCAGAAGTCCCTTGCCGAAACCGGACACCCCCGCCAAGGCCGCCATGACATCATTGGGCGAGACTGTAACCGCGCCGGCGGCAACCTTGGAGGCGATCACCGGCCCGAGCCCCTTCAACACCACGAACAGCGCCAAAAGCAGAAGCAGGTTGAGCACCAGGATGATGGCGATTCCCGCCACCTTGCGGCCGAGATAGAGCTGGCCCAGGCCGGGCAGGACAAGGGCCGAGAGCAAAAGCGCCGTGCGTTTCCGTGTCATGGAGCGCCTCCCGCGGCCGATGCGGCGAGCAGAGCCGTCATATCGCCGTGAATCAGACCGTTGGTGGCCAGGATGCGGCCATTGAACACGTCGTAGGCGGAGCCGTCGAAGGTCGTCACCATTCCGCCCGCTTCACGGACCAGCAGGACCCCGGCGGCCACATCCCACGGCTTGAGCTTCAGCTCCCAGAAACCGTCCAGGCGGCCTGCGGCCACATAGGCCAGATCGAGGGCTGCCGCGCCGGCCCGGCGGATGCCGCGGGCCGCTTTCTGGAAGGCGATGAAGTTGGCAAAGTTGTTGGCCGGGTCGGTGGCGCAGTCGTAGGGGAAGCCGGTGCCCAAAAGGGTGTTCTTAAGGGGTGAGCGCGTGGAGACCCGCAGGCGGCGGCCGTTCATGAATGCCCCGCCTCCCTTTGTCGCTGTGAAGAGTTCGTCGGACATGGGGTTGTAGATCACCCCCGCCGCCAGTTCGCCCTCCGCCTCCAGGCCGATGGAGACGCAGAACCAGGGGAAGCCGTGGGCGTAATTGGTCGTGCCGTCCAGCGGGTCGATGATCCAGCGGAACAAGGGGTCGCCCGGCGGGTACTCCCCCTCTTCCGCAATGACGGTGTGGCCGGGAAAGCGCGCCAGGAGTTGTTCCACGATCAGCCGTTCGGCCTCCCGATCCACCTCGGTCACGAGGTTCTTGTCCCCCTTCAGGTCGATCTTAATAAGCGATGCAAAACGGTGGCGCTGATAGCTTCCAGCCGCCAAAGCCGCCGTCACGGCACTATCAACGTATTTTTGGTAATCGTTCATCGCCGCACCTCACCATAAAAGAAGGCGGCCGGATATGCCGCCTCTTAAGGAGCTTATTTATACCAGACTCGGCGCTCCCTGACAAGCATCCGTCTTTCTTCTTTGACATTACAGCTACTTTAAGGCATATTCTAGCCCGTTTATCAGTATACTCATGCCTTATACCGATTCCAAATCAAGGATGAAATCAAGGCGGCGAGGATTGAGGCGACGAAGGCGTACNNCGCCTTGATTTGGAATCGGTATTATGGGCACGATACGGAGCAATCAACGTGGTACTCTTTGCAAACATACTCCTGGCGCTTGCCAAGATAGTGGAACTGGGCAACGGCCTGCTGACAATCTACAAATATATCCTTTTGGCCAGCGTGATCATCTCGTGGGTGAATGCCGACCCGTATAACCCGATCGTCAACTTCATCTACCGCGTCACCGACCCGCTTCTGCGCAGAATCAGGCGCCACATGCCCGACACCGGCATGCTCGACCTGTCCCCAATTGTGGCCTTTGCGCTGATCTACGTGCTTCAGATCGTCGTATTCAACACCGCCTATCAGTATCTCATGACGGCCAGTATGTCACTCAAACTGAGAGGTTGACCAGCAATGAAGATCACCCCGCTGGATATCCAGCAGCAGCAGTTCAAAGGCAAGATGCTGGGAGGCCTGGACCCTGAAGACGTGGACGCCTTCCTGCAGTCCGTGGCCTCTGAAATGGAAAGCCTGGTCCGCGAAAACAACGAGCTGAAAGAACAGCAGGCCCGCCATAACCGGGAGATGGCCGAGATGGCCGGGAAGGAGAAAGACCTTCGCGAAACCATGCTGGCTGCCCAGAGGATCACCGAGGAGATGAAGGCCAATGCCCAGAAGGAGGCCTCACTGGTCGTTTCCGAAGCCGAACTCAGGGCCGAACGTATCGTGATGGACGCCGAACGCCAGTTGGGCGAACTCAAGGCCCGCATCGAAGAGGTCCGCCGCCAGAAGATCCAGTTCGAGATAAGCCTCAAAGCCCTTCTGGACAGCTACGCCCGCCAACTCTCCGGCGATGAGCACGCCTGATACCCCCCTCTGCACTGATACGGACGGGGGTATCATCCTTACCCTCCACATCCAGCCGCGGGCATCGAAAAACGAGGTGTGCGGCATCCAGGATAATGCCCTGAAGATCCGCCTGACCTCGCCTCCGGTGGATGGCGCCGCCAACAAGCGCTGTCGCGAATTCCTGGCGGAATTGTTCGATGTGCCCAGATCCAAGGTTGTGATCCTCTCGGGCGAAACCTCGCGCCACAAGCGCGTCAGGATCTGCGGCAAAGATCCCGGAGAGCTCAGGCGGGCGCTGGAAGGGCTGATCCCGCAGCACCGCTGACAACATATCGTGAATCGTGAATAGTGAAACGTGAATGGTTAAAGACTAGAATTCGATTTCACCATTCACCATTCACCATTCACTTATTCACCCGGATAGTTTAACCACGAAAGGAAGATCTACATGGCACAGGCAAAAAACGGCGACAAGGTTCGCGTGCACTATACAGGCACGCTTGAGGATGGTTCCATATTCGACAGCTCCGAAGCGGGCGCCGACGAATGCAGCGACGATTCGTGCGGTTGCGGCGGCCAGGCCGGCGGGCCGCTGGAGTTCGTCATCGGCGAGGGCAACCTGATCCCAAAATTCGAAGCGGCGGTGGTCGGCCTTGAACCGGGCCGGAAGGTGCAGGTCAGGATCGCCTCCGAGGACGCCTATGGCCCCCGCGTCGAGGAGATGGTGGCCGTGATCGAACGTAGCGAGATTCCCGCCGACATCAACCCGGAGCCGGGCCAGCAGATGGAGGTGATCCTCAAGGACGGCACGGCAATGCCGGTCATGGTAACCGAGGCGACCGACACCACCGTCACCCTCGACGCCAACCACCCGCTGGCCGGCCAAGATCTGACCTTCGATATCACGCTGGTGGAGATACTCTAACCTTGTTTTATGAACGTTACGGCTGCTTCCCCGTGGCCACCGTGGAACCGGCCAGCTCCACACCAAACTCCTTGGCGGATGCCGACGGCTTGGCAATCACGATCACAAAGTGAATCGCTTTTCCCGGCTGCACCCCCAGGTTGTCCAGCGAATCGCCGAACTGGTTGGCCATGGCTGCCTCAATCTTGTCCAACGGCATTGTGGCAAGCTGCTCACTGGTCAGCGGGTTTCCACAGAAGGCGTTTTTGCTCGCCAGCACCTGGCCGTTTTGGCCGTAGATCATCCCCTTGACCTGGATGGCGGCCCGCGTGCCCGCAAATTCGTTAACCGCCTCTCCGCTGATCACAAAGAGTTCACCGGCAACGCTGTTCTTGACAAAAGCAGCATTAACTCCTCGTATCGAAATCCGTCCGCTCTCCTTTGCCACCTTCTCCACGCCAAACATCGAGTAGCCGACATAACCCAAGACCGCCACAACCGCCAGGACAAGAGCGATGACCAGCCCCATGAAGAGGGGGCTCTGCTTACGGCGCGATGCGATGGAAAGCGGCGGCAGCTCTTCCTGGGGCGCGGACTCCTTTTTTCCCTGCGCCTCCGCCAGCGGAGCAAAAAGCAATTCCTGGGCAGGCTTAAGTTCCTCAGGATTGACTTGCTGTACGGACACCGAGGTCAGCTCGTCGCCGAAATCGATTTCACCCAGGCTGAAGGGTTCATCGGCCTTGGCCCCGTCGTTGCCGTCGATGGTGGTTCCACTTCCACCCCCTCCCTTTTCGGCCGCCCCCATGGAATCGGCAAAAGCCTCGACCGGAAAATCAAAGGTGATCGGTCCAGCGGGTTCTTCTGGCGCCGGGGTGGCAACGGCATCGCCAAACAGGCTTTCACCGCCGAAATCGGCAGCAGTCGGCGCAGTACCGCTGCTTATTCCCGGGGCCGCATCGCCGAAATCGAAATCGGAAAAGTCCAGCTCGCTTGACGGCGCCGCGGCTTGAGCATCGCCGGCAGCGGAATCCTTGGCGTCATCCGGAAAAGAAAAACCAAGTTTTCCCCCCCCAATCGGCGCTGAGGGCGACTCTTCCGCCAAAAGACCGAATGGGGACTCGTCACCCGCATCAGGGGCTGCAACCGGGCGGGCGGCAGGCTGTTCAAAGCCGATCACGTTACCAGGTTGCGACTCCATCTCCTTTTGTTGCTTCGTGACGGTAAATACATACCGGCACTTGGCGCAACGAACCTTGACGCCATTGGCCTTGACCTTGGTATCATCGAGCTTGAACTTCGTGAGGCACTGTTCACACTGGATAATCATCTGCGACTCCCCGCGTTTAGAAGTGGTAGCACAGTACATAAATACTTGATCCTTCTATGGTCTATATCAAAAAGGGGTAACGGTGTCAAATTCTTAAAATTAGTCACAAACCTCGCCTGCCGTGGCAGCGGTGTGATAGGGACCCGCGCCAGGATCAGAATGCGATCCGCAGACAATTGTATCAGATCGACAATTGACCACACAAAAGCAGTGGTTTTGGTTGAAAGTGGATGGCTATACGTAGTATATGGTAACAGTTAAAATTTTTAATTAGGGCGGAGAAGCCTTTGCGCAGGTTCATCGTATCCATAATCCTCGGCACAATGGTCATGTCCGCACACCGGGACTGTCTGGCTGCGGCGGATTTGAGCGCACCTCGCCAGTCTTCCGCAGTTACCCCTTCAATTTCCCTCACCACGACCGCCGGTATGTTCCTGTTTGACAGTTATAGAAATCTGGCGGCAAGCCCCAGTTACGGCATCCGCCTCGGTTACGACATCATTGGCCGAAACGCCATCGACAGCCTGGGGGTCGAAGCCGGGCTCGACATGGCCATGACCCGTTCGAAATCGAATAATAGTGCCGCCAATGCATACCTTCTGCGTACCGAGGCGTTCTATTCCATCCTGCCCCGGGCACGGTTCGTCCCCTCTTTGGTCGTCGGTATCGGCGGTATGTATGTCGATGGCGGCGGCAATACCTCGCCAAACGCTTTTTTCGACTACGGCGCCAGCGTAAAATATTTCCTCAAGGATTATCTGGCGCTACGGGCGGACGTCCGCCATATATTCGCCTACGAGAACACGGCCGCCCGCAGCAACTTCGAATCGACCCTCGGCCTGTCATTCTTCCTGAGCTACGACAAGGATCTGAAGCGGGTACCGCCGGTCGATTCCGATGGTGACGGCGTACCCGACGACCTGGACAAATGTCCGGAGACCCCCAAGGGGGTCGCTGTGGACAAGGACGGCTGCCCGGTTGATAGCGACGGCGACGGCGTACCCGACTATCTGGACAAATGCCCCGGAACCCCGGCAGGGGTCAAGGTCGATAAAGTCGGCTGTCCGCTTGACAGCGATGGCGACGGCGTACCCAACTACCTGGACAAATGCCCCGGAACTCCGGCAGGGGTCAAGGTCGATAAGGATGGCTGCCCGGCAATAACCACGGCGCCTGCTGGAACCGCCGCACACCCGGCAGCGGCGGCATCCGGGAGAATAGAACCTCCTGTCCCGGCCGCTGAGCCGCCCGCCGCAGCCCGGAAAGCCCCGACAGCACCCTGCATCGTCAAGGTCAACGGCGTAAGCTTGTTGGATTCCGATTGCGACGGGGTCCCCGACTATCTCGACAAATGCCCAGGAACACCCTGGGGGGTCGCGGTGGATAAGGATGGTTGTCCGGCGGGGACCGCTGTTCTGGCAGCCCCTGCTCCCGCTGCTCCTGCTGCTCCTGCTGCGCCGCAACCGCCCGTGCCGCCCGTGGTATCCCTGCCCGTTGAATCCGCGCCGAAACTGATCGAGGCGCCGGTAAAGCCCTTTGTTCCGAGAAAAGGCATGTCCAGCGCGGGCTACTTCATCGCAGCAATGGATAGATGCCCCCCGACCCCCGAAAGCAGGATCGTTTACGACGAAAAGCCGTTGATGAAGCTCGTCATCAACTTCGGTATAGACAAGGCAGACATCCATCCGAAATATTTCAGGAAGGTCAAGGAAATCTACGACTTCATGAAGAAGAATCCTAATGTATTCGCCCATGTGGAAGGATATGCAGATTATACGGGCCCGTTCGATTACAATATGACCCTTTCCCGCGTCAGGGCCATCAACATCAAGAACCAGATACTGAAAAACGGCGACATCGACCCTGAAAGGATCAGCATCAACTCCTATGGCTGCTCCATCCCCGTTGGCAGCAATAGGACGGGCGAGGGGCGCCGCAAGAACCGGCGTGGCGTGACCGTGCTAACCCTCACGATCACCGGTCCCACGGTGGTAAAGTAAGCCGCCCCGGGAAATTGGCCGGGGCGCCGTTCCCGTCCCCGCATCGGCGTGACGATACTTTCCCCGCTTGCCATGCCGATCAAAACAATGCAGAATGCATCAAATTTTTCATGGGGGCCGCATCATGGCACTGCGTGTCTACAACACCCTTTCCGGGGAAAAAGAAGTATTCGAACCGCTCATACCCGGCAAGGCCGGCATGTATGTCTGCGGGGTAACGGTCTATGATTTCTGTCACATCGGCCACGCGCGGGCTAACGTGGTTTTTGACGTGATCTACCGCTACCTGGGGTATGCCGGTTACGATGTCACCTACGTCCGCAACTATACCGATATCGACGACAAAATCATCAATCGCGCCAACCAGGAAGGGGTGGACTACCGCACCATCAGCGACCGCTACATCCAAGCCTTCGACGAAGACATGGAGCGTCTGGGCCTGGCCAAGCCGACTGCGGAACCCAAGGCCACCGATCACATCGGCGGCATCATTGCCATCATCGAGAACCTGATCTCCAAGGGGCATGCCTATGAGTCGGAGGGTGACGTCTATTATGCCGTGGAGACCTTCCCCGACTACCTCAAGCTTTCTAAACGCAACCTTGACGAGATGAAGGCCGGCGCGCGGGTCGAGGTGGGCGACAAAAAACGTCACCCCATGGATTTCGCCCTCTGGAAGGATTCCAAGCCCGGAGAGCCGTGGTGGCAATCGCCATGGGGAAAGGGACGGCCCGGCTGGCATATCGAGTGTTCAGCCATGAGCATGGAATTCCTGGGCGCCACATTTGATTTTCACGGTGGCGGCAAGGACCTGATCTTTCCACACCACGAAAACGAGATCGCACAATCCGAGGCAGCCAATGGCTGCCGGTTCGTTCGTTATTGGCTGCATAACGGCTTTGTCAACATCAATTCGGAGAAGATGAGCAAATCCCTTGGCAACTTTTTCACCATTCGCCAGGTGCTGGAGAAATTCGACCCGGAAACGTTGCGCTTCTTCATCCTTTCGGCACATTACCGCTCGCCGATCGACTTTTCCGACCAGAACCTGGACGAGGCCCGGACAGGCCTGGAACGCATCTATTCCTGCCTGGCGGCCCTGGACGAGGTCCTGCTTGGAAATCCCGGGACGTCCGAGATGCCGGCAGTGGAACCTTTGACCGGGGCCGGGATGGAGTTGCAGGAGAGGCTGGATAACCTTATCCCCCGTTTCAGCGAGGCCATGGATGACGATTTCAACACCGCCCAGGTACTGGGGGTGCTGTTCGATGCCGTGCGCGCCGGCAACCGTTTCCTGGCGGAGACAAGTGAACTCAGCCCGGTCGGCCTGTCGTTGATTGCCCGGACACGTCACGGTTTTGCCGAGATTGGCCAGGTATTGGGTCTGTTCAACAGCCGTCCGGCAGCATGGCTAGAACAGATCAAGAGTTCCAAGGCGGACCGGATCGACCTATCCCCGGCAGAGATCGAAGGGCTGATCGCAGAGCGGGCCGAGGCCCGCAAATCCAAGGATTTCAAACGGAGCGACGAGATCCGCGACATGCTGCAGGAGAGGGGCATACAATTACTGGATTCACCCCAGGGCACCACATGGAACATACGATAGAACCTCGCTAGTTTCCATCCGAAAACTCCGGATGAGAAACGAGCAGTTTCCGATTCGGAAAGGAGGGCTTTTTTGTCCAGGCAAGGAAATCAAGGGATTGCGCGGAGGCGTACACCGGTACACCGCACAAGCAAGCCCGAAGATTGACGCCGCATGGGCGGAAAAGAACCCTTTCCGGACGGAAACTCGCCACGAATTTGTCCGCCATTGCTTGAAGTCAGCTCATCTCCTGGTATACTTGGAGCTTGTCCGTAAAAAGTTCTTAATTACCTTTTATCTTGAATGCCGTTGGTATGAACGAGGGGTCACGTGGATTGGGAGTGCTGCTGGGACAAAGATGCCATTGCATTGGGTGATTGCCCGAACATCCGCGAGGGGGATGAAGACCTGCTGGAATCCCCGCGGCGGCGTATCCTGGAAAAATGCTGCGACTGCCCCAACTTCAAACGTGATCTGGAGCGCTTTCAGGCCAGCGGCCATCCCTTGGGTCCGGTCTTTTGCCTGATTCATGACGAATACCGGCGCCAACAGATTCACATCCAGTCCCTGATAAGTTTCCTGGACAGCAAAAGCCTCGAGATCCGCTTCTTGCACGAACTGGGTTCCGTCCTGCAAAGCTCCGTAGATCTGGAGGAGGTGCTGTCGGTGGCCCTGACAGCCATCACCGCCGGACGGGGCTTCGGCATGAACCGGGCCTTTCTCCTGATGGTCGATAACAAGCGCGACCACCTGCATGGATACCTGGCCATTGGACCGCGCAACTTTGAGGAGGCCCATCAGGTCTGGGACGAGATCGCCCACAACGATATGGACCTGCAGACCCTGGCCCAGAGTTTCCGCGAAAACAAGCTCACCGCCGAACGGGTCAAATTTCACGATATTCTGGAACAGCTCTCGGTTCCGCTCTCCAACACCACCCATATTCTCGTCAAGGCCCTGGACGGGAAGAAGCCGCTTTTGGTCGAGGACGCCTACCATCATCCGGACGTGGACCCCGAGTTTGCCCGCCTGCTGGGGGTGGATACCTTCCTTTTGATGCCGCTCGTCTCCCGCAACCGCCGGGTGGGCATGATCATCGCCGACAACTGCATCACCCATCGCCACATCACTGAGGAAGACATGCATTCCCTGGAAACCTTCACCTTTCCCGTGGCCTTTGCCATAGAGCGGGCATCCCTCTACGAACGGCTTCAGGAAGAACTCAGCCGGGTCACGGAGGCCCATACCAAACTTAAGCTGCAGCAGGAATTGATCGTCAGGATGGAAAAGATGGCCCTTGTCGGCAGGATTACCTCCAGCATAGCCCACTCCATCCGCAACCCCCTTATGATTATCGGCGGCTTTGCCCGCTCAATGCTGAAAAACACCCCGGCCGGCGATCCCAAACGCAACTTCATCGAATCCATCGTCGGCGAGGCCCGCCAACTGGAGGGAGTTTTGGATGAAATCCTCAATTACTCCGACTCGCTCTACCCGACAAAGGATTTCTGGGATATAAACCAGTTGGTGGAGACCGCGCTTCACGATTCAGCCGATACGTTGCGCACAAGCGGGTACCAGAGCACGTTCTCGGCGGGCAGCGAGCTGCCGCCGGCCTATATCGATTTCAAGCAGGTTTCCTACTGTCTCCGCACCATTATCCAGTGCGACCTGAACGGTGCCGGGCGCGAGCGTCTCATGGACATCCACACCCGCCGGGTGGATGACACCATCGTAATCCGTATCCAGGACCACGGCCGGTATATCTCTCAGGAGGAGTTGGATGCCATCCTGGTGCCGTTTTCATCCACCCAGGAGATGGGGGCCGGCCTGGGGCTGGCCCTGTGCAAGACCATGCTGGAAAAGCAGGGAATACCTCTTTATGCCCAAACAGTGCCCGAAGACGGCATTATCTTTACGATCATACTTCCCATCCGTAAGGAGGAACAGCAATGAGCAGACTACTTGTTGTGGACGATGAGGCTAATATCCGGCTTTTGTATGCCGAGGAGCTGGCGGACGAGGGGTATGATGTGGTAACCGCTGCCGGGACTGCCGAGGCGGTGGAAAAACTCCAGGATGACGCCTTCGACCTGGCGGTGCTGGACATAAAACTCAAAAACGAGAGCGGCATTGAGCTTTTGCAGAAGCTGGTCAAAGAGCGCCACGACATGCCGGTCATCCTCTGTTCGGCCTTTTCCTGCTACAAGGACGACTTCTCCGCCTGGCTGGCGGACGGCTACGTGGTCAAATCCGGCGACCTGAGCGAGCTGAAGCAGGAGATCGCCAGGGTCCTGGCCAAAAAGGCCCAACGGCAGAAGGCTGGTTTGTAATCCCCCTTTGCAATGGAGAGCCGGTCCGGGTTTGCCCGTGAAACCCTTGCACCCGCCTATCCCGTGACAAGGGGAACGCTTCCATTATTTCAAGCAAGGAGCACACCGTATGAAAGCCGTCATCATGGCCGGCGGATTCGGAACCCGCATCCAGCCGCTCACCAGCAGCATTCCCAAGCCGATGATCCCCCTCTTCAACCGCCCGATCATGCTTCATATCGTGGAATTGCTCAAAAAGCACGATATCACCGACCTGGTGATGCTGCTCTACCATCAGCCGTTCGTCATCAAAAACTTCTTCCGTGACGGCGCCGATTTTGGGGTCAAGATCACCTATGTCACCCCTCTGCAGGACCTGGGAACGGCCGGAGCGGTCAAGGCGGCCGAAAAGTACCTGGACGAGCGTTTCCTGGTGATCAGCGGCGACCTGCTGACGGACTTCAACCTCAAGAAGATCATCGATTTCCATGTTGACAACAAGGCCAGGGCCACCATCACCCTCACCTCGGTCAAAGACCCGCTCCAGTTCGGGGTGGTGATCACCGACAAGGAAAAACGCATTACCCAGTTCCTGGAAAAACCGGGGTGGGGCGAGGTCATCTCCGACACCATCAACACCGGCATCTATGTGCTGGAACCGGAGATCCTCGCGGCCATCCCCGATGGTGAAAACTTCGATTTTTCCCAAGACCTCTTCCCGGCCATGCTGAAGGGCAAGGATGCCCTGTTCGGCTTTCCGGCCAAGGGGTACTGGCGCGACATCGGCAACACCGACTCCTACCGGGAGGCCTATCACGACATCTTCAAGGGCAAGATCAACCTGAAGATCGACGAGCCCAAGCAGGACTTCCTGGGCAAGGACCTGCGCATCGGAGCCGACGTGACCCTGGAGCGCCCCACCGGTCTTGAGGGGACCGTAATCATCGGCGACAACACCCAGATCCTCGGCGACGTGCGTATCAAGGATTCCGTCATCGGCCGCAACTGCACCATCGAGGCCGGGGTAAAACTCAACCGCTGCGTGCTCTGGGACAACTCCTACATCAAGAAGGGGGCCAGGATCAGCGACAGCGTGGTCTGCTTCAACGTGCGCGTCGGTCAGGGGGCGGTGCTGGAGGAGGGGGTCATTGTAGCGGATGAAACCTCCATCGGCGACGAGGCCGTCATCAAGAGCGATGTCAAGATCTGGCCGCGCAAGATGGTCGAGGCCGGCGCCATTGTCACCGCCAACCTGATCTGGGGCGAGAAATGGAAAAAAACGCTCTTTGAGGGCGCCATCATCAAGGGGCTCTCCAATGTGGAACTGACGCCCGAGTTCGTGGCAAAGCTGGGCTGCGCCTACGGCACGACCCTTCCCAAGGGGAGCTTCGTCCTGGGCGGCCGCGACTACAACCTCTCATCGCGCATGCTCAAACGCTGCTTTGTGGGGGGTATCCTCTCGGCAGGGGTCAATGTGCGCGACATGAAGATGACCCCACTGCCGATCCTGCGCTACAAACTGAAGACCTTCGGCGAGGTGGGCGGTTTTTACATGCGCCAGGCGCTGGACGATCCGGCCGGACTGGAGATAGTCTTCCTGGACGGCGACGGCCTGGATTTTTCCAGCGGCATGGCCAAGAACGTGGAACGCATCTATTACAAGGAGAACTTCCGCCGCGCCCACCACAGCGAACCGGGCGCCATCATCGAAATCAACAATGTGGTCGATTTCTACCGCGAGGGGTTCCTGCGGGCCATCGACAGGGAGATGGTCAAAAAGGCGGCCTGGACCGTGGTGGTGGACTTCAACTTCTCCCCGGCCAGCCAGATTCTGCCGCTGATCCTCAATGAGCTGGGGTGCAATGTGATTGCCCTGAACGCCTATGTGGACGAGGGACGGGGCAGCAAAAAGGCCATGGACAAACAGGCGGGACTGGATCAACTCTCCAAGATAGTCGGTTCGCTGGGCGCCCAGACCGGCTTCTGGCTCGACCCCACGGCCGAGGCCATCGTCCTTTTGGACGGGAACGGCCGTATCTTCGACGGCATTGAACTGCTCTCCCTGGTAACCGCGCTGTTTTTAAGAACCGGCCAAAAAGGGGTCATTGCCGTACCGGTGCAGACTCCCACGACCATCGACCAGATGGCCAACCATAAACGCTGCCAGGTAACCCGCACCAAAAGCAGCGACCGGGCCATGCTGGAGGCGGCCAACTCCTCCGAAGTCATCCTGGCCGGCACCATTGACGGCCGTTTCGCCTTTCCCCGTTTCCAGGCATCCTTTGACGGCATGTTCGCCATCGCCAAGCTGGTGGAACTGGGCGCCGCCAGCGCCATCTCCTTTTCCAGCGCGCTTGCGGAAGTGCCGTCGAGCGCATTCCTCCAGACCAGCGTTCCCTGCTCCTGGGAGATGAAGGGGGGCGTCATGCGCAAGATGAGCGAGGACAGCCTGGACAAGGAAGCCACCTTCATCGACGGCATAAAGGTGCATTTCGGCGACGAGTGGGCGCTGGTGCTGCCGGACCAGTATATCCCCCAGGTCCATATCGTGGCCGAGGCCAAGGACCAGAAGGCGGCCCAGAGGCTGTTGTCGGAATACCAGAAAAAGGTGGAGGGGTGGAAGAAGGAGTTGGAGTGATACCGATTTCAAATCAAGGATAAAATCAAGGCGGCGAGGATTGAGGCGACGAAGGCGTACAGAATTAGTACGTTGAGGAGCCGAAGACTAGCCAACGAAGATAGCGTCTTGATTTGGAATTGGTATGATGCCTTTCCCGTCAGGTTACCTGCAATCGAAGAGACAAGGAGCTGCCTGAGATGCCGATCCCGCTAGACGTGGTCATCATATGGCACATGCACCAGCCCTACTACAAGGACCCGCTCAAGAACGAGTACGCCCTCCCCTGGGCCTACCTGCACGGCATCAAGGATTATTTCGACATGCCGGCCATCGTGGAGGATACCCCCGGCGCAAAAGCGGTCTTCAACCTGGTCCCCTCCCTGATCGAGCAGATCCAGGATTATGCCGCCGGCACCGCCGTCGATCCCTTTCTGGAAAAGGGCAAGGCGGCTCCGTCCGACCTGGGGGGGGATGACCGCATCTTCCTGCTGGAGAACTTCTTCTCCGCCAACCGGCAGCGCATGATCGAACCGTCACGCCGCTACCTGGAACTGCTCTACATGGCGGGGGAGGGGAAACCGGGCAGCGCCCGCGACCGGGTGCGGCACTTCAGCGATCAGGACCTGCTGGATCTCCAGGTTCTGTTTTTCCTGGCCTGGACCGGTGAGGCATCCCGCAGGCGTTATCCGGTTTTTGCCGAACTGGCGGCCAAAGGGGAGGAGTTCACCGCAGCCGACAAGGAGCTTTTGTTCGCCACGCAACAGGAACTGTTGCAGGCCATCATCCCATGTTACAAGAGCCTCCATCAGGCGGGGCGCGTGGAGTTGGCCGTCTCCCCCTACTACCATCCCATCCTGCCGCTTTTGTGTGATGTCCGTAGCGCCCGGACCGCCATGCCGCGTGTCGCTCTGCCCGCAACCGTCTTCCGCCATTCTGAAGACGCCCGCGCCCAGGTCCGGCGCGGCATCGACTATTTCAAGCAGGTCTTCGGCTTCACCCCCGCCGGCATGTGGCCGTCGGAAGGATCGGTCAGCAACGAGGCGCTGGAGATCATCGCCGACAGCGGTATCAGTTGGATCGCCACGGATGAAGAAATCCTGGTCAAAAGCCTTGAGGGGGGGCTGGGGGACCATAAGGAGCGCCTCTACCGCCCCTGGCGTTTTGTCTGCCGGCAGGGTGAGATCGGCGCCTTTTTCCGCGATCACCAACTCTCCGATCTGGTCGGTTTCACCTACTCCCAGTGGGACGCAAGCCGCGCCGTGGCGGATTTCTGCGGACGGCTGCACGCCATCAAGGGGCGCAGCGGCGGCGAAGGCAAGGTGATCCCGATCTGCCTGGACGGCGAGAATGCCTGGGAATATTACCCCAACAACGCGTACGATTTTTTGCAGGGTCTGTACCGCGGCATTGCCGAATCACCGGCCTTCAACCTGACCCTCTGCTCCGACGTCCTGGCCCGCAGCACCTTTGACGGCCGTCTGCACGGCATCCATCCCGGATCGTGGATCAACGCCAATTACGGCATCTGGATCGGGCACCCGGAGGAAAATCTGGCCTGGGACCTGCTGGCCGGGGCACGGAACGCCGCAGTTTCTCACAACCCGGCTGTGGCTGAGGCCCTGGCGAGCGGTATCCCCGATGCGGATGCCGATGTGGAAACGATCTGCCGCTCACTGTACGCCGCCGAAGGGAGCGACTGGTTCTGGTGGTACGGCGATGACCATTTTTCGCCCCACAGCGACCGTTTTGACCGGCTTTTCCGCCAGCATCTGATGAACGTCTACCGGTTGCTGGGGATCGACACGCCGCTTGAGTTGCTGGAAGCGATCAAGAAAAAGAGCCCGGCCGGGCTGATCCGGGAGCCTGCCGGCTTCATCGATCCCGAGATCAACGGCAAGATCAGCGACTACTTTGAATGGCTTGCCGCCGGTCTCTACGACCTGACCCGCCAGGGTTCGGCCATGCACTCTTCGGACCGCATGCTGCAGAGTTTTTACTACGGCTATAACAAGAGCCATCTTTACTTCCGCATCGACGGCATTCAGGAACTCACCCGGATGCTGCGGGAGATCGATGTGCTCAACCTGCACCTGATCTATGACCGGGAATACCGGCTGCCCCTGCAGATGCGCAACGACGAGGGGTTCCTGCAGGTCAGGGAAAACAACGTCTGGGTGCCGACCAACGGCCATTGTCGCTGGAAGATCGCAAAGACCTGCGAGGTTTGTATCCCGCTGGAGGCCATCAAGCCCGCTCCCAAGAGCAAGCTGTTCGCTTCGGTGACCCTGGTGCGCGACAACGAGGAGATCGGCCGCTGGCCGACGGATGCGCCTTTGATGCTCTACTATGCAGGGCCGGAGATCGAGCTGGACAACTGGCTTATATAAGGACAACGCCAGATTTGAGGAGCCTACCATGTCTGAACTTCGCTGGGACCCGATAAGGCTGCACTGGGTGATCATCGCCACCGAGCGCGGCCGGCGCCCGCGGGATTTCCACGTTGAGCCGGAAAGCGACGGCATGACCGCCTGCCCCTTCTGCTATGGCAACGAGGACAAGACGCCACCCGAGATATTCGCCATCCGCCCCAGCGGCATGCCCAACGCCGCCAACTGGCGGGTGAGGGTGATCCCCAACAAATACCCGGCGCTGCGGGTGGAGGGGGAGCTGAACAACCGCGGCTATGGGATGTACGACGTAATGAACGGCATCGGCGCCCACGAGGTGATCATCGAAACCCCTGACCACAGCCGCAGCCTGGCCGAGTTCACGGCCCACGAAATCACCGACGTCCTGACCGCCTACCGGGCGCGTTACCTGGACCTGCGCAGGGATTTCCGCTTCCGCTACATGGTGCTCTTCAAGAACCACGGGCTCCGCGCCGGGGCGACCCTGCACCACTCCCACAGCCAGTTGATCGCCGTGCCGCTTTTGCCGCCGGTAGCAGCCACCCAGCTCAAGGTGGCGCGCAACTATTTCAACACCAAGGAACGCTGCATATTCTGCGACTTGATCGCGTTCGAGCTGAACTGCGGCGAACGGGTGGTGCGGGAGTTCTCGAACTTCGTCACCCTGACCCCCTACGCCTCCAGTTCCCCCTTTGAACTGCGGTTGTATCCCAAACGCCACAGCCACGACTTTGCCCTGATGAACGACGCCCAACTGGCCGAGTTGGCCGTGGCGATGAAGGACATGCTGCTGCGGATCAAGAACGTGCTCCGCGATGCGCCCTACAACTTCATCCTCCACACCGCTCCCCCCATGCACCGGCGTCCCGGCAAACCAACGCAGTGGAACTCGCTGGAGCAGGACTATCACTGGCATATCGAACTGGTGCCGCGTTTGACCCAGGTGGCCGGCTTCGAATGGGGCACCGGATTCTACATCAACCCGACGTCGCCCGAAGATGCGGCGAGCTTCCTGCGCGAAGCAGATGTGTAACGCTTTCAAGACTGACCTGAAAACCGTTTTAGACAGCCTCTATGCGGCCCGTTCCGCTGCCCACCTGGCCAACGATCCGCTCTCCTTCTGTCACCGCTACGAGGCGCCGGCCGACCGGGAGGTGGCGGCCGTCATCGCCTCTGCCTTTGCCTATGGCGGGATCAAGATCATCCTAGCCACCCTGGAACGGATCTTCGCCGAGCTGGGGCCTTCGCCGCGCCGGTTCGTGGAGCGTTTCGACCCCGGGCAGGGATTGAGGACGTTTAACGGCTTCAAACACCGCTTCAACGACGGCCGCGACCTGTGCGCCCTCCTGTGGGCCTGCCGGCTGATGATCGAGGACGCCGGCAGCATCAACGCCTTCTTTGCGCGTTTTCACGACCACAGGGCCCAGGATGTGACCGCGGCCCTCGACGGCTATGCCGCTGCCGTGCGGGGCCTTGATTACCGGCCGATATTCGGAAAAGCAGCCATCCCCGCCGACTCCTACTTCCCCTTTTTCTTCCCCGCTCCCGCCTCGGGCAGCGCCTGCAAGCGCCTCTGCATGTTCCTGCGCTGGATGGTGCGCCCGGCCGACGGCATCGACCTGGGGCTATGGCAGGGGGTCTTGCCGTCGCAATTGGTTATCCCGGTGGATACCCATATCAGCCGCATCTGCTCCTACCTCGGCTTTACCCGCAGGAAAAATGCCGACTGGCGAATGGCCCGGGAGATAACGACCGCCCTGCGGCTCCTCGACCCTCTTGATCCGGTCAAATACGACTTCTCCCTGGCCCACTTGGGCATTAGCGAGGGTTGCACGGGCAACGATCCCCTGCGCTGCCTGAACTGCGCCATAGCCGGGGTCTGTCCGCAGGCGGTCTCGAAGTGAGGGTGGTAAACCTGAAAAATGTTTAAATGTCAAAATTGACCCTTTTGTGGTTTCCACGTCTGTATATGTGGATAGCCATGATAAAGATTTCGCTATGTCTATCGGACGACAATTTTATACCGGGAATCTCACCAAAGATGACTGGAAGACGATGGATGAGTACCTTGATATCAGCCTCAAACTTGTTGCCAGGACCAACACCCAATTGCTCAGAAATATTGAGTCGGCACTCACGACGATTCTGCAGGAATTCAATTCCAGGTATGGCAGCAACCCAACAGTTAATAAAATTGTTGCGGAGGTCACAGATCGTAAGAAGTTGCTAATGATTTAAGAATCAAAAATCAATGTATTGAGCTATAATCATAAACTCTTAAAAACATCAAACGAGCATCAAAAGCAACGCCAACTGTTGTTTTATAAGTTTGATATATAGTAAAAATTCCACCTGCCCCTTTCGCCAAGCCGCGGGAGGGGCTTTCTTATTATCCCCGCCAACTGCACCACAACCTATCTTGGACAGGCCAGTGCTGAGTGTTGTTATTTCAAAAATACCTTGCGCTCCAATGTATCTTGTGATACAAATTATGTAACAAAGAAGAACAGGAGGAATATATGACCACAGAACCTGCCCTTGAAATAAACAGAGTGGATATCACTTCTAAAAGCTCCCGCGCGAGCCTTGCCAGAATGGTCACCAAGCTCTTCGACCATTGGGGCATAACTTCTACAGATCAGTGTTCTTTACTAGGACTCTCTCCAACATCCAGGATGACTTTAAGCCGTTACCGGAAAGGGGGTTCCCTCGACAACAACGTAGACCTTCTTGGACGGGTCGGCCACCTTCTTGGCATCCATAAGTCACTACGGATAATATTTCCTTACAATAGGGACCTTGTTTACGAATGGGTCACTTCGCCTAATCGCAGATTTGACGGCAAGACTCCTTTAGAAATTATGTGCCATGGTTACGAAGGATTGCTGGCAGTCCGGCGTTACCTTGATTTCGAGAGGGGCCGGTGACTATGTTTGACGGACTGATCTCAACAGTTACCATCTTTGGAGCCGACCTGCTCCGCAATATAAAAGGTATCAGAGAATCTCAGGATTTGTTTGATGACCTTGGGGAATCATCTGAAGACTATATGGTCGCCATCGCCACTGAATGCCGGGATATCTTGCCTTCAGATCAAGGGGCAATCACTAGGCCATTTTACTATGGCACCGTGTTAACCTACCCTTTTATTCAGGAAAACTGGCAGCAGACCAGATTCAGCTCTGGGATAGACTATGGGGTTTGGTATGGGTCTTTAGATCTTGAGACTACAATCTATGAGACCACCTATCATTGGCGTCGATTAGTTGTGGATTCGTTTGCCCACAAGTCTTTAGAGATAAAGGCCGACCAAAGGGTGCTGAAAGTGAAATGCCAAGGGATTATCATCTCATTACTGGGAAAAGAAGTGGAATGGCCGGCAATTACCGATCCCAACGATTATACCTTCACCAACGCTCTAGGCGCGTATGTGAAACAGCAGAATCAGAATGGACTGCTTGTTAAGTCAGCGAGGTGTCAAGGGACGAACGCCGCTATATTCACACCTGATATTTTAAGTGATGCAAGGGATTATTGTTTCTTATCATATATATTCTCCCCTGCTGATAAAACACGAATCCGAGTAGAAAGAGAACCTGGCAAACTTTTCATGACGGTCTAAGGGACTCGGAACTTACCGAT
>PLYK01000142.1 GCA_003151775.1 Geobacter sp. | reverse complement strand
GTTTTGAAAACCTCAAAGGTCTGGCATGAAATATGTGCTATCTTGAATGCAAAAGCGAATGAGCTGGTACTTGCCCCCTCTGCAACGGCGCGTTATTTGCCGTAACGTTCGATGAAACCCTGCACCTGGCGGGCAGTCTCGCTGGTCCGGTCCAGCTCCAGGTAACGTCGCCACGCCTTCAGCGCTTTGTCCATGCGGTTCAGATCAAATGCATTGACATAGCCTACGTTATAGAGGCTTTCCAGGTTGTCGGGCGCTATTTTGAGCGCCTTCTCGAAATTCGCCAGGGCTCGCTTAAAGTCACCCTGCTGGCGATACATGGCCCCCTGGTCGTTGAGCACGTCTGCATCGTCGGGGTTGAGCGCCAGTGCCCGGTTATAGGCCTCGATGGCCTGCTGGGTCATGTCGCCGTCGTAATAGGCATTTCCCAGGTCACGCCAGCCGGCTTGGCTGTCCGGCTCCGTTTGCGTCTTTCGGAGCGCCTCGGCAATGCGGGCGCGGACGTCTTCTGCGTCCTTTTGCCCGCCCGCCTTCGTTGCATCGCTTATGTCCGGCGTTTCCACCTCATCGTCCGGGACCGCCTCATTTTCAAACGACGGGCAGACCCGTTTGGCTGCCAGATCGAGCTCCGATCCGGGAAAAATGGTTGCCAGGGGGCCGCCGCCCTTCATGCGCGCCAATCTTTTTCCGTCCGGTCCGATGATGTCTATGAGTTCCAGAATGTCGGTCTGTTCGCTGCAATCGATTTCATAGTATTCCAGATGGAGCCGATACTGTTTTACACCGTATTCGGCGGCAGCGAGCTTGCGCTGTGGTTCGCCCAGGGGGGTAAACCTGAGCCATACCGTCACCCGGCCCAACGGAGTCAGCTTCAGCGAATCCATGTCAAAGGCGACGTCATAGCGCGCCGTACTGGCCAGGGGCCGCCATTGAACAGCCGGGGCGCTCCCCGGCAGAAGGGCGTTCATGGAGGCCGTCAGCACCATGAGACACAGAAAACGGTGTAAGGCAGCTCGTCCTGTTTTCACGTGAATTCCTCAACATTTTCAAGGATAAGCTTACTGCACAATTGTACTGGAGCATGGTTTGTTTTCAACTGTTTTTTTATGGCATCTCATTTTTTGTCTGGAGTGCTTCCAGCTTGACGCCTCCATTGTTTTAAGGTAGTTTCCGATTGATAGTGTATACGGGGGAGGCGGCGCCGGAGATGCGCGTAATTGCGGGAAGTGCGCGGGGGATGAAACTTGCGGTGCCCGGGGGGATGCAGACGCGGCCAACAGCCGACCGGGTCAGGGAAGCACTTTTCAGCATCATTACGAGTCGTCGTGAACTTGAGCAGGCCCAGGTACTTGATATCTGCGCGGGAACCGGCAGCCTGGGGATCGAGGCCCTAAGCCGGGGAGCCGGTTTTTGCTTCTTCGTGGAACAGGACCGGCGCGTGCTGGCGGTACTGGAAAAAAATCTGGAGGCCACCGGTTTCACCGCCCGGTCGCAGATCATTGCCGTTGACTGCCTCAAGGCCTTGCGACTTCTGGCGGCACGGGAGCGGCGCTTCGATGTGGTGTTCTTTGATCCTCCCTATGCCTCGGCTCTTTACAGCACCGTGCCGGAGTCGCTGGGTGTCCAGTCACTGCTGGCGGGGGACGGGCTTCTGATCGTGGAATGCGCGGCACGCAATCCCCTGCCGGAACGGCTGGGAACGTTGAGCAGGTTTGACCGCCGGGTTTACGGTGACACGGCGCTGGAGTTTTTCACGCTGGAGGGCGAATGAAGAAGATCGCAGTCTATCCCGGTTCCTTTGATCCCATTACCTATGGTCATCTGGACATCATAAGCCGAGGATTGAAGATTTTCGATGAGGTGGTGGTGGCGGTGGCCGCCAATTCCCAGAAGAATAACCTGTTCTCCATCGACGAACGGGTCGGCCTGATCCGCGACGTGTTCAAGGATGAACAACGGGTGGTGGTTGACACCTTCAGCGGCCTTCTGATAGATTACGTATCTTCGCGACAGGCACACGTGATCATCAGGGGGCTGCGCGCCATATCGGACTTTGAGTACGAGTTCCAGATCGCACAGATGAACAGCACGATCGGCCATGGCGTCGAGACGTTGTTCATGATGACATCCCTCCAATACGGTTACCTCTCCTCCTCCATCGTCAAGGAGGTCTGCCTGCTGAACGGCAACATCGACCGGTTTGTGCCGCCGGAGGTGAAGGCCGCACTGAGAGCGAAACTCGGAATCGAGAGCGCACCATGATCACACGGGACATGATTATCGCCGACATTATCAGGCAGCACCCCGAAACGCTGCCGGTATTCCTGCGCTATCATCTTGAATGTTACGAATGCCAGATCGCCGACCTCGAAACCATTGAACATGGCGCCGGAGTTCACAAGGTCGCTATCGTCGAACTGCTCGAAGCGTTGAACAAATCTCTGAAATGAACTCCCGGTTCAAGATTGCCGGCAGGTTAATCATCCTGCGGATTACGCTCCATGAATGATTTTGAAAATTACGCCAATTGTTTTTCCGTTGGCATGAAGGTCGGCGTCGGGATTCCTCTGGCGAATGCCGTGGTGTTCCGCGATTGGGCAATAATTCACGAGATCGACGAGGATTTCGTTTCCATCCAGCTTTCCCGCGATCAATTACCCCTTAATGTTTCACTTCACGTGGGCCAGATTCTCGATCTGCGCGGCGGTAAGGATGACAGCGGCTACAGTTGCCGGGCCATTATCGTTGCCGAAGGTCCTGTCCGGGAGATACTTCTCCGCCTGATCGGCGAGATCGTTTCCGACGAACTGCGGGAGTTCTACCGTATCGATGCTTTTTTGCCGATCAAATATTATATTTCTCCTCAGCAGAACGTGGACACTCTCAAGCAGGGATGGGTGCAGCGCCGCGAGCAGCGCCAGGTCGTAGATGCCGGCAGCAAGCACAAAGACTGGGACAGCAGACTTTTGCTGGGAAGTGCGGAACTTCCGCCGGAACGGCGGCTCAAGCAAGCCATGGACGCCCAGGGAGAGGAAGGGGACCAGGTTGAGGAGCATGGCGACTCATGGGACACCATCATACCGCTGGCCGCCAACATCAGCGGCGGCGGCGTGCGCATCACCACCCATCTGCAGTTTGAAAGCGGCGACTACGTGTTGCTGGAGATACTGGTTCCCATGCCGCGCCGCATCGTGGACATCGTGGCGCGGGTCATCACCGCCAACCGCAACTACGTTGCCGGCGAAGACCGTGAATACTACAACACCGGCCTGCAGTTCGTCTTTATCGAAGAACGGGACCGGGACGCCATTGTCAATCACATCGCCAATGTTCAGCTCAAGCGGATACGCCAGTTGCGCGAACAGTTCATCTTCCGCGACGGGCTCCCTGCCGGGGGGGAAGAACAGGAGGAACCGTCCCCGTTCAACTGGGCCGGCTTCGGAAGGCGGCTTGGCTACACCCTCGTCTTCCTGATGATCACGATGCTCATATTCAATTATTTCAGGCACTATGCCACGGACCACCCAAAGAATGAGATCGAGGAGATGTTCGAGGGGGGGATCAAGAAGTATCTGGAGCAGTTCAAGTAATTTTTTTGCACCAGGGGGCGGAAACTACCTATCAGTGTCCCGTGCGGTTAGTTCATACTCGTAATTCCGGCTCTTTTGGCCGCTGCCGTCGTTGCGGCTCCTTGATGTAGACCCTGCTACACCTGCGTCGCCTCGCCTTGGCATCAGCCAAAATAACTTGGAATTACTTCCCACGACTAACCGCACGGGACACTAGAGGGGCATAGTGGAGAAATGCGGTATAAATGTCA
>PLYK01000128.1 GCA_003151775.1 Geobacter sp. | reverse complement strand
CCTACGCCATCGGCGTGGCCCGGCCCGTTGCGGTTTTTGTCGAGACGTTCGGCAGCGGCACGATCAGCGACGAACAGCTCTCGGCCCTTATCGCACAGCACTTCGACCTGCGTCCGGCAGCAATCATCGAGCAGCTCGACCTGCGGCGGCCGATCTACNNCCGCAGCCTACGGGCACTTCGGCCGTACCGATCTGGATCTCCCCTGGGAGCGCACCGACCGGGTCGCCGCCCTGTCCCGCTGAGAATCAGTACATACAAAAAGACATCCGTACGGAGGTTTCCCCCCATGACTGTTGCATTGAAACGAGTGGTAACAGAGGAATCGGAACTGGACAGGGTGCTGGAACGACACCCCGGGTTTCCCCGCCTGATAGCGGTCAAGATCGACGCCCAAAGGCGCGGGGTGCATTACACCGAGCGGGCGTTGAAGACCGTTGACGATTCCGTTCAGATGCGCAGCCCATATCTGTTCGGCTCGCGCGATGGTGAGATCAAGGAACTGCCCGAATCCCTGCTCCTGCGGGATGGCACTACCATCCTGACCGATCCGACGCCATTGGCGCAAAACCCATACCTGATTGACCTGATCGACGGCAAGCTGGCCCTGGTGGATAACGGCGAGTTTGTGGAGCACGTCGAACTCTGGCCCAAGCCGCTCTTCTACGACAAGAAGACCAACTCCGGCATACCCATGAGCCATATCGTCAGCGCCCGGCCCCAGCGGCTGAACGTCTTCCAGTCCAGCTACTGCTATTTCTGGGCCGAGGACAAGGGGTGCAAGTTCTGCGACATCGTCACCCATACCAAGCAACAGAAGGACGAACTGGGTGTCCCCTCACGGCTCAAGCCCCAGGATATATCCGAAACCATCAGGGAGGCGTTGAAAGAACCGGGGCGTTTCACCGGTATCTGCCTGACCTCGGGATCGGTCATCAAGGGGGAAACACTCTTCGATCACGAGGTCGATTTCTACATCGAAACCCTGCAGGCCATCGGCGAGAACTTCTCCTCCAGGAAATTCCCCAGCGAGTTGATTGCATCGGCCTTCAACGAAAAGCAGTTGGCGCGGCTTTACGAAAAGACCGGCCTGACCAGTTACACCAGCGACCTGGAGGTACTGGGAGAAGAAAAGTTCAACTGGGTCTGCCCCGGCAAGGCCAAATATGTCGGCTACCACGAATGGAAACAACGCCTGATCAGGGCGGTGGACATCTTTGGCAGGGGCAATGTGGGGACCGGCCTGGTGGGGGGCGTGGAACTGGCCAAACCCCATGGATTCACCAGCGAGCAGGATGCCCTTACATCCACCCTGGAAGAGGCGGAATCCCTGGCGGAAAACGGGGTGACCACCTTCTACATCGTCTGGGTGCCGCGTCCCGGTTCCTATTTCAAGGACCAGCAGAACCCGTCGCTGGACTATTTCGTGCGCCTGGCGCAGGGACTGCACGACCTGCGGGTCAAGTACCAGTTGCCGATCGACTACAACGACTATCGCCGTTGCGGCAACCATCCCGACTCGGATCTCTCCCGGCTGCTGTAACCGGCAATTCAAAGAATCAACAAGGGCCTCTCAGCCCGGAAGGAGCATGTATATGGCTACCAAATTGAACAAGGAAATTATTGATCTGATCAGCAGCGACGACTCCACCAAGGTGCTGGCCACGATCAACGAACACGGCTACCCCCACGCCGCGGCCAAACCATTCATTCGGGTGGATGACGACGGCAACCTGCTCTACCTTGAACTGATCGAGTCTTCGCGAACCCAGAAAAACCTGGTGGCCAGCATCTGGTTCGATCAGAAGGTATCCATTGCCGTCAGCGACAGAAACGGCCAGAGCTGGCAGATCAAGGGCAAGCCGGTTAAGACGCTGATCACCGGGCCGGTATTCCTGCACCATTATCGCGATGTGCGCCGGCGCCTGGGCGATGTTGACCTCGCGGCCGTCTGGGTCATAGAACCTGAAGAGGTCATCAACGAGAACATTCTGGTTCGGCATGCCGAAGAGGAAAAGGCGCACCCGCTGTTCAGGCACCTCGACCGCCTTGCAACAGTACCATTCTGATACGACAGCATTCCAAGGGAGACTCGCCATGTACAACATGATCACACGCCTTTTCCCGGTCGCACTTCTGACCATCCTTGTCTCCTCCCTGGCTCACGCCGACGAGATTCGCATCGCCACCCAGCCCAGTCCCTTTGACGCGCCGATCTTTGTCGCCAAGCATAAGGGTTGGGTGAAAGAGGAACTGGCCAAGGTTGGCGCCGTACCGGCCATACAATGGTACTCGTTCGCGGCCGGTCCCCCCATGAACGAGTCGTTTGCGGCCGGACAGCAGGATATCGGTTTCCTTGGAGACACCCCCGCCATTATTGCCAAGTCGGCCGGAATCGATACCAAAATCATCGGCCTAACCGCCTCAGGACCAAAAACGTTGGCGGTCATCGTTCCGTCCGGCTCAAAGATCAGGTCTCCGAAAGACCTCAAAGGGAAAAAGGTGGCGGTGGCCAAGGGGTCATATGCTCATCACCTGCTGGCGCTGGTCCTACAGGAAGGAGGGCTGACCACCAACGATATCAAGTTTATCAACATGTCCCAGGCGGATACCGCTACCGCCATAGTGAACGGTGACATCGATGCGGCTGCTGTCTGGGAGCCGCTGATCAGTAAACTGGAGTCTCAAGGCGCTGTGCGGGTGCTCGCAGACGGAACCGGCATCAAGAAGGGGGTTCTGGTAATCATCGCCACAAGCGATTTCGCGACGAAACACCGTGAACAGGTAAAGGCCGTTCTCAGAGCCTACCGGCGCGGAGCGGAATTTATAAGGGCAAATCCGAAGGAGGCGGCTCTGCTCATTACCGACGACGTTCACCTGGCGTCGCCCCTACTCCTCAAGGTATTACCGAAGTTCGACTTCAGTCCGGTCATCAAGGCGGAAGACATCGGAGAGTTGAAAAAGAGTGAAGCCTTCATGAGGAACGCAGCCATCATCAGGACGCCGGTCAATATCGACAGCTTTGTGGATATCTCTCTGACTAGGGAATTAGGACACAAGTAAGATCAGGAACGGGAGAAAGCCATGGCCTCGGAACTTACCAATCCGCAACTGCAAAAACTGAATCACTTGGCCCAATATACCGGTCTATCGCTTGCGATTATAGCGGTATGGCAGGTGTTGTCTCACCTGGGTTATCTCAATCCGGTCCTCCTGCCGCCTCCATCGCGGATTGCGCAGACTTTCTGGGAACTTTTTAAGAGCGGTGACCTGCCTCGACATATTGGCATAAGCATAATAAGAGTTCTGGAAGGGTTCACTATTGCTGCAGTACTGGGGCTTGGCCTGGGCATTGTCATTGGCCTCTCCAGGACCATGGATCGCTTGACCGGCCTGATTATCCAGGTGGTCAAGCCGATCCCTCCCATCGCCTGGATTCCGCTGGCCATACTCTGGTTCGGTATCGGCGAGAAGTCGAAGGTATACATCATTTTCCTCGGGGCCTTTTTCCCGATCATCATCAACACCATCGACGGCATTCGCCAGACGGATCACAAGTTTGTGGAAGTGGCCAGACTATTGGCGGTACCGCGATTCAAGTTCGTTTTTCAGGTGGTGTTGCCGGGGGCGCTGCCCGCCATCATGACCGGCGTGCGGGTCGGCTTGATGGTGGCCTGGATTTGCGTGGTGGCAGCCGAGTTGATCGCCGCCAGCAGCGGTATCGGTTACCTGATCATGGATGCGAGGGAATTATCCCAGTCCGACGTGGTGCTGGTAGGGATGATCACCATCGGCGTCATCGGCAAGGTGATGGATGGCCTGATCAAGCTCCTTGAAAAACGGATTATCACCTGGAAGATTGCCTTTTCCGGCAATTGAGGAAGAAACACTATGAATGCGGCAACAGCAGCCAGCAGGCTTGTTATCGAAGGGCTCAACAAAAACTACAAGATCAACGGCGGTGAAATCACCGCTCTGCAGGGGATCGATCTTGCCATTCGTGAAGGCGAGTTCGTCAGCATCGTCGGCAGCAGCGGTTGCGGCAAGAGCACCCTCTTGCGGATCATTGCCGGCCTGGAAAACGGGTATTCCGGCGACGTCAGGATCGGCGGGAGACGGATCTCAGGGCCGGGCCTCGACCGGGGGATGGTCTTCCAGGAGCACCGCCTGATCCCCTGGCTGACGGTAGAAAAAAACGTCGCCTTCGGGCTGAACGGCCTGGAAAACGATAAGCGGGACACCGTTGTTCGCGAGCACCTGGATCTTGTCGGTCTGGCCGGTTTCTCCAAGGCGCTGCCCCACCAACTGTCCGGCGGCATGTCCCAGAGGGTGGCCATAGCACGGGCCCTGGTCAACAATCCCCAATTGCTCCTGCTGGACGAGCCGTTCGGAGCCCTGGACGCCCTGACCAAGATCCAGCTTCAGCAGGAGATCCTGCGCATCTGGGAGATGGAACGCACCACCATGGTGCTGGTCACCCATGACATCGACGAGGCCATCTACCTGGGAGACCGGGTGGTGGTCATGTCCAACCGCCCGGGAACGATCAAAAAGATTGTGCCGGTGCACCTTCAGAGGCCCAGGGACCGCAGCAGCTATGATTTTGTCCAGATCCGCAAGGAGATCTTTGCAGAGTTCTTTGCCGAGGCGGAAAAGCCGTTCGCCTATGCGATTTGACTGAGAGGCAATTGGCTGAAATTTGTGCGCATGAATACTAAGTGCAACGAGTTCATCAGGCCCCATAATGGACAGTATGGCTATTTTTGCCTGTAGCGAGTGCATGTCGTCCTGTCCCGTGGGAAAAAACAAAAGAAGGCACGCTGTTTGCCCGGAAGAGGGATAACCATGAAGATCCTGCTGATCAACCCGGCCTTTTATGATGGCACTGATTTTAAGAACCGTTTCGACGATTACATCGACTGGATCAAGGGGGGCAACCTCTATGTAGCTCCCTTCGAGCCGCCCCTCGGCCTGGCCTATCTGAGCGCTTTCCTCAAGGAGCGCGGTTTCGAGGTTAAGCTGCTCGACATGCAGGGATTGTTGATGGACAGCGAGGAGTTGCTCAGGAACATCGAGACCTATGGCCCTGACCTGATCGGCATTACCGCCATGACCCCCACCGTGCCCGAGGCATTGCGGGTTGCCGAGCTGGCACGCAGAACAGCGCCAAGGGCCAGGATCGTCCTGGGAGGCGTCCATCCGACCCTCGATCCTCACAGCGTACTCACCAGCGAGCATGTGGACTTCGTCATCCGCGGTGAGGGGGAGTTCGCCTTTGCCGACCTGGCTGCGGCGCTTTCGGCAGGGTTGCCCGTCGATTCCATCGAAGGGGTAAGCTACAAGAAAGACGACGGCAGCTTGGTCATCAACGGCAAGGCCCCCTTGATCAAGGACATGAACAGTCTGCCCATGTCCGATTACGACGCCTTTCCGATTGAGCGCTACATCGAGCATAATCGCCATCTGCGCAGCATTCGGGGAATCTCCATGATCGTCTCCCGGGGCTGCCCTTTTCAGTGCACCTTCTGCGCAGTACACGAAACCATGGGCCGCGCCTGGCGCATCAAGTCCGCCAGCCGGGTGGTGACAGAACTGGTAACCCTTAAAGAACGGCATGGTATCGAGGGGGTCTGGTTCAAGGACAGCATCTTCAACCTGGATAAGGAGTGGGTCAAGGAGTTCTGCCGCCTGATGGTCGAGGCGGAGACCGGTATCCAGTGGCAGGCCCTGACCCGCGTGGACCTGATCAACGAAGACCAGATCATCATGATGAAGCAGGCCGGTTTGACACAGCTCGACCTGGGGATCGAGACCGGTTCGCCCAAAAGCCTGATCCGGCTGAAGAAGGGGATCACTGTCGAGAGGATCAAGGAACAGGTGGCAATCGCCAAGCGCCATGTCAAGGTATTCGGATTCTTCATGATCGGCATCCCCGGCGAGGAGGAACTCGATGTCCAGCAAACCTTTGATATGGCCAAGGCCCTGGAACTTGATCGATGGACCTGGAGCATCTACAGTCCGCTGCCCGGCTCGGCTCTTTACGAGGATTTGATCGCCGAAGGGAAGATCGAACCGTACCGGCTCGACTTCAACCAGGTGCATTTTACCGAGGCCTACCAGGGGGTCTGCGACATCCCGCCCGCGCGGCTCAAGGAACTGTACAAGGAGATCAACGACCATTTTTATCGCCAACATGTCCAGCATGAACATCGGGTTGCGGCATAACAACAAGCTGGGGACTCCGACCTGGACCAGACCCGGGCCTTTGTGATGAACATCATGCTGCTTATCCCCCAGGCGAAATTGACACAGGTCGCACCGCCGTCTGACGACTGCCTAAGATCGGTGCGTGCCACCAATGAAAGGTTAATCGGGCAGATTCGGCACTGCCGGGCCGATGCGGTTGGCCTGATAGATGCCGGAGGTGGGGCATGACCAATAACACAACGCTTCGGCGTTTATCTTAACCAACGGAGACTACGAACATGAGCGATTCTCACGTGTATCACGCAGAAACCCTGGCCCTCCACGCCGGACAGAAACCGGACCCCACCACCAATAGCCGTGCGGTGCCCATCTATCAAACCACGTCCTACGTCTTCAACGACGCCGACCATGCCGCCCGCCTATTCGGGCTGCAGGAGTTCGGCAACATCTACACCCGCCTGATGAATCCAACCACGGATGTTTTCGAGCAGAGAGTGGCGGCCCTGGAAGGGGGCGTGGCGGCACTTGCAGCCGCTTCCGGCCAGTCGGCCATCACCCTGGCCATCCTGACCCTGGCCCATGCCGGCGACGAGATCGTTTCCGCCACTAGTCTGTACGGCGGCACCTACAACCTGTTCCATTACACGTTTCCCCAACTGGGGATCACGGTCAAGTTCGTCGATCCATCCGACCCGGAGAACTTCCGCAAGGCCATTACCCCCAAGACCAGGCTGCTCTACGGCGAAACCGTGGGCAATCCCAAGCTGGATACCCTGGACATCGAGAAGGTGGCGGCCATCGCCCACGAGAACAACATCCCGTTGATCATCGACAATACAACACCGTCACCCTACCTGATACAGCCGCTCAAACACGGCGCCGACATCGTGGTACACTCGGCCACCAAGTTCATCGGCGGTCACGGCACCTCCATCGGCGGCGTAATCGTGGACGGTGGCACCTTCAACTGGGGCAACGGCAAATTCCCGCAGATCGCGCAGCCGGACCCCTCCTACCACGGCATCAACTTCTGGGAAGCCCTGGGCAACATCGCCTACATCATCAAAGTGCGCGTCCAACTGATGCGGGACATCGGGCCGGCCGTGTCGCCCTTTAACTCGTTCCTGTTTCTGCAGGGTTTGGAAACCCTGCATCTGCGCATGGAGCGCCACAGCACCAATGCCCTGGCCGTGGCCACGTTCCTCAAGAATCATCCCAAGGTGGGCTGGGTCAACTACCCCGGACTGCCGGACCATCCATCTTACGAGGTGGCCAAAAAGTATCACTTCCGCGGCCTGTTCGGCGCTCTGGTCGGCTTCGGCATCAAAGGGGGCGGCGTGGAAGAGGGTAAAAAGTTCATCAATAACCTCAAGCTGCACTCACTTTTGGCCAACATCGGCGACGCCAAATCTCTGGTGATCCATCCGGCATCCACCACACACCAGCAACTTTCCCCTGAGGAGCAGCTCTCCACCGGCGTAACACCCGATTTCATACGCTTGTCGGTGGGGATCGAAAACGTTGCGGACATTATTGCCGATCTGGACCGGGCATTGGCTCACGTAGGATAAGCAACCACCATGAATTAAATCCTCACGATGGAAAGCAAGACTTTGGAAAAATGGAAGTAAGGATTTTGTCATGAAGGCAGAACGAGGACGACCTATTTGGCGTAAACTGCCATCTGACCAAAAAACTGGAGGCGGGCTTTCCATTGTGAACAAAAGGTGCCGGCCTCATTTTGATGTTTTCTCTTGGGAGTCACTCCCAAATACAAAAAGCTGAAAGGAGTTGGGCATGAAGAAAGCAAGATCTATTGTGGCGGTTCTGGCGTTGTCTGCAGTTTTATTCACAAGTTCGGCACAGGCCGACGTTCCGTTTGTTAACCTTGAAGGTGTCGGCGGGGTTGCCTTCAACCCCTTGGCCTATCCGGCCGTAACTGCCCCCAAAAAGGGTGAAGAGGGGCTGAAGTTGGGCCCGGTCGATATTGGTAAGCCACGGTTCGGAGCTTGGTATACTAATCTTAACGATTCCAATATTGACTGGCTTTCCGTCGGGATAGCCGATACATTTTTCAAGCGCCTTGAGCTTTCCTATGGCTATGAATCTGTCAATCTTGGCCCAAAACTCAATGCTTTTAATACCAATCTTTCCAGCCTCAGCCAGAATGTCCATAAAAGCAATATTGGTGCAAAATTGGTTATACTGGAGGAAAATAGCTTTGATACTAGCTTTGTACCGGCTGTTTCAGTCGGAACTGTTTACAAAATCACCGATTTCAGTGTTGACAAGCTCGGAGCATCACCAAAGGTTGATAAAGATGGTTTCGATGCTTACCTAGTCGCGACCAAGATGATTACCCAACTTCCAAGGCCTGTCCTTGTCTCGGCCGGTCTATTGGCATCACGTGCACAAGTTAATGGTATTTTAGGGTTCAATAAAAATTATTCAGAAACATTCTTTGGCAATATAGACGTGCTACCTCTGGAGAATCTTGCCGTTGGCTTCGAGTATAAACAGGGCCCACACTTCAGTACCTTTAAGAACGATGACTACTGGAACATTCATGTTGGATGGTTTGCGACTAGTAATCTAACCCTCATTGCAGCCTATGCAGATGCAGGCAATCGTCATTCCACAACACACGCCGGCCTTGGTGGCGGCCCTGTCATTAGTGCTCAGTACTCATTCTAAAAATATTATTTGTCAGTAGGGTAAAGCGCATCTGGTCCGGTGCATCAATAGAAAGGCCGGGGGATGTCTCCCGGCCTTTCTATTTTGTGGCCACTACAGAAAACGGATCTTAATGTACGATAAGAAAACATTATTCTTATAAAACAACAGGTTATGCATCTAGCAGATAAGAACGTTCATCGCATAGGTATTTTATAACACCTGAATCGTTCTAATTCGCCGCTAATCCCTTCTCCCTGAGGGAGAAGGTGGCCGAAGGCCGGATGAGGGGGCAACAGTACCATAACATTGTACCTTTTCCCCCTCACCCTAGCCCTCTCCCGCAGGGAGAGGGGACTGATTGGTCGCTAAAGCTGCGGATTAGAACTAATCAGGTTATAACATACTGGATTCATGTCAATTTAACACTGCTGACGTACGATTTTATCCGTTTTCTGTACCACACCTGCGGCCTGTCCGGCGCTCTCGTCGGCTTTGGCATCAAGGGGAGTGGCGTTGAATAATATGCCTCTTGGGCGGAAATTGGCCCATGAAAACAAAACCAATATGCTAAAAATTGTCAAAATTTTATTGACATATTTTGTGTAGCAGGAATTCCGGGGACATTTAATTATGCTGACTTCAATTTGTCTTCGGCTTTTGCAAACAGTGCGAATGCCCAGAACGCGCCTCTTCCCCTTCTACATCACGAAAACACAAATGTCTTGAATATCCTACGCGCAACGAAGTTCAAAAATCGCGCGAAAAGGCTTAATAACAGAAATGAGGGGGCAAACGACCCCCTAAATGACCTTGCGAAAGGTGTCAACGAGCATGTTTTACGGGTAATGGGCTGTCTTCGGGAAATATCCAGGAGATTCTTTCCGGAAAACTATCAAATTGACCACTTCATGCTTCAAACGGGGTAGCTTGCTTTTGCGATCTCATCATAATTGATTATAGCTATTAATCGTACTATGCTAAACTGATCCAATTATTTTATACGACTCAGCCCCCGGAATGGACTACACATCACTGATGTTGCTTTTCGTCTTCTGCAGTTGTACTACTGACACTCTTTGTTTTGGCATCTCGGCCCGCGAGATCGCATGATTTCGACATTCATGTCGAGATGCCGAGCCTTGGAAGAATCACTTTCTGCAGGAGTACCCAGATAACTAAAATCACGAGAACAGCGAATAAGTCTTTCATATGATTACCTCGTTGTCTGTCAGGTGTTCAACCAATATCTTTACTATCGGATCAATCACCGAATAATGAATCTCGACCCCGAACCGCTTGCCCTCGATGATGCCGCCTGCTTTCAACCTTGCCAGATGCTGGGAGATCACGGCCTGCGGCATGTCAAGGCAGCCCCAGATGTCCTTTACGTATTTTGGCTGTCCGATCAGGCCGGCGACAATCTTTAACCGCACGGGATGCCCAAGCAGTTTCAAGGTGTGTGCTGTAGAATCAAAAGTATCCATGTCACCTCCCGTTCCCGCTTTCCGATTTGTCCACAGCTCATTTGCCGCATGATTCCTTGGGAAAGCGCGGCACACCCAATTTCTCCAGGATCGTGAACATCGGGCAGAACTGGGTAAAACCGGATTGGAACAGATTAAGCCCGACAAAGCCAGTAAACCAGAGCCAGTAGGGCGAATGGAAGTGGGCGAGTAACAGAGATATCATGACAAATGACCCGGCCACGATGCGGACAATACGTTCGATGTAGAATTCTTCCTTCATGGTGTACACCTTTCTATTTTCTGCCGAGCATTTCAGCAATCTTGCCTGCGACTTCGCCCGTCAAAACCGGACAGGCTCCCTTGTGGGTCTGGCGGATAGTCTTGCAGCAGGTAACCCCGTACTTTTCCTGAAACCAGGTGTGCAATTCCTTTGTCAGATGCGAGGTACTCTTCTTATCTGCCAGTACCACCCCCAACGCCACGGTACCGCCGGACACCGCCCCACATAAGCAGCCGGAACTGGAACCGCCGCCAAAACCGGAAACAGCTCTGACCACAGACTCAGGCACTTCTGGGGCAAAGTGCTTTCTGACAGCCTCCATGACCGATTCGGCGCAGTGATGTGTACCGGATCGGTAGAGCGCTTCCGCTTCCATTTGACACTGCTCGGCCACTTCCATTCCTTCCCCTGATGGTTTTGTATTTTTCGACCAGAACATCAAACAACCTCCTTTGTTTCACCTATATGATGCCGCTCTTTCCACGACTGCACCAGATAGTACAGTATCGGAATAGTTACCCGAGAAAGGGTTGTCGAGGCGATCTCGCCGAACATCATGGCCAGGGCCAACCCTTGGAAGATCGGATCGAAAACGATCACGAAACTCCCTACCACCACCGCAGCGGCGGTCAGCAGCATGGGACGAAAGCGTACCGCTCCGGCCTCGATGATGGCTTTGTCCAAGGGCATCCCCTCACGGCGTTTCATTTCGGCAAAGTCGATCAAAATGATCGAATTACGTACGATGATCCCGGCCAAGGCGATAAAGCCGATCATGGACGTTGCGGTAAAAAATGCTCCGAATATGGCATGCCCCGGCAAGATGCCGATGAGGGTCAGCGGGATCGGGGCCATGATCACCAGCGGCGTGGTAAAGTCGCGGAACCAGGCCACCACAAGGATGTAGATCAGCACCATAACCGCCCCGAAGGCCATGCCCAGATCACGGAAAACCTCATAGGTGATATGCCACTCTCCGTCCCACTTCATGCCCATGTGCTCTTCGGACCAGGGCTGTTTGGATGCCAGAATCTCAATCTTCTGACCGTCAGGGGTTGGCAAGGATGCAATCTCCTTCTGCATCTTAAGGATGGCGTAGACCGGTGCCTCGATCTGGCCGGCCACATCTGCGATCACGTAGACCACATTCTTCAGGTTCTTGCGGTAGAGTGTCTTATCCTCGATGCCGCTGGTAGTCCGCACCAACTGGGAAAGAGGCACGGTGCCGCGTGATCCTGGAACGTTAACTGACGCCAGGTCAGCTACGGAACTGCGGCTTGCGGTAGGCAGACGCAAGTTTATAAAGACTGGCTCCTTCTCCTCCGGCAGATGGAGTAGTCCAACGTTCTGCCCACCCAGCGCAATAGCCATGGTACGGGTTACATCCTCCACGGGAATTCCGGACAATGCCGCCTTCTCACGATCAACGGTGAAGCTCAATTTATGCTGGTCGTCCTCGCGGTACATGTCCACATCCACCACGCCGGCCGTCTTCTGCATGATCGCTTTGACCTTGGCGGCAATACCGGCGCGACTGGCATCATTTGGTCCATAGACTTCAGCTACCAGGGTGGCCAGTACCGGCGGGCCGGGCGGGATCTCGGCCACCTTGACCCGTGCGCCGTATCTGTCGGCCACGGCCTTGACCAGCGGCCGGATACGCTTGGCCGTGTCATGGGACTGGTCCTTCCTCTCGTCCTTGGGCAGCAGGTTGACCTGGATGTCAGCCTGGTTGCTTCCCTTGCGCAGGTAGTAATGCCGGACCAGGCCGTTGAAGTTAAAGGGGGCGCTGGTACCCACATAAATCTGGAAATCGGTCACCTCCGGTATAGTCCGCAGTGCATCACCCATCTCCCTGGTAATTCGGGCGGTCTGCTCCAGCGGCGTTCCGTCAGGGGCATCGATGATGACCTGCAGTTCGTTTTTATTGTCGAAGGGCAGCATCTTGACCGTCACAGCCTTGAAGTAGATCAGAGAGCATGAGGCAAGCAGCAGGACGACCACTGCCGTCAGGAAGCTGTAGCGCAAGGGCTTTTCATGGATCAGCCGACCCATCCAGTGACGGTAGAAGCGGGTCAGCCGGGAATCGTTCAGATCCTTCTCCGTTGCCCCGGCATGATTGCCCCCCCGCATAAAGCGATACGCGAAGTAGGGGGTAACGCTGAAGGCGATGAACATGGAGATCAACATGGCCATGCTGGCGCCTACCGGGATCGGACGCATGTA
>PLYK01000100.1 GCA_003151775.1 Geobacter sp. | reverse complement strand
CGTGCGGGGCCGCGCCGCCGTACGTATCGACGATGATCTTGCGCCCGGTCAGGCCGGCGTCGCCGTGGGGGCCTCCCACCACGAAGCGCCCGGTGGGGTTGATGAAATAACGGGTATGGTCGTCCAGCAGGTTCTCCGGGATGGTCGGCCTTATGATTTTATTGATGACATCCTGGCGAATCTGCTCCAGCTCGACGTCCGGATTGTGCTGGGTGGAGATAACCACCGTGTCGATCCTTTTCGGGCGCCCATCCTCGAACTCGACCGTTACCTGGCTCTTGCCGTCCGGCCGAAGATAGCCGATCTCTCCCTGTTTGCGCGCCGAGGCGAGCTTTCTGGTCAGCCCGTGGGCAAGGGCGATGCTGGTCGGCAGGTACTCGGGCGTCTCGTCGGTGGCGTAACCGAAGACCATCCCCTGGTCGCCGGCGCCCACCGAATCCAGGTAGCCGTCATGGTCCCCCCCGTTGCGATGTTCGAAAGCCGTGTTGACCCCCTGGGCGATGTCCGGCGACTGCTGGTCAAGGGATACCAGCACAGCGCTATGTTCAGCATCCAGGCCGAGTTCGGCGCTGGTATAGCCCACGTCCGAAATGGTGTCCCTAGCCACCCGCACGGCATTGATCTGGGCCGAAGACGATGTCTCGCCGATGATCACCACCAAACCGGTGGTGACACTGGTTTCGCAGGCCACGCGGGCCAGGGGGTCCTTTGCCAGCAATGCGTCCAGGACGGCATCCGAGATCTGGTCGGCAAGCTTGTCCGGGTGTCCTTCGGTTACCGATTCCGACGTAAACAGATGGTTCTTTGCGGCCATGGCGTTCTCCTTGGTTGGTTTGTTGGTCATAAACAAAAAAGGCCGAAGGAATACATTCCCCCGGCCTCCAGTTTTTCTGGTCAGCTCAGAAATTAACTATATTATCCATAAATTTAGTAGATTTATAGCATGAGAGAGTAAACACTGTCAAGAAAATAATCGGCGTACCTTGGATGCAACTGCGTTCCGCTCAAATCGCAGCGCCATCGGTAACCAGGCCGTTTTCAAGGGCATGGATCCGGTCGCCCCACTCCAGGGCCCATGCCCTCAGTTCTTCGGGGCGCAACGGGACGGAGGCATTCGCCTGGGAGTGGAACTCGTCAACGATCTGGTTCGCCAGCCTGCGGTAGAAATAGGACTGGTTGGATATGGGCGATGCTTCAATGACGGTCTTGCCGTACAGTTCGCACTGCCTGACCATCAGGGAACGGGGGATGCGTCCCAGGGTCCGCGTACGGGTCTGTGCGGCAAAGTCGGCGATGAACGATTCCTCGAACGAACTGGCGATGCTGTTGGGGATCAGTCCGCCCACCGGGACCGGGACATTCGACTCGCCGTAACGCTCCAGCATCCTGAAGATGGCATTGGCCGCGTGCAGCGACATGAAGTCGGCCGTGGTCACCACGAACACCCGGCTGACCCCGAGTTGCTGGATCGGGGCATGGAAGCTGGAACAGGCGCTGTCGCCGGAGATGTCGTAGAGCACGAAGTCCGGGGCAACGGCTTCGAACAGGTCGATCCTTTTCAGGTGCTCAAGGGCACGGGCTATCTCGGCCGATCCGCACTTGCCGGAATCGAACGGATCGCCCAGCTCAATGCAGGCGATACCCTTGAAGCCCTTGTGGACAACGGAATCCACGGAGATCTCGCCCTGTTCCCGCAGCAGGTCGAACACCGTTGGGATGGGTACGCCGTTGTTGAGGAGGCTGCATGAATCGCCCTTGGGATCGCATCCCACCTGCAGGACGCTGAAACCGGCCTCTGCCAGGGCCGCGCTGAGGTTGGAGGTCAGCGTGGATTTGCCCACGCCACCTTTGCCGTATATTGCGATGTGCTCTGTCATACTACTACACCCCTTGGGACATCTTTTCAGATGGCGTAGGCGAACGGCTTGTCTTCCTGGCGAAAGAACTCGGCATAGATCGCGCTGCGCAGATGTGTGAACTCGTAGCTGCCCCGGTCGCGCGGGCGGGGCAGATCAACCGGAATTATCCGCTTGATGGTGCCGGGCCGGTTGGACATGATCACAACCCGGTCACCGAGAAAGACCGCCTCGTCGATATCATGGGTAACGAGTACCATGGTGGCGCCTTCCGCCCTCCAGATACGCAGCACCTCCTCCTGCATCTGGATTTTGGTCAGGGCGTCCAGCGCCCCGAACGGTTCATCCAGCAGAAGAACCTGGGGCCGGTTCACCAGGGCGCGGGCAATAGCCGCCCGCTGGGCCATGCCGCCGGAAAGCTGGTGGGGGTAGGCCTGTTCGAAGCCGGTCAAGCCAACCAGATCGATGTGCTCCCGCACCGATTCGCCACGGCTGTTCTCCCTGCCTCCCCCCAAACCAAAGGCCACATTTTCCCTGACAGTCAGCCAGGGAAACAGCCGATGTTCCTGAAAGACCACACCCCGTTCCAGACCCGGTCCGTTGATCCGTTCACCCTCGAATTCGGCGTCCCCCTGGTAATCGGTCTCCAGCCCGGCGATGATCCGCAGCAGGGTACTCTTGCCGCAGCCGCTGCTGCCGATGATACTGATGAAATCCCCTTGACGCACGGTCAGGTTTATATCCTGCAGAGCAGTCACCCTGCCGCCGTGCACGGCAAAATCCTTGCACAGTCCGCGAATATCCAAGGCAGCCCGATGCGCTCCTGCGAGACCCATAACACTTCCTCTCTTGTTGCTCAGAACTCTATGCCCCGCTGTCCCAGCAACCCTTTTGCCGCGCGTTCCAGCACCAGGTCGGTCAGCTTGCCGAACAGGGCAAACAGCACGATGCTGGCGATGATCACCGAGGCCCGTCCGGTCATCTGGCCGTCGATCATCAGGAAACCGAGCCCCCGGCTGGCACCCATGATCTCCGCAGCCACAACAAACATCCACCCCAACCCCAGGCCACTGCGCAGACCCACAAGATAGGAGGGAAGTGCGGCGGGAAGGATAACCCGCCGCACCTGCTGTACCCTGTCGAGGCGAAAGACCTGTCCAACCTCCAGCAGCTTGCGGTCCACTGTCAGGATGCCGCTCAGCAGGTTGAGATACACGGGGAAGAATACCCCCACGGCTATCAGGGCGATCTTGGAGCTTTCGTGAATCCCCAGCCAGAGCAGAAACAGCGGCACCCAGGCCATGGAAGGGATGCTGCGCAGCGCCTGGAGCGTCGGATCGAGCACGCGGCGGACCAGGGGGGAAGAACCGGTGACGCCTCCCAACAGCGTCGCCGCAAGGGCGCCGATCAGGAACCCGCTCACGACCCGGGCCAGGGTGACGCCGATATGGCCGAGCAGTTCGCCACCCCGTAGCAGTTCCAGCAGCGTGGCGACGACAACGCTCGGAGCGGGAAGCCAGTTTGCGGGCAGAATACCAGTTTGTGCCAATGCCTCCCACACAACTGCGATAACCACTGGAAGCACTAACCCCTGGACCTGTCGGGGCACGCTGAAGGTGAGGGAAGGCAAGCTGTAATGCTCTTTCAGCGCCTCCAGAGCCGCGAACGTTTCCTGGGATGTCTCCTGACCGTTACTCATGGGGTTCCCCTTTTATTTTCCGGCAGCCCCGAACTGAGGATCGATCAGCGCATTTACCAGTCCGGGAACATCAACATCCGCCTTGATCACGCCGCTCTTTTTGAGCACGTCACCGGCTGCCGCAATGGTTGTCTTCTGCTTCTCTCCTATAATCGGGTCGGAGAGGTCGGTCCGTTCCAGCACCCTAGCGGCCACGGCATCGTTCAGTTTCGCGTCCCGCGCCAGAATGGCCTTGAACTCGGCCGGGTTCGCCAGCGCCCAGGTACGCGCCTTTTCATAGGCGGCAATCACCCGTTTCACGTACGCGGGATACTGCTTGGCAAATTCCTCGCGCACGTTGAGCACACCATAGGTATTGAGGTTCGGATCGCGGAAGAAGAGCTTTGAGCCCTTGTCCACCTCGGTCTGCGCCATGAGTGGATCCAACCCGGACCAGGCGTCCACGTCCCCTTTTTCCAGAGCGTTCCTGCCGTCGGGATGCTGCAACGGCACCAGTTCGATGTCTTTCTCGGAGAGCCCTACCTTATCCAGAGCCCGCAGCAGAAAGACATGAGGGTCGGTACCTCGCGTCACCGCTACTTTTTTACCCTTCAGATCCTCCACCTTTGTAATGGCGCTGTCGCCACGGACTACCAGCGCTGTCCATTCAGGCTTGGAGTAGACATACACCGATTTGATTGGATTACCGTTGGCCTTGCCGATCAGGGCCGCCGCCCCGGCCGTGGATCCGAAATCGGCACTCTTGCTGTTGAGCAGTTCAAGTGACTTATTGCTCCCCAGGCTGTGGATCCATTCCACCTTGACATTGTCCTTTGCCAAGTCGTCATCTAGGAACTTTTTCTCTTTCAGCACCAGGCTGACCGGGTTGTAGTAGGCAAAGTCGATCCTGACGACCTCCGGCTTGGTTTCATTTTTCGTGCAGGCGGTCATCAGCCCCGTTGTCGTGAGGGCCAGTGCGGCAATAAGCAGCGTCGCGAGAACATTCCGTTTCATAAAAAACCTCCTTGTATGCGGCAAGCCGCTCTGATGCTGATGTTGATTTCAATATATCCGGTTGCCTGAAGAGCCGTGTTGCCGCTGGTGTACCCAGCTCTTGTAACGCGGGTCATCCGGATCTTTGTCCAGTGCCTCCCGTTCCTTAAGGTAAAGACCGATGTTGGTGCTCTCGTAAAGCTTGCGGTCATCACCAACCGGGCAGACCTTGCAGCAGATGCCGCACGGCCAGCGGCTCTCGCTGCGCAGTTCCTGGTGATATCTCGTACAGGAATCCACATCCATATCGGCGATGATGCTGTCCGGCCGGGTCGTGAATGACTGCGACGGGCAGAGCCGGCGGCAGACGTCGCACTTGGTGCAGATCTCCTCCTCGATCACCGGATCTCCCGCCAGCTTCAGGTTGGTGAATACCGACACCAGGCGGACCCGGGGGCCGTACTCGCGGGTAATCAGGTTGTGGCTGTAGGCAATGGTGCCCTGTCCGGCATATTTGGCGGCAAACACATGGCTGAAGCAGCCTTGATACTTGTTCAGCAGAATCTCCAGGTTGCCGTAGCCGTCGCGGGGCATGAAGATCGAGGGGTAACCCCGTTCGTTGAGCCAGACCGAGAGGCGGAAACCGATCTGGTCCAGCAGGCTGTTTGTGGCGTTGTACATCTCCTGATAGTTGATGGAGGGCGTGCTTTCCAGCACCGGCAGCAGCATCGGCACACCGATGACGATGACGGTCTCTGCCATGTTCCACAACGCCTTGGGCCGGTACTCGGTCTGCACTTCTCCGTATTCGTCCCAACGGTCAGCAGGGGCGAAATTAACCAGGCTGGCGCCGAGGATCTTTGCCTTGGCAATGATCGCGCGCTTTGTTGTTGATGCCATAACGTCTCTTCCTCTGTTCGGTGGTGAAAACAAAAAGGCCGGGGTATGCCCATAGCTTCCGGACATGCGCCCCGGCCTCCGGTTTTTCCGGTCAGCACGGATGTGCGATTCGGTTGAATTATCCCCTGTGCCAAACAGGTATGTATAATGCGATATGTTCTGTCATGGGGAGACCTCACACTTTTTCCCGGATTGTCATGACCTCATACCAAGTCCTGCCTGGGCCCCCGCATACCCGCACAGAAATCATCCCCAAGCTTTGCCGGCCCTTCGGGGACAGCCGTTTCCTAAAACATGATCTGGGCCTGAAGCCGGACCCGGTTGTCGTCGGTTGGCTTCGGCCCGCCGTTAAAGGCAAGTGCCGCCTGCTTGTGGATATTGGTATAGTCGGCCTGTATTTTCAGAAAATGATTGCGGATGTACCACGAAACAGCGCCTGTGGACTCAATCCAGTGGTCGTTTGTGACGTCACGGTTCGGGTCAAGATAGGCGTAGCGACCTGCCACTTCGAGGACCTTGGGAATCACGAAGTAGCCGGCCTGAGCATAGAAGCCCTGGGCGCGGAGGGTGTGATTGGTAGTTTGGCCATCGGCCTGGCCGAAGAAATATTCAGTTTGAGCGGAAAAGCCTCGCCATTTGAAGGCGCCGTCGAAACCGGTATTATTGACACTCACTCTTTCGGTGGCGCCAAATTTTGCCGATGCCGGCATGAGGGGACTGCCGATACCGATCCATCCCGTGTTGCTGAACAGGTTGAGGTTGGTGGTGTCGCTGTTCTTTACGGTGTCGCGGAAATAGTTGACACCAAAGGAAACAAGCGGCTTCTCGCTGTAGTCGATGTCCGATTCGACGTATTTCATATCACCTAAAGGATTGACGGCAATCCTGGCGGCGATGGCGGTATCGGTGGTGGCGCGGACCGTCCCTTGCCCCTCGCCGCCGAAAGCACCGGTGTTGTAGGTGACAAGTCCGCCGGCGATCTTGCCGTGGAGCACCAGGCCAAAGTCGTAACCAGGGGCAAAGGCGTTGGTGACATGGGAGAGGTCCACAAACTGCTGGGCTGCGGATGAGACAATGAACTGCCGCGCGAAGGGGACCTTGTCCTGGCCGAAACGGATCTGGGCCTCGTCGATGAGCCGGTAATTCACGTACGCCTCCTCGATCTCCTTGCCGGTCGAAAGGACGTTACCCTGAGTAATGTTCAACTGGAGCTTGTAGGTCAGGTCCGGTGTCAGGGAATACCCGTTAAAGTACAACTTGACGCGGCTCATTTGGAACGCGCTCGAATCCTGCACGGACTTGCCAGGTTTATTGTCGGCGTTGTCCAAATCGGTAAATGTGTAGCGGAGCTGCATGAACCCGCCGATCGATCCCTGGTATTTCTGATCTGCGGAGGTGAAGGTGAACCCCTCCCCAAGCTTGTACGCGACCGGTTGGCTCTTGGTCACCTCCTGGTAATCCTCTTCGTTAATCACTCCCTTTTCCTTGAGGACATCCTCAAGGGTCTTGGCGAACGCCCCTTGTCCATGTAAAAAGCCGCTCACCACCGCTACTGCTACCAGAAGTCTTTTCATCTGCTCCTCCTTTGATGTATGGTCCGTTGGACCTGGGTATCCCGCCTCTTGTCGTACAATTTGCGTGGCCCGGTAGTAGCCGGATCCATGGTCATCGAAAAAAAGGCCGGGGAATGCCCTGAAGGACATGCAACCCCGGCCTCCGGTTTTCCGGTCAGCATGGATGTGCGATTCGGTTGTAAATCCCCCTGTGACGAACAACAGGGTACTGATTGCTTAAATGCCGCTGCCGTCGATGTGACCTGCCCGGTTGATGCGGATCTTCTCGCTCTTGTCCACCTGGATTACCCGGCCGTCCTGCACCACCAGGGTCACTGTGCCGAAGCGGATCGTGGTCAGCGCGTCACGCACGATCTGCTCCAGGTCGCGGTTCCATGGTTCAGGGGTCGGGGCGGCCATCAGATCCCCTCGAAGAGCGACGTGGAGAGATAGCGCTCGGCAGTGTCGGGCAGAATGGCAACGATGATCTTGCCGGCAAATTCGTCCAGCTTGGCGAGCCTGACTGCAACGGCGGCGGCAGCGCCGCTGGAGATGCCCACCAGGAGCCCTTCTTCACGGCAAAGGCGCTTGGCGAATTCGATTGCCTCATTGCTCTCCACCAGCTCAACCCGGTCAACTACCGACAGGTCGAGGGTGTCGGGGATGAAACCGGCGCCGATGCCCTGGATCTTATGCCGGCCGGGCTTGACCGGCTCGCCCGCCAGCGTTTGCGTGATCACCGGGCTGGTGACCGGTTCAACGGCAATCGCCTTAAAGCCAGGCTTGCGCGCTTTGATCACGTCACTGACGCCGGTGATGGTGCCACCAGTGCCGACGCCCGCCACGAGGATATCCACCTTGCCGTCGGTGTCCTGCCAGATTTCCTCGGCGGTGGTTTGCCGGTGGATTTCGGGATTGGCCGGGTTGTCGAACTGCTGGGGCATGTAGCCGTGGGGGCTTTCCTTGAGGATTTCGTTAGCCCTGTTGATAGCGCCGCGCATCCCCTCGGCGGCGGGGGTGAGGACGAGCTGTGCGCCCAGTGCTTTGAGTAGCCGGCGGCGCTCGATGCTCATCGACTCGGGCATGGTCAGGATCAGCTTGTAACCCCGTGCCGCGCAGACGAACGCCAGGGCGATGCCGGTGTTGCCG
>PLYK01000113.1 GCA_003151775.1 Geobacter sp. | reverse complement strand
CTGGCCGGTCTTGCTGAAGTAGTCGGGCGGTACGCCGGCTACGGCGGTCGGCCTCCCCTGGTTGTCCAGCAGAAAGAAATCCAGGTTGCGCCAGACATCGGCCGAATCATAGGCCACAAAGATCGGGATATCTCCGATGAAAGACACGCCCCGGCCGGCCGCATATGCCCGCAAAGATTGCCACTGACGGGAAAACTGCCACTGCAGGTATTTCTGGACCCCGATTTCGGGCCCCAGTTTACGCGAGGCCTTCTCGTAGGCCTCAGTCGTGAGGAGCGCCGCTTCCCTGGGCCATTTCTGCCAACTTTTTCCCTTGTAAGACTGTTTGAGGGCCATGAAGAGCGCAAAATCGTGCAGCCAGGGCGTCGTTTCGCAGAATTGCCAGAACTCCTCGGTCCGTGAGTTTTTTTCGGCAGCAAGGAAGGACTCGGCAGCCTGGTGGAGCAGGCCGAACTTCAAATCGGAAACACCGCCATAGTCCACGCGCTCTTCGGGAAAACGGCCGCCATACATCACCTCAAGCGGCAGGTCGCCTTCCGCGGCAAGCTGATGGAGGTCTATCAGGAGCGGATTGCCGGCAAATGCCGACAAGGAGGAATAGGGGGAATTGCCGCAGGCAGGCGGGGTCAGGGGGAGCAGTTGCCAGTAGCTCATCCCCATGGCCGACAAAAGATCCACGAACCTTCGCGCATTGTCTCCCAGCGTACCGATGCCGTCGTGTCCCGGAAGAGACGTCGGATGAAGCAGGACCCCGCAACTCCGTGCCTTCAGCATGATTGCCTCCTGAAGCGTCTTGCTGCAATATATACATATACAATCATGACTTTGCAAATAAATTCAATATATTGACAATTATCCCAGATTTTCCATTAGGGCACGAGATGCTGCCGAGGCATATTCCGAGTAGCTTGCCGTCCGGTTGACAAGGCAATAGCAGGGCTATTGGTGAGGAAACCGGGCGGTAAGATGCCGGAATATGTCCGGCAGGGCTCGTGCAGGAGCTTTGCTCCGCCTAATGGAATATCTGGGATTATTACAAATATGATTCAAATATAGATCTCTTTCCGGTATAGTCACCAAATCCTGAACATTAAAACGCTATTTTTTCTACGGCCCCATGAACATGCAACCCTCAGACATACCGACCGGCGCTATCGATACCAGGCTTCTGGGGTCCCTGATCATCGAGCTCAATATTTCGCGCCGTTATTCCAAGTCCTATCCTGCCGGACATCCGGTCATCGACGCCTCCCTGAACAAGGTTGTCGCCCTTTATGCAAGACTCATGGAGGCGCATGACGAAATCGTCGTTGCCGCCGCAAAAAATGCCCTGTTGGTGGAAAACGCCCTCCTCGACAAATCGAATCTCGTCTTTCGCGACTTTGCCGGTGTGCTTTTCGAGCACGGCATCGGCGCCCTGGTATTGCGGCGAGGCCTGACCGTTGAAGAACTCGGGAGCTTCAACCTGATACTGGGGCTCAAACGCGAGGAGGTCAGCGCCCAGGGGGGGATCGAAAGGATATGGGAACAATCGCACATCAGTGCCCTTGGCATCCGCGCCATCCGCTATGATCTCTTCAGCACCACCGAGGAAGATGTGGCGGCCGGTTCTCCAAAGCCGGAAAAATCCGGCGCAGGGCTCTGGGAGCGTTTCGCCCGGGGATTGTTGGGAGGCTCGCTGGGGGGTGGGACGGATGATGCCGCCGGCATTGATCCCAAACTGCTGGCCCGGGCCTTCAACCGCCGTTGCCGCGAATCGGGCGCCGGTGAGGAGGACGAGTATATCGACGACTTCGCCGATCTGCTCGTGCAGGAAGAGAGCGACCGGGGAGACGGCTTAGGCAGGAGGATTCCCGGCAGCCGGATTGCAACCTTTGTGGAGAACCTGGACCCCGAACTTCGCCGCAGGTTATTAACCAAGACCTTCGAAACCGGTGAACCGGGTACAAGCCCGGCGCTCGAAGAGTTCCTCGGCCACATGCCCGGCCACGTGATCGAAGGGATACTGGAGGACATCGACAGCGACAGGGTCCGTGTTTCGCCCGCCATCATGACGCTCTTGCAGCGTTTGTCCTTGCACTCGGCCGGTGGAACGCGCGATTCGGTCTCCTTTGCCCAACTGGCCAACGCAGGTTCCCAGGAAAAGCTGCGCATGATCTTCAGCGAACATGCCGCTGAGGAACAGGGCGCCGAAGATGGCCGGCCGGCGGCAAAACCGCGCACCCCCTCAGACGGGGAACCCCCGTCGTCCCGGCAAGAGCTCGATCTCTTGCGGGAAACCATGCAGCCCGGCTGGCTGGAAAGCCGCGTTGGCGAAATAATCCTGTATCTCGCAACAGCAGGGGGCGACCCAGCGGAATCGGAAAGCCTGGCCCAGAACCTGGGGGATATGTGCGGTTATCTGCTCCAGACCGGGGACTATCACCAACTGCTCGGGATCATAAAACAGACCGCCTCGCCTGCCCTCCCCGCAGCCTTCAGGGACCTCCTCAGGGAGCGATTCAGCCGCCGCGATTTCCTGGAGGAGATCTTAAGCGGCCTCGCCACCTGGGGCAAGAGCCGCTTCGACGACATCCGGTTTTTGATCGAAACGATCGGACCACCGTTCATCGAGCCGCTCCTGGACATCCTGGCTACGGAAGAAAGCATGTCCTTGCGCCGTTTCATGATGGATCGCCTCCTGGAATTCGGTCCTGCCGTCAAAGAACCGGTCCTGGTGCGCCTTGAGGGCCGGCCTTGGTATTATCTGCGCAACCTTCTCATCATACTGTGCTCGCTGGATGATCCCGAGATCATCCCCCATATCCGGCCCCTGGTCATGAACAAGAATGCCAAGGTTCGTCAGGATGCCTTGCGCACCCTGCTCTCCTACAATGATCCGATTGCCGAGCGCCAGATTCTGCGGGACCTGGAAAGTAAAGACAAGGAAACCAGGCTGGTTGCCATCAATATGGCCGAGAAAAGCCATTCCCCCGATGTCTTCAGGAAGCTTGTGGCGATTGTCGCCAAAAGCGGCCTTAAACCGCTTGATCTCGAACTGAAATGCGCTGCAGTCCAATCCCTGAAAGAGATCGGGCATGAGGAGGCGCTTCCCGAACTGGTCAAGGTGCTTGGCTCCGCAAACCTGATCCGCGCCAAGGCTCTTGCCCGGCTCAAGCTCGAAATCGTCCGTTCCCTTGAAGGTTACCCCCCGAAAAGCGCCCTGCCGATCCTGGAAAAGATCGCATGGGGCAACGACGAATTGGCGCGGCAGGCCGAAGCATGCCTGCGGGTTGTCAGGATGAAGTCCGATGGACAGTGAAAGCCTCATAGTACAGGAATCCGTCCGCTCGTTGCTCTCGGCAACAGCCAATGCCGCACTCTATTCCATGGGGCACCCCCAGGTGGCGCGCCTGGCCGAGGCGGCCTACAAAGGCATCAGCGCAGCCCTTGGCGTCTCCCGGCAGATATCATTGACGGTTATCGAGGATGAGCTGATTATCAACGGCGAACCCCCCTCCTCCTTCAGTCTCTTTCTGAACCGTTTTGCCGAGGTGCTCAAATCCAGGGGCATCGGCCACTTGAAGTTTATCGAGGGGCTGAGCCGCGAGGAGATCATCGCGCTCATCGCCGGCCTGGCCGGCCAGGAGGGCGGAAAAGCAACCTTGAGTTCCAGCGAACACATCCGCTTCGGTTACGTGGAACTCCGGGAGGAAAGCGGCGACGAATATTACGCCGCCTACTGCGTTTCCGGCGGGGATGGCGAAAAGCGCCGGATCCCCTTGCGAGAAATGCCTGCTGAAGAACTGGCCCGCTTTACGGAGATCTACGAGGCGCTGATAAAAAGGCGGAAGATGAAGGTTGCCGGTATCGCCGATATCGTATCCGGGTTGATCGCCGCCTTCCGCCGGGAGGGCGAATCCCGGCTGGTTACGGCAACCATGCGCAGCGACGAGGAGTATATCTTCACCCATTCCGCCAATGTTTGTATCCTCAACCTGGCCCAGGCCATGTCGCTGGGCATTGAGGGACAGATGCTGCATGACATCGGCATTGCCGCCATGCTGCACGATATCGGCAAACTCCTCATTCCCGAGGAGCTCCTCATCAAAAAGGACAGGCTGACGCCCCTGGAGTTTGAGATTATGAAAAAACACCCGGTGCTGGGCGCGCGGCATCTCCTGGAGGTTCCCGGCGTTCCCCGCCTGGCGGTGGTGACCGCCTATGAGCACCACATGAGGTACGATCTGTCCGGCTATCCAGAGGCGCCCGAGGGATGGCGCCCCAACCTGTGCAGCCAGATCACCATGATCTCCGATTTCTTCGATGCCATGCGGACCCAGCGCCCGTATCGCAACCCGGTGGACCTGCGGACCATCGTCAGCCGGATGCTGGACATGTCCGGGAGCGATTTCCATCCCCTTCTGGCCCGAAATTTTCTGAACATACTCAAGCGCATGGTCGACGCGCGCCGTTCCTGATTATCCCCCCTCCCCTTCGGGGCCATGGCGCGGACGATCCTTGATGAGGTCCTTGAGGTCCGCACGGATTTCATTGAGCACCAGCTTGCCCATGTCGTCAAGGACCCTAACGGGACCGCTTACAACCGCACTAAGTATCTTCCGCAACGCCGGAAGATGATGCAGCAATGGGCGGATTATCTGGATAAGCTGAAGAGTGGTGAGGAGAAAATCAGATAGGGCAGCGTCTCCATTTTTCAGAAAAAATGAAAAATGGAGACGCTGCCCTTCATCAGTTTTTTAATTCCAACTGAAGTGTACAGTTTTTGGACACTTTTAAAATAGCTGTAATTTTATTGTTTGATATCGGCTGTTTAGGAGGATAACGATGAATATCCAGTTTTTGGACACTTTCAGAAAAGTATTAATTTTGTTGTGTGATGACGGTTGGTTAGATGGATGGTGCTGAAGTATTCATTTTTTGGACACTTTTGAAGTAATGTAATATTTTTAACATGCTGATTTTGTGGTTGAATATTGTGTATACTAGAGAGTAGAAGGGGATTGTGGATTTTAATCGGAGGGTGAAGGCGGAAGGGTGGTTTTGAGATAGCTTAATTCCGTGGTTGGCAATTAAGTAAACTGTCCTCCGAATTCGCCAAGGACGTCCACGGAGACCTGGATGTGGTTCCCACCATCCGGAGGCCCATCAGCCGCTGTGGCCCTCCACAGAGACAAACATGTGCTAAACCTGATTGGGAGCGGTGCCATTGCAGACGTCATCGACCTTGGCAACGATCGAGTACTAAAAGCGTTTAAGCGGCAACCCCACTGGGAAGACGACGAAACGTGGGGCCATGACGTCCTAACTTCCGATGAAATAACTCGCGGATATTTCATAGCAGAGGCTGAATCTTATGAGCGTCTGCAGAGACTCCCTGACTTGGAACGATATGCCCCAGTATTTTTTGGTCGGACCGATCCCCTTTCGATCCTCCCCCCAATGACGACATCTTCTATCTGCAAGATTGCGGTCTTCTTCTTGAACGGATCCACGGTACGGCCTTAAAGCTATCCGTGGGTTGTGGGACGCTGCTTGTTATATTTCTAACTGGGCTAATAGCAAAATATCAAGCAGCGTCCCCTTTGAGGTCCCTAACTGGGCTAATAGCAAAATATCAAGCAGCGTCCCCTTTGAGGTCCCCGGAGTTGATGGACCAGGAGGCCAAATCTCTTCTTCTGCTCTGGTATCAGATCGTTGTAATCGGTTTATCTGGTGTACAGCATATTTTGATCATATTGAAACCCTCTATTGGTGATGATCATTGAGAGTATCATATTGATGTGACAGGATATGTCTGGTTGTATTATGGATGATGGTAGGGTGAAGGTTCTTTGTGATTTCTAAAAGGATTAAACCAAAATGATTGATGATAAATCTACTGTTCAGTGTCAAACTCTAAATTCCGGAATTGAGAAGCATCTGAAACGGTCTTTAGAGACTCTTCCAAGGTTGTAATTACCGCTTTTATGCCGTTTGTGTAGCTTCTTAGGTGGGGGGCCTTGCTTTCTTCTGTCTCCGCAGCGCTAACAATAGATGTAAACAATTGCGCAATTTGTTTTTTGTCGGGAGAAAGCGAAATCAGGATACTACAGACCATAGTCAATGTTTCAATTTTACCGTTCATCTCTGCCAAGTATTCTTCTGAGGTCATTTTGGCTTTCTCCTTTTGTTTGTTTATTGGCCACCAAATGCAACACAGTTTTTAATTTTTAACACATTTTACTGGGAAAAGGCTAAGGGTCAGCCCTTGAAAGTGGATATTTAGCCTAAAATTCTAAATTCAAGGGCAGACCCCGATGCACTGCCCTAGCCTAAAATTCTAAATTCAAGGGCAGACCCCGATGCNNAAGGGCAGACCCCGATGCACTGCCAAGGGCAGACCCCGATGCACTGCGCAGGCGCCGCACAGACCCTCGCCGCAGCCGAACTTGGTGCCGGTGAGATGCAGATGGTCGCGCAGCACCCAGAGGAGCGGGGTGTCGGGGCCGAGTTCAACGGACTGTTTCTTGCCATTCAGTGAAAAGGTGATCACGGTTTCCTCCTTGGTTCGGGATGTGAGATAGCCTGGGGGACGCTCTAACAGGTTGTTGAAAATCTGCGGCGAGGCTGATTTGCGGCGAGGCCGCTCGTTCAAAAATTCAACGCACGCCGGGCCGGCATCAGGGGTCGAGGGGGATGTGACCGCCGTGGGCAGCCGGCACGGTCATTTTCTCCGCCGAGACGACCCACCCTCCCCCAAGGGCTTTGTAAATATTGATCAAGGCCTGCAAAAGACCACCCTTTGTCTGGGTATAGGCAAGCTCGGCATCAAACAGGCTCCGCTCGGCGTCCAGCACCTCGATGTAGCTCGTATAGCCGTTCTCGTAGCGAAGCCGCGCCGTGCTGTCGTACGTGCGGAGCGCCTCCACTTGACGGGCCTGGGCATCGAGTTGTTCGCGGGTGTGCCGTTGGTCAATGAGGGAATCCTCCATGTCGCGGAAGGCGTTCTGGATAGCCTTTTGGTACTGAAGGAGCGCCTCCTCCCGGATCGCCTCTGCCACCTTGACCTCTGCGCTAATGGCACCACCGGTGAAGATCGGCTGGGTGATCGGGACGGCCCAGCTCCACATGCGGGCCGGGCCGGTGAAAAGTTGCGATAGTCGCGTGCTCTCCCAACCAAAAAGGCCGGTCAAGGAGATGCTAGGAAAGAACTGGGCGCGCGCTACGCCGATCTGGGCATTGGCCGCTATCAACTCCTGCTCGGCCTGGCGTATGTCGGGCCGCCTTTCCAGAAGGTCGGACGGGAGCCCGGCAGGGACGACCGGGACCTCCAACGCATCGATGACCTTACCCCGCCCGACAGCGGCCGGATTGCGTCCGAGGAGGAGGCTCAGGGCGTCCTCCTGCTGGGCTATGGTCTTTTCTATGGCGGGAATGGTGGCAAGTGCCCGTTCGTACTCGGACCTAGCCTGACTCAGTTCTAGTTCGGAGACATACCCGGCCTGAAAGCGGAGGATGAATATATTATGGGACTCCTCACGGCTCTTGGCGGTCCGTTTGGCGATCTCCAGTTGCCGGTCGAGGTCGCGGAGGTTCACGTAGGCACCGGCCACCGAGGTGACGAGGGATAGGACGACGGCCCTCTTGCCCTCTTCTGTGCCGATGAGGTCGGCGCGAGCAGCCTCTGAAGCCCTTCTCAGTTTTCCCCAGAGATCGATCTCCCAACTGACGAAGAAGTTGGCCTGATACAACTCGGTCGGGTTTGGCGTTCCGGTGGGGAGCGGGGTCTGGCCGAGCTCTGTGGTGCGCTCCCTGCCCGGGCTGGCGCCTGCCCCTATCTGCGGGAACATGGGAGCGCGGGCCACGACATAGCGACCCCGGAACTCCTCCACCCGGGCCGTGGCGGTCTTCAGGTCCTTGTTTTCCCGGAGGGCAACGGCAATCAACTCGTTCAGCACCGGATCGTTGAACTGCTCCCACCAGGCGGTATCAGTCAGCTCTTTGGCTTCCTTTTCCCCAAAACGCCACGATTGCGGGGTCAAAACCACCGGTCGCCGGTAGTCGGGACCGACCATGCAGCCGCCGAGGATCAGGCATAAGAGCGTAACTGCGAAGAAGCGGCGCATCCTATTCCCCTTTACCGTGTCCCGGTTTGTTTTCACTCTGTTCCGCTTCCATCTCGCCACCCCTTCCTGCCTTGCTGAACTTCTCGATGACGTAAAACATCATCGGAATGAAGAAGATGGCGATCCCCGTCGCCGCAAGCATACCGCCGATGACGCCAGAGCCCATCACGTTCCGGGCAATGCCGCCGGCGCCGCTGGAGAGCGCCAGCGGCAGGCAGCCGAGGATAAAGGCAAAGGAGGTCATGAGGATCGGCCTGAGCCGCAGGCGCGCACCGGTCAGCGCAGCCTCCTGCAACTCCATCCCCTTTTCGTATTCAGCCTTGGCGAATTCGACGATCAGGATGGCGTTCTTGGCCGCCAGCCCGATGAGAACGATGAGCCCGATCTGGGCGTAGATATTGAACTGCATCCCGCGCACGAGCAGCGCAGCAAATGCACCGCAGACGGCGATGGGGGTGCTGAGCAGGACGCTGAACGGCAGTGACCAGCTTTCGTAAAGACCAGCGAGGATCAGGAACACGAACAGCAGTGAAAGCGCGAAGATGGCAGTCGGCGGCACGCTCTCCTGGGCCTGCTTTTCCTGGAACGATATGCCCAGGTAATCGAAGCCCATGTCGTTCGGCATGGTCGCATGAAAGACCTCCTCCATGGCCTTCATTGCCTGGGCAGAGCTGTAACCTGGGGCGGCCGAGGCGTTTATCTGGGCCGAGCGAAAGAGGTTGTAGCGCATGGTAAACTCGGGACCGGTCCGTTTTTCCACCGTCGTCACCGCTGCCAGCGGCACCGGGTCGCCGTTGGCGTTGCGCACGTAGAACTGTCCCAATTGCCTGACATCCGTCCGGAAGTCCCCTTCTGCCTCCACATAGACCTGCCACTGTCTGCCGAACCGGTTGAAGTAGTTTACGAACTGTCCCCCCATGAAGGCCTGGAGCGTACCGTAGACCTGGCTCAGGTCCACCCCCTCGCTCAAGACCTTGTCGCGGTCCACGTCCACTAAATACTGGGGCACGCTGGGCAATAGCGTCGTTGCCACCCGCGCCAGTTCCGGCCGTTTCCGGGCGCTGGCAATGAACTTGTCGGTATTCTCCGCCAGAAAGGCGATATCCTTGCCGGCCCGGTCTTCGAGGATGAAAGTAACCCCGCCAGCGGTGCCGACCCCCTGGATGGCCGGCGGGGAAAAGGCAAAGGCGTTCCCCTCTGGCAACCGGCCGAGTTCGCGGTTCAGGCGGTCGATGATCCCTGCGGCGTTCTCCCCCGGACGCTCCCGCTCGGACCAGTCCTTGAGCTTGATGAAAAAGAAAGCACTGTACGTATTGCGGACATAGCTCAGGAGGTTGAAGCCTGCAACCGTGGTGCAGTACTGTACGCCCGGGATCTTCTTGATGATCTGCTCCGCTTGGCGGCAGGCATCCACGGTCCTTTGCAGGGAGGCGGCGATGGGAAGTTGGATAACGGCATAGACATACCCCTGATCTTCCTCGGGGAGAAAGCCGCCGGGAATCCGTTTGCCCAGAATGGCGATCCCGGCGCTCGCCACCGCCAGGATCACGAAGCCGATCACCGCCTTGCGGATAAAGAAGCGAGATATGGAGACATACGTATCGGTGCCCTGTTTGAAGAGGCGGTTGAAGTGCCGGTAAAACCACCCCAGGGGGCCGCGCGCTTCTTTTTTCGGACGGAGCAGGATCGCGCAGAGTGCGGGGGAAAGGGTCAGGGCGTTAAAGGCCGAGAGGAGCACCGAGATGGCGATGGTGACCGCGAACTGGGTGTAAAGCCGGCCGGTGATCCCGGGGATGAAGACGGTCGGGAGGAACACGGAGGCCAGCACCAGAGCGATGGCCATGACCGGGCCGGCGACCTCGCTCATGGCCTGCAGTGAGGCGTCTTTCGGTGCCATTCCCTCCTCGATGTGGCGTTCCACGGCCTCGACCACCACGATGGCATCGTCCACAACGAGGCCGATGGCCACGACCATCCCCATCAGGGCTATGGGGTTGATGGAAAAACCGAGCAGGGGGAAAAAAGCGAAGGTGCCGATCAACGACACCGGTACGGCAATGAGCGGGATAAGGGTTGCTCGCCACCCCTGGAGGAAGACGAAGACGACAATGATCACCAATATAACCGCTATGAACAGGGTTATGACTATTTCGTGAAGCCCGGCGGTGACCGAACTGGTGGTGTCGAGGGCGATCCCGTAGTCGAGATCTGCGGGAAAGGAGCCCTTGATTTTTTCCATTACTTTTTTGGCGCCTTCAACCGCTTCCAGAGCGTTTGTGCCGGGGAGTTGGAAGAGAGCCAGGATCCCCGCCGGTTCGCCGTTGAAACGTCCCTGGATGTTGTAGTCCTGCGCCCCGAGTTCGAGGCGCGCCACGTCTTTCAGGCGGACAAGAGAACCGCCCGGGTTGGCGCGCAGGACGATCTGGCCGAAATCCTCAGGCGTGACAAGCCGTCCCTGGGCGCGGATCGCGTAGGTAAACTCCTGGCCGGGAGGGCTCGGTTCGCTCCCCACCTGGCCGGCGGGGTTCACTGTGTTCTGTTTCTGCAGCGCGTCAACTATTTCAGAGATAGTGATGTTCAGCTTGGCCAGCATGTCCGGCCGCACCCAGCAGCGCATGGCGTACTGGCCTGCGCCGAAGACCGTGACACTGGCGATCCCCTTAACCCGCGTCAACTGGTCAATGATGTTGATGTAGGCATAGTTGGCGAGGAAAGTGGCGTCATAGGTCTTTTTTGGCGAATAGAGGGAAATAAACATGAGAGGTGCGGAAAGGGATTTCTGGACCGTCACCCCATAGTTGCGCACATCGATCGGAAACTGCCGTTCTGCCTGGGATTCGCGCAACTGGGCGAGCACCTGGTCGGTATTCGGGTCGCTCTTCACGTCGAAGTTAACCGTCAGCCGCATCAGGCCGTTGTTGGGATTCAGGGAAAACATGTAGTTCATGTTGTCCACGCCGCTCATCTGCTGTTCGAGGGGGGCGGCAACCGATTGCTCGATGGTCAGAGCGTCCGCCCCCACGTAGGTAGCCTGGACAAGGACCTCGGGGGGGACGATATTGGGATACTGGGCCACCGGCAGCCCTGCCATGGAGACCAGGCCAATGATGACCGTGATGATCGCGATGACAATCGCCACGATGGGGCGCCTGATAAAAAAGCGGTACATGGGGTTATCTCCCTCCGCCTTCTGGTGTGGCGCTCTTTCCGGAAACGATTGTGGACAGGGGGGCAAAAGGCCGCGGTTTCACCCCTATCCCCTGCTTCACCTTCTGCAGCCCTTCCGCGACGACCCGTTCGCCCGGCTTCAGGCCTGCGTCGATTACCCAAAGGCTGCCGACCCGCTCGCCCGGATTTACCGGCCGCATCTCTACCTTGTCGTCACCCCCGACTACGGCCACCTGATAGCTCCCCTGGAGTTCCATCACGGCCCGTTGTGGAACGAGAAGCGCCCCCTTCTTGGTCCCGATCAATACCCGCACTCTGACAAACTGCCCAGGGCGGAGCAGGTTGGTCGGATTGGGAAAGAGGGCCGCCACCCTGAACGTCCCGGTCCTCACGTCCACCTGCCGGTCAATGGCGTAAAATTTCCCGGCATGGGGATAGAGTGACCCGTCACCCAGTATGAGCGCGATCCGCAGTTTTTTTGCCTCCACAAGGCCGGCGGTCTCGGACGCGAAGCGCCGCATGTAGTTGATGTAGGCCTGCTCGTTGATGGTGTAATAGATCTTTATCGGGTTGATCGTCGAAACAGTGGTGAGCTCGCCCCCCTGGACCGCTGGGCCGACCAGGTCGCCGACCTGCGCCTTGGCGAGGCCGGCCATGCCGTTTATGAGGGAGGTAATCCGTGTGAAGCCGAGGTTGAGCCGGGCATTCTCCGCCGCGGCCCTGGCTGTCAGCACTTGCGCCTTGGCGGAACTCTCGGAGGCGACGGCATCATCCAGGTCCTTCTTGCTCAGCGCGTTCTTGTCGGCGAGGGGTTTGACCCGGGCGAGATTGGCGCGGGCGTTCTCATAGAGCGCCTCCATTTGGGCAAGAATGCCCTCCGCCTGGTCCAGGGCGGCCTTGAAAGGACGGGGATCGATCTCGAAGAGCACCTGGCCCTTTTTAACCAGGTCCCCTTCGTTGTAGTCCTGCCTGATAAGGTAGCCCGTTACCTGCGCCCTTATCGTAGCGTTCACCAGGCCGTCGGCCGTTCCGACCCACTCGTGCACGACCGGGATGTCTTTTTGGATGACCTGCGCAACTTCCACTTCCGGAACCTGCGGCGGGGAAGGTTTTTCCTTGCTGCAGGCGGAAAGGTTCAGCGCCGACAGGCAGGCGAGAATGAAAAGCGAAGTACGCGCGATCATGGCCGGCCTGGAACGCAGTACTACTATTTTTGAACTCACCATAGTTCGCTCCTCATTTGAAGGCCCTGTGGGCTCATAGCCCTAGGGAACGAGCGTTGACTCCAGCTTGATCCCGGCCCTGAACAGCTTGGAAACCGGGCATCCGGCCTTTGCCATGCCGGCGAGCCGTTCAAACGTCGCCTGGTCCGCGCCCGGAATCCTGGCTTCCAGCTTCAGGTGGACGGCGGTAATGGCGTAGCCGTCCTCAACTTGTTCCAGTGTGACCGTGGCGGAGGTTTCCATCCGTTCGGCAATGAGCTTTGCCTCGCCAAGGATCAGCGAGAGGCCATGGTGAAGCAGCCGGCGTGCGCAGCAGCGAGCAACTCCTCAGGGTTGGTGCCCGGCACCCCCTCGAAGCGGCTGGCAAAACCATAGGGATAGTCATTCAAGGCGCCGCTCGCCGTGGAGATCGCGCCCTTGCCGTCCTTGATGCCACCCTGCCACTGAGCTGCCCCAATTCGATTTATTTTCATATTGGTTCTCCTCTCATATAATGCCGCCATGGCAGCGCAACAGAGTTGGTAGGAGAGTGATCCGTTCCGGGGGCTGGAAATATCGGCATACTTTTCGAGCACCTGCGACTTCAGAATAGCTAGCTATTATCATTGATTAAAATAGATTTAACAGTGCTTTGTTAAGCTGAGTCTTTGATTTCAAATGAATCCAGCGCCCGGAATGTCCTCATGCCTTGTTCAGCCTCGATTTACAGCCCTATTACATTATAACTCAACTTTCGCACATGTTATTATTGAATTAACAAGCCTATGGCGCCCCCTGTCAGCGGCTGGCGCTCGCGGGATACTGTTGCACCGACACCCACATTTGGCAGCAGGGGTGCGCCGGCAATGCGCGCCTGTGCATCAGCTTCCTGAACACGCGCGATGGCGGCGGCGATATCGTCATTAGCCAGTTGGGCCTTGGCCATGAGATTATCGAGTTGGGTTGACGAGAACCCGCGCCACCATTCCGTTGAAGGCCAGACAGCTGCTGCAGTTTTCCTGGCGAGGCATGTGCACGATGATTACATAACATGGATTGTCGGACGGTCTGACGATGGCTGGCGGGATGTTAGGATTAAATGGCGGTTGGTGACACGAGTGTTGGGTCTACCCACCTTCCTGATAACCACCCTCCCCTTCCTGATAACCACCCTCCCCTTCCTGATAACCACCCTTCCCTTCCTGATAACCACCCTCCCCTTCCTGATAACCACCCTCCAACCCCCCTCCCGTTCCTGACAATTCCCCCTCCCCTTCTTGACATTCCCCGTTACCGTGCTTACCTAACATGAGGAGAGCAGCAAAATTCCATTGCATTCCAAGGAAAGAATCATGGACTTCAACCGTCTGACGCAAAAATCCCAGGAAGCCTTTGCAGAGGCCCAGAACAAGGCCGTTACCTGCGGTCATGTCGAGGTGGATGGCGAGCACCTGCTCTGGGCGCTCTTGGAGCAACAGGATGGCTTGGTGCCGCGCCTTTTAACCCGGATGGATGTCCGGCCCGAAATGATCAAACAGGAGGTTGAAGCGGAACTGGACCGGCGTCCTCATGTCTCGGGCCCCGGAGCCGAGCCCGGCAAGATCTATGTCTCCCAGCGGCTGTCGCGTATCCTGGTGGCCGGCGAGAACGAGGCCAAGCGGCTCAAGGACGAGTATGTCTCGGTAGAACACCTCTTCATGGCGCTTTTGGGCGAAGGGGACAAGTTCCCTTCCGGCTGGATACTCAAAAAGGCCGGCATCGACCGGGAAAAATTTCTCAAGACCCTGACCGACGTGCGCGGCAACCAGCGGGTGACCTCCGCCAACCCGGAGGCCAGTTACGAGGCCCTGGAGAAGTACGGCCGCGATCTGGTCAAGCTGGCCAGGAGCGACAAGCTCGATCCGGTCATCGGCCGCGACGAGGATATCCGCCGGGTGATCCGCATCCTGTCGCGCAAGACCAAGAACAACCCGGTGCTGATCGGCCAGCCCGGTGTCGGCAAGACCGCGATCGCCG
>PLYK01000069.1 GCA_003151775.1 Geobacter sp. | reverse complement strand
CAAGTTTTGCGCTCAGATTTAGGTCGGATTTGTTGCCCCTGATTGAGCAAAACCGCAGGCGTAGCAGGGCTACGCTGAGGATTTTGTGATTGAAGGGGCGGCAAAGATGGCCTGAAGATGAGATGTAAAACGGTATATTGGTAAGTTCCGAGTTCCTTACGTCGCTTGCCGCCTCCCTGCGCTCTTAAGTGGGAGATATGAATCATGGATAAACAGCTTGATAAAACGCCGCTCTGCGGGCGGCACGAGGCGCTGATGGCGCTGATGGCGCCCTTCGGCGGTTGGAACATGCCGATCCAGTACGAGGGTATCATCGCCGAACACGCCTGGTGTCGTGCCAAGGCGGCGCTCTTCGATATCTGCCACATGGGTGAATTCCTCTTCGAGGGGAATTTTGCGGCTGGCGGCCTGGAGGATGTCTTCACCTTTTCGGTCGCAACGATCCCGGTCGGCCGTTCGCGCTACGGTTTCCTGCTCAACGAAAACGGCGGCATCATCGACGACCTGATCGTCTTTCGCATGGCCGACGACAAGGCCATGATCGTAGTCAATGCCGCCACGGCCCCCAAGGACTTCGTTGCCATCAAAGGGAGGCTGAAGGGGGGAACCTTTACCGATATCTCGGCCAAGACCGGCAAACTGGACATCCAGGGGCCACTCTCCCGCGACGTCATGGTAAAGGCCTTTGGCTTAGCAATCGCCGCGATCCCCTATTTCAGGTTCACCACCATGAACATCCTCGGGGTCGAGGCCATCGTCAGCCGCACCGGCTACACCGGCGAGCTTGGGTACGAGATCTTCATCCCCTCGGACAAGGCCGGCGAGTTGTGGGATCTGCTGCTGAAGGACGAGCGGGTCAGGCCGGCCGGGTTGGGAGCCCGGGATATGCTGCGCCTTGAAGTGGGCTACTCGCTCTACGGCAGCGATATCGACGAGGACACCACACCGCTGGAGGCCGGGCTGGAGGGGTTTGTGGACCTGGCAAAGAGTTTTGTCGGCAAGGATGCGCTGCTGCGCCAGAAGGAGCAGGGAGTGGGCCGCAGAAAGGCGGCCTTCGAGGTGAACAGCCGTCGTTCGCCGCGCCACCACTTTGATCTCTGCTTCAGCGGCGAGAGCGTCGGCACGGTGACCAGCGGCGTATTCTCCCCCATGCTCGGCCGAGGCATCGGCCTGGGATTCGTCAGGCCGGACCTGACCACGGTCGGCACGCCGCTTACCATCATCCACGAACGGGTCAGCATGGAGGCCACGGTCTGCGAACTCCCCTTCTACCGGGACGGATCGCTTCGGTCGTAGAAGCGTCGATTTTCCGCTAACGGTCAAGTCCCCCTTTTTCAAAGGGGGGTTCCATGTGGCGGAAGATGAGCGTTAATCAGGTTTTGTATTAATAACCATGTACGAGGAGGATGTACCGGCATGAGCATCTATTTCACCAAGGAGCACGAGTGGGTCAAGATTAAGGAAGGGATCGGCGCGGTCGGCATCAGCGAACATGCCGCGCATGAACTGGGGGATATCACCTTTGTGGAGCTTCCCGCCATGGGCAAGGTGGTCAAGCAGTTCGAGGTGCTGGGGGCCATCGAATCGGTCAAGGCTGCCAGCGACATCTATTCGCCGGTTTCCGGCAAGGTGCTCAAGATCAACGAGGCCTTGAACGATGCCCCGGAGATCGTCAACGAAAGCGCGGAAGACGCAGGTTGGCTGGTCTGGATCGAGATTGCCGACGAAGCGGAGCTGAAGAACCTGATGACCCGGGAACAGTACGACGAGTACCTGAAAACCGTGTAGAGACGAATCCCGCATTCGTCCGATAATGGGGCGGCCGCAAGGATCGCCCTTAGGAGGCTAGCAACAATAACNNGCAATTTTGTTCAACTTATTATTGCTATCCTCCTTATTTTTGCCAGGAGAGCATTCATGAACGACAGTCACTATTGCCCCCATACCGCGGAAGAGATCAGGGAGATGCTCTCGGTTGTCGGCGCTTCCAGCGTCGAGGAGCTGTTCGCACCGATCCCGCCCGAATTGCGGGCCAAGACCTTCAATATTCCCCCGGGCATGTCCGAGTTCGAGACATTTGCCCGGATGCAGGCCATTGCCGCCGATAACAGCGCCGCCATGGTCAATTTCATCGGGGGCGGTTATTACGACCATATCATCCCCGCCGTGGTCGATCACCTGTCCGGCCGGGCCGAATTCTACACCGCCTACACCCCCTATCAGCCCGAGTGCTCCCAGGGGACCCTGCAGGCCCTGTTCGAGTACCAGACCGCCATCTGCCGCCTGACCGGCCTGGATGTGTCCAACGCCTCGCTCTATGACGGCGCCACGGCATGCGCCGAGGCGGCCATGATGGCCCTGCGGGCGACCGGCCGCAACCGGGTCGTGGTAGACGGCTGCGTCAGCCCCTTTTCCCGGCAGGTGCTCAAAACCTATCTCTACAACCAGGATGTGGAGGTGGTGGAGATCACGCCTCTGGACGGCCTGCTGAACCGCGCCGCCCTGGCCGCTGTGCTGGATGAGCGGGTTGCGGCCGTGCTGGTGCAGAACCCCAATTTTTTCGGCTGCATCGAGGATCTGAGCCCCCTGGCGGCGCAGATTCACGCCGCGGGCGCCCTGCTGGTGGCTTCCGTCTATCCGGTCTCCCTGGGCCTCATCAGGTCACCGGGCGAGATGGGGGCCGATATCGCCGTGGGGGACGGCCAGAGCCTGGGCAACCCGCTATCCTTCGGCGGTCCTTCCTTCGGCTTCATCGCCGCAAAAAAGGCCTTTATCCGCAACATGCCGGGCCGCATCGTCGGCGAGACCGTCGACAGGAACGGCAAGCGCGGCTTCGTTTTGACCCTTCAGGCCCGGGAACAGCACATCAAGCGCCATAAGGCCACCTCCAACATCTGCAGCAACCAGGGGTTGTGCGCCCTGCGCGGTCTGATCTTCCTGTCGGCCGTGGGGAGGGACGGTCTGGCCGACCTGGCACGCCTCAACCGGGACAAGGCCGAGTACGCCAAGGCCCGCATGGCCCTGATTCCCGGCGTGGCCGTACTGCAATCGGCGCCGGCCTTCAACGAGTTTACGCTGTTCCTGCCCGGGCCGGCCGCACCAATCGTGACGGAGATGCTCAAGCAGGGCATTGCCGCCGGCGTGCCGCTGGGGGATTACTACGAGGATTCGGCCAACGCCCTGGTGGTGACGGTCACCGAGAAGCGGACGAAGAAAGAGATCGACCGGCTGGCCGATGCGTTGCAGGCGAACATCTGATCTTGGAGAGACAATCTTATGGAACTAATCTATGAAAAATCCGTTCCCGGCCGCAGGGGGGTTAAACTGCCCGCCTCGGACGTACCCGTTGCCGCACCCCTGCCGGAAGCGTTGCTGCGCGCGGAACCCGCCGGGTTGGCGGAGGTCTCCGAGCTGGATCTGGTGCGGCACTTTACCAACCTGTCACGCCGCAACTTCTCGCTGGATACCAATTTCTACCCGCTGGGGTCCTGCACCATGAAGTACAACGCCAAGGTGCTGGAGAACGCTGCGGCCCTGTTTGCCCCCTTCCACCCCATGACGGCGCTCCTGCCGGGGGGTGAGGAGTTCTGCCAGGGAAGCCTGGGGATGCTCTACGACCTGGGGCAGATGCTGGCGGACATCACCGGCATGGACGAGGTCACCACCCAGCCGCTGGCAGGCGCCCATGGCGAGTTGACCGGCATCCTGCTGATCTCCGCCTACCACCGCGCCAAGGGGAACAGGAAGAAATACGTGCTGGTGCCCGATTCGTCCCACGGCACCAACCCGGCCTCGGCCGCCATCGCCGGCTACGAGGTCATCACAGTGCCGACCGCGTCCTACGGCGACATGGACATGGAGCTGTTCAGGCAGGCCATGAACGACGAGGTGGCGGCGGTGATGATGACCTGTCCCAACACCCTGGGGCTGTTCAACCCGCACATCAAGGAGATCAGCGACATCGCCCACTCCTTTGACGCCCTGATGTACTACGACGGCGCCAACCTGAACGCCATCATGGGCAAGGTCAAGCCTGGCGACGTGGGCTTCGATGTGGTGCACGTCAACCTCCACAAGACCTTCGGCACGCCCCACGGCGGCGGCGGTCCCGGTGCGGGGCCGGTGGGGGTCAAGAAGGCCCTGATCCCGTTTCTGCCCCTGCCGCGCATCGTCATGGACGACAATGGCGCCTTTGGCCTTCAGACCTCCCGGCCCGGAGCCATCGGCCGCGCAGCCAATTTTTACGGCAACTTCGGCATCATGGTCAGGGCCTACGCCTACATCATCATGCTGGGCCGGGAGGGACTGATCCGGGTGTCCGAGCATGCGGTGCTCAACGCCAATTACATCAAGGAACGCCTGAAACCCTACTTTGATCTCCCCTATGACCAGACCTGCATGCACGAGTGCGTTTTCTCGGCATCCCGGCAACTGGCCCACGGCGTGCACGCCATCGACATCGCCAAGTTCCTGATCGACCGGGGCTATCACCCCCCAACGGTCTACTTCCCGCTGATCGTCAAGGAAGCGATCATGATTGAGCCGACCGAGACCGAGAGCAAGGCTGCCATGGATGCCTTTATCGAGGTGATGATCGAGGCCGCCAGGACCGCGGGGAGCGATCCCCAGGCACTGCTGGACGCACCGCTGACCATGCCGGTCTCGCGGCTGGACGAGACCAAGGCGGCCAGGGAGCAGAATGTCTGCTGCCTGGTGTGAACAAAAGCGGTCCGCGTTACTTTTGGCCGGCAAAGCAACAACCTGGCGCCTCATCGAGGACGAACCGCGTCCCGGTCCGGAAAACATGGCCATCGATGAGGCGCTCCTGCGTTCATTCGACCCGGCTCTATCGCCGCCGGTGCTGCGCCTGTACGGCTGGCAGCCGCCGGCCCTGTCCCTGGGCCGATTCCAGAGGGCGGCCGAGGTGCTGGACCTGGGACGCTGCCGGGCCGGGGGGGTGCCCGTCGTGCGCCGCATCACCGGCGGCGGGACGATCTATCACGCCGACGAGGTGACCTATGCCATCGTCTGCTCGCCGGAGCAGATCCCGCCCGCCTCATCGATCAAGGATTCATTCCGCGTATTGACCGGTTTCCTGATCGCCCTGTACCGCGACCTGGGTCTTGAGGCCTCCTATGCCCTGGATGCCGTCCCCCCTGAAGCGCGTCTGGGCGAACGGACCGCCTTCTGTTTTGCAGGCAAGGAGAGTTTCGATATCATGGTGGGGGGCAGGAAGATCGGCGGCAATGCCCAGCGCCGGCAGAAGGGGGTCATCTTTCAACACGGCTCGCTACCATTGGTGAACCGGGCCGCAACGGGTCTGTCGTTCATGAGGGATCGGGAACCCGGACTTGCTGAGGACGCCGCCAGTCTGGAGCAATGCGGCATCCACGCGGAGTACGGCCTGGTGCGGCGGAAGCTGACCGAGGCCTTTCAAAGAAACTTCACCGTGCAACTTTCGCCCCAAAAGCTCACAAAGCAGGAACGCTCTCTGGCGGAAAGGTTGCTGGCGGGGCGATATGCTACAGACCTTTGGAATCTGGAAGGGGTGGAGGCGTGGAGGCCGTGAGGAAACCCGAGTGGCTGCAAAAGCGCGTCAACCCCGGAGAGCAGGCCGGCATGCGGGCGCTTTTGGGAGAGTTGCGCCTGAACACGGTCTGCCGGCAGGCGCTCTGCCCCAATATCTCGGAGTGTTTCCGCAGCGGCCAGGCTACGTTTCTGATCCTGGGAAGGCGCTGTACCCGTCACTGCTCCTTCTGCAACGTGGACAAGGCGCAGCCGCTGCCTGTGGATAGCGGGGAGCCGGCCAGGGTGGCCGAGGCGGTCGCCCGGCTGAGGCTCAGCCATGTGGTGATTACCAGTCCGACCCGCGACGACCTGCCGGACGGCGGGGCTTCCATCCACGCCGCCACAGTGGCCGCCATCCGCGCCGTCTCGCCGGCAACGCGCATAGAACCGCTGATCCCGGATTTCCAGGGGGACCGCCACAGCCTTGAGATCGTCATGGCCTCGGGGCCTGATATTGTCGCCCATAACGTGGAGACGGTGGCGCGGCTGTATCACATCCGCAGCGGCGCCGATTACGGCCGCTCCCTGGAGGTGCTTCGCACCTGCCGGGATCTGTCGCCTAAAACCCCGGTCAAGTCGGGCATCATGCTGGGGATGGGCGAGGCGGAAGACGAGGTCGTGCAGGTGCTAAGCGACCTGCGCGGGGCAGGGTGCGCCTATCTCAGCATCGGCCAGTACCTGGCCCCCAGCAAAAACCATTACCCGGTGCAGGAGTATGTCCTGCCGGAGGTATTCGAGGCGTTACGGGAAAGAGCCCTCGGCATGGGATTTTTGCACGTGGAGAGCGGCCCCTATGTCCGCAGTTCCTACCATGCCGGGAAGTACCTGCCGGAAATGACGTAGGGGCGCTGCTTGCCGCGCCCTGTTTCTGCGCCCGGTCTGTTCGTGCATTGAAATCAAACATCAGGGCGCGGCAAGCGGCGCCCCTACAAGTCCGTTGTTGCATTAATCGCAGGAGTTATTTCAAGATTCCACATCCCGTTGCCGGCAAGGCAGCGGGTTTTTTTTATAAAAAAGGGGCCTATAACCTAAAGATAGGTTGGTGCCAATTCCCCCCTTTGACAAAGGGGGGGCAGGGGGGATTTGCATCGAGTGTTGTGAGCCTTTCAGGGTTGGAATCTATCGGCATTCATCGGCGTTCATATCAATGGTAGGGGCGGCGCTTGCTCCGCCCAATCGGGGCGCGGCAAGCAGCGCCCCTACATCATGGGTTGTGATGTTTAATTGACGGAGCAATATTTCGCGTGGAGACGCATGGCTTTTTTGAGGTTCTCATTCGGTTCGGGCGGGTTTTCCATCAAGGCAAAGACCGTCTCGGCAGAGGCAGCGGAGAGTTTGATGATGCGTTCCTTTTCAAGGATTCGTTCTTCGGCTATTGTGCGCGGCATATAAGCTCATCTCCGGGATTAAGCATAATAAAGTGAAGCCAAAATGGCAATAAACTTTTTGCTTGCATCGTGTGTAAGTCGGAGTAATGTTATGACCTAACCTACTGAAACTGAATGCTAATTTTTTAACACTTTTTTGGGACAAAGGAGGGGTTTTACCTCTTTGGGATCAATACGAAAGGCATTTGCTAAGGATTTGAGGGGTGGGAACGAGAAATGATCACTTACCTTGCCCATAGTAAAAACGATCACGACCAAACACATCCGGCGAATGAACATCTAGCTGATGTTGCAAGGCTTGCAGCCGGATTCGCGGGACGTGCCGCATGGAGCGGCGAAGCTGCATTGACCGGTCTTCTCCATGATCTCGGCAAATATGCCGACTTGTTTCAGGCACGTCTGCGGGGGGAGGCCAAAGGTCTTGACCATTGGTCTCCGGGGGCGTGGGTTGCTCTCAGTGACTTTCACGCTATTGCCGCTGCTCTGGCGATTCAGGGACATCACATTGGACTCCAACAAGGGGACAACAACTCATTACGGGCGATGAAACTGGCACATCCGGCAAGCACAAGTCTTACTGATGAAAACTTTACTCGTTTGAAGGAGAGATTTACCGCTGATGGTTTGATAGGTGAAAAACCGGCAGTTCCTGTTATTCCGCTTCAAATTGGTTTTCAATCGCAACTCGCATCAATGCTCGACGTTCGTTTGCTTTTCTCATGCCTCACCGATGCTGATTTTTTGGACACGGAGGCTCATTTCGATGGGGAAGCACAGGGAAAACGTCACCGTGCATCCGGGCCGAAACTGAATGTGACACAGGCAACAACCGCGCTGGATGCCTTCATGTTGAGCAAAGTTCATAGTATGAGCAAGGCGGACAAAATCGTGCTGGCTGCCCGGAATGCACTCTGGGAAGTGGTGTCGACAACGGCGAGAAAAGAGCCGGGTCTCTTCACCCTGACCGCCCCGACCGGCAGCGGCAAGACACTCGCCATGCTCAAGTTTGCTTTGGAGCACTCCGCCAAAAACGGTCTTAAACGCATCATTCTCACCGTACCGTTCCTGTCGATCATTGAACAGACAGCGGCTATCTATCGCGCCGTCTTTGAGGGATTCCCGAATAATTTTGTTCTTGAGCATCATAGTCTGGCCGGATTAGGGAGTGAAAAGGTACAGAGTGATGCTGATTCATACACCGAACGAGCCCGTCGTCTGTTATCGGAAAACTGGGATGCGCCGATCATTATCACTACCAATGTGCAGCTTCTCGAATCACTCTTTTCCAACCGTCCGTCGGCCTGCCGCAAACTCCACAACCTGATGGAGTCGGTTATCATGTTCGACGAAGCCCAGACATTGCCGCAATCCCTTGCGGTGCCGACACTGGCGGCGCTCTCCCATCTCTCTCGGGCATACAAGACCTCGGTTCTCTTTGCCACGGCGACCCAGCCGGCATTCGATGCCCTGGACGGCGCGATTACCAAAATTGTCGCTGCCGGTTGGCGCCCCATTGAAGCGGTGTCTGATCATGCAAACCTCTATGATGCCCTGCGCCGCTATAAGGTACGCTGGCCCATGCAGGGCAAAACAGAAACGTGGTCAACTCTGGCTGAAGGAATCAGAAACGAGAAGCAGACACTTTGTGTGGTGAATCTAAAAAATCATGCGGCGGCGCTTCTTGAAGAATTGAAGCACGATGAGAATATCTTTCATCTCTCCACAAATCTCTGTGCCTTGCACCGGCGGACGGTGCTGGACGAAGTGCGGAACCGGCTGAAAGCAGGCCAGTCGTGCCGCTTGATTTCAACCCAATGTGTCGAGGCCGGTGTTGACGTGGACTTTCCGGTGGTTTATCGCGCCCTCGCGCCATTGGACGCCATTGCCCAGGCCGCCGGGCGATGCAATCGGGAGGGACGACTTTCTGACGAAGGCGGCAACCGGGTCATGGGCGAGGTGCGGGTTTTTGAGCCAGCCGTCGAGGGTGATTACCGAAAACGCTACCCAACGAGGGCCTATTTTCAGGCCGCGGAAGTCACACGGGGTATGCTCATAGAGGCAGGTGCGGCGGGTCTTGACCTGAACAATCCTGCCATTTTCCGTGACTATTATCACCGTCTTTATGACTTGAGCAGGCCAGAAACTCAAAACAAAGAACTTACAGAGGCCGTGACCGCCGTTGATTTCGTTCGCGTGGCAAAGGAGTACCGACTGATCGACCAGTCTGCCATTCAGGTGCTGGTGCCGTATTTGGCGGCCATTGAAACATTTGAAGATCTGTTTCGTCAACAGGACGAAGAAGGTATCAACGCTCAGTGGATACGCCGCGCCCAAGGGCTGGCGGTCAGCGTCTACCGTCCACAGAGCAATCATCCAAATCTTATCCCTGCGAAGCTGCGCTATGGAGATGGAGTTTCCGATGAATGGTATATTTTTCAGGTAACTGATGAAGGGCGGTACGATGATGTCTTTGGTCTGATTTTGCCAAAATCGCAGCAGATTTACATTGCCTGACGAAAGGAGGAACGATGTGAGCAAGAAAACCCACACGCTGGAAGTCTGGGGAGACCTAGCCTGCTTCACCCGCCCGGAAATGAAGGTGGAGCGGTTCAGCTACCCGGTCATCACGCCGTCTGCCGCACGGGGGATCTTTGACGCCATCTACTGGGAGGGAATTCGGGACTCTCACGGCATACGGCCATATTTTCACTGGCAGGTGGAAAGGATCGAGGTGCTGGAAATGCCAAGCTATATCGCACTGCGGCGAAATGAGGTGAAGGATAAGGTCCCTTCTGACCGGATTCTTAAGGCATGGATGGAAGGGCGCGAACAGCCTGTACCACTCTGGGCAGATGGTGGCAAGGAGGAATTGGGCACCGACCAGAAAGGGCGCACTCAACGACAAACCATGGCCCTGAAAAATGTCCGTTATCGCCTTACCGCCAGGATTATTCCCAAGCTGAAGTTTTCGGCACCGGAGCAGATCAACAAGTTTGATAGCATGTTCGAACGCAGGGCGAAACAGGGAAAATGCTTTCAGCAGCCGTTTTTCGGATGCAGTGAGTTTCCTGCGTTCTTTGAGTATGTAACTCCGGGAGAAGAAAAATCCCCTCCCGTACCGTTCGATCAGAGCCTCGGCTGGATGCTCTATGACGTCTTCGACCTGCGCCGCGATGTTGTGCGGGACGATAAGCCGTTTATTTCCCTGTTTGACGCCACGGTAAAAAAAGGTGTTCTGGATGTTCCGCCATTTGACAGTGAAATGGTACAGAAGCCGGAAAAGGGGAGGGACTGATGCTACAACCGATTGTTGAATATGCCCGAAATAATCTTGTCGATTCGGAACCGGGATTTACCTCCCGAAATGTGCGTTGGCTTGCGGAGATTTCTTCCGATGGCCGCCTCGTCAATGTTCTGCCGCTTGGGGATGACAAGGGAGAACAGACTCCAAAATGTCCTGAGATGCACAACATGAACGCTGGCGGTCGAGCTCATTTTCTAGTGGAGACCCTCCAGACAATCACCCTGCTCAGAAAGCCAAATGAAGATCCGAAAAAGGTTGCCGGAACTCGTGAAAAACAAATGTTTTTCACTGGAATGGCTCGACAGGCATCGTCTGTTGCTACGGTTTTGCAGCCTTTGACCAACTTTATGGAGAACGTGCAACAGGTCGAACTGTTACGGGACCGCTTGTCAGCGGTAAAGGCAAAACCTACAGACTGGATGCGTTGGCGCGTTGCAGGGATTGATCCGCTGCAAACATTGGAGGTGCTGGACTGGTGGCGCGACTGGCGTGAAGGAGATCAAGTAAAAGGAAAGGTTGAGGATAAACCTAAGCGAGGCAAAGTGGCTCAGCAGCCACTGTCTGAACCAACACAGGCCGGAATGGTCTGCTTTCTGACCGGTGAGGCTCTTGATCCGGTTGCCACACAGCCAAAAATTGTCGGCCTATCGGGCGTTGGTGGTCTAGGTACAGGTGATGTCATGGCCGGTTTCGATAAGGCGGCCTTTTGCTCATTCGGTCTGGAACAAGCAAGTAATGCTGCCATGGGTGAGAAACCGGTCCGGGAATATGTGGATGCACTCAACCATCTCATCAAGAACCATTCACGCAAGCTGGCCAACACCCTTGTCGTCCACTGGTTCAAAGAGGCCGTAAAGCCGGAAGACGACCCCTTGGCCTTCCTGTTTGAACCTTCGGAAGTCGCCGAGTCGTCGGCCCAAAATTCGGCGCAACGACTCCTTGAATCCTTGCGCACCGGCCAGCAGTCTGTTCTCGAAAACAATCGTTACTTTGCCATGACGGTATCCGGCGCGGCGGGGCGGGTCATGGTGCGCGACTGGATGGAGGGGAGCTTTGAGTACCTTGTTGCCAGAATTGATCAGTGGTTTTCCGACCTGGTGATTGTTGCAAGGGATGGTGACAAGACCGCGCCTTACCCCAAGTTTCTCGCGGTTTGCGGTTCCATTATGCGGGATTTGAAAGACCTCCCAGCCCCAACAGCAACAACCCTCTGGCGTGTCGCACTAGCCGGACTGCCTATTCCTCAGCCATTCATCGCTCAGGCTCTGACCCGTTTCCGCGCAGACCTCATAGAAGACAAACCGTTTAACCATGCCCGCATGGGCCTAATCAAAGCATACTTCATTCGCAAAGGAGGAGATCATCAGATGAGTGCTTATCTCAATAAGGAACATCCAGAACCCGCATATCAGTGTGGGCGACTATTGGCAGTACTGGCAGGCTTGCAACGATCTGCCCTAGGTGATGTGGAAGCAGGTGTTGTCCAACGCTATTATGTCGCCGCCAGTCAGACTCCGGGGTTAACTCTCGGGCGACTTTTCAATAACGCAAAAAATCACCTGAATAAACTGGATGGTGGGCTTACATACTGGTATGAAGACCAGATTGCCGAAATCATGAGCAGGATACAGGATCGTATTCCGTCAACACTCAACCTTGACCAGCAAAGCCTCTTTGCACTCGGCTATTATCAGCAGATTGCCGCCAATCGTAGGGGAAAGAATACCACTACCAACGAAACCAAAGGAGATATCCAATGAGCATCCAGAACCGCTATGAATTCCTTTACTTGTTTGATTGCGAAAACGGTAACCCCAATGGCGACCCTGATGCAGGCAACAGTCCGCGCATTGATCCGGAAAATATGCACGGCCTTGTTTCAGACGTGGCGTTGAAACGTCGGGTTCGGAACTTTATTCAAGAAAAGTTTGGCGCTGATATAAATGACGCCATTCCTAACGCAGTCTATGTGCAGCACGCAACAAATTTGAACAAGTACATTACCAAAGCCCATGAAGAAACTGACGGAAAACCTGAAGGTGGAGGCAACCGTAAGCAGGTTGGAGATGCTCGCAACTGGATGTGTCAGACCTTCTTTGATGTCCGAACATTCGGCGCAGTAATGAGTACCGGTGCCAATGCCGGTCAGGTACGCGGCCCGGTGCAGTTTTCTTTTGCCCGGTCGGTTGACCCCATATTGCCGATGGATGTCTCAATAACCCGTATGGCGGTTGCCGAGAAAGTGAGCGGTGCCAAGACAGCGGCAGATTATGAAAAGTGGGAAAACGAACAGGAAGAAGACAAGCTTCGCACCATGGGGCGCAAAGCTTTGATTCCCTATGGACTCTACATCGCCAAAGGCTTTATTAGCGCTAATCTGGCCAAAGGAACCGGCTTTTCCGACAATGACTTGAAAAACCTCTGGGATGCGTTGTTGAACATGTACGACCACGACCGCTCCGCCAGTAAAGGGATGATGTCCTGCCGTGGGTTGTATGTTTTCAAACATGTCGGTACAGACAGCGATCCTAACCAGCGAATCAAACAGGCTATGCTCGGTTGTGCCCCGGCTCACAAACTGCTGGATAAGGGAGCCATTGTCGATATAGTCAGAAAATCTGCCACGTCACCACGCAGTTTCAGCGATTACGAAGTGGTTGTCCGCCGTGACAGCTTGCCTGCTGGCGTGGAACTTTTGACCCCATGAACGAATTAAAGAACGAGGGCGCGGAGCCGATTGCCGTCTCCGCGCTCAACCAGTATGCCTATTGTCCCCGCCGCTGTGCTTTGATCTTCATGGATGGCGAGTTCACGGACAATATCCATACCCAACGTGGCACTGCCGAGCATGACCGAGCCGATCAGACGTTTCATGTCTGCGATGTCGAAGGAGTACGTCTGGAGTATGCCCTGCCGGTCTGGTCCAGACGTCTCGGCCTATCGGGACGTTGTGATGTAGTAGAATTCCATCCTGCCGGTATGGTGTATCCGGTGGAGTATAAACACGGCAAAAAACAGAAATGGCTCAATGATGACCTGCAACTGGCTGCGCAGGCACTTTGTCTGGAGGAAATACTGAATGTCACGGTCAGTTGCGGAGCCATATTCCATAAAGGTTCCATGCATCGCCGCGAGGTTGAGTTTACTCTGGAGCTGCGGAGGCAGGTGGAAGAGACAGCGAACGCAATTCATGAATTGCTTGCCTCCGGATGTCTTCCACCGCCGATAAACAACCAGCGTTGCCCGGAATGCTCTTTGAAGAATATCTGTCTACCTTCAGTAGTCGCGGACAAAGGCCGGAACCGCAGGGCGGTACGGGAATTATTCGAGGTTAAGCCATGAAACAACTCCTCAACACACTCTACATTATGACTCAGGGAGCATACCTGTCTCTTGACCACGAAACCGTGCGTGTGGAGGTGGGTGGAGAATTGAAGCTCCAGGTACCGCTCCATCACCTCGGTTCCATCGTGACCATGGGCAATGTCATGATCAGCCCGTTCTTTCTGGGCAAATGCGCCGAGGACGGCCGGGCCGTGGTGATACTGGACCGCAACGGCCGTTACAAATGCCGCATGGTGGGCAAGACCAGCGGCAATGTGCTCTTGCGTCAGGCACAGTATCAGGCCGGGCAGGATGGCGCATGCACAACGGCAATTGCCGCGGCCATGACCGCAGGCAAGGTGAAGAACGCCCGCAATGTGCTGATGCGGAGCGCACGGGAGGCCGGCGATGCCGAGGAGGAAAAGCTTTTGAGAAAATCAGCCGACGTCCAGGCAGACGCGCTTTTCCATCTCAAGACAGCCCGCGACACCGACCATGTCCGCGGTCTGGAAGGCGAGGCGGCTGCCGCATATTTCGATGTCTTCCCATTGATGATGAAACCGGCGGAACGCGACAGCCTCCCAATGAACGGCCGAAACCGCCGCCCACCGCTGGACCCGGTGAATGCGCTGATCTCCTTTCTCTACACCCTTCTTTTGAATGACTGCATCAGCGCCGTGGAAGGGGTCGGGCTCGATCCTCAAATGGGATATCTTCACGTTCCCAGACCGGGCCGTCCCTCGCTTGGGCTGGACCTGTTGGAGGAATTCCGCGCCTTTCTGGCCGACCGGTTGGCGATCACGCTGATCAACCGCAAGCAGATTACTGTGGAGCACTTCGAGCCTCGGCCCGGAGGAGCGGTGTATCTGAACGAGAAAGGGCGCAAGGAAGTCGTGGCGGCTTGGCAGAAACGTAAGCAGGAAGAAGTGGAACATCCACTGTTGGCTGAAAAATCTCCCATAGGTTTGGTGCCGCACCTCCAGGCCCGCTTGCTGGCCCGGCATCTGCGGGGCGACTTGGAGTCGTACGTACCGTACGTCCATCCTTAGGAGGCTAGCAACAATAACATGAACGTCTTGCATCTCATCTTCCGGTCATCTTTGACCGCAGCTCAATCACAAAATCCTCGACGTAGCCCTGCTACGCCTGCGGTTTTGTT
>PLYK01000115.1 GCA_003151775.1 Geobacter sp. | reverse complement strand
AGGCTAGCAACAATAACTTGATCATCTTGCATCTCTTCTTCCGGCCATCTTTTACCGCAGCTCAATCACAAAATCCTCGACGTAGCCCTGCTACGCCTTCGGTTTTGTTCAATCGCTACAGCCAAATCTGACCAAAATCTGAGCGCAATTTTGTTCAACTTATTATTGCTAGCCTCCTTGGACAGAAAAGGAGCATCACATGAACTATGCGTCACTGTTTGAAACCTGTCTGGGGGTAGGCGTTGTCCAGGCCGGCGATGGCGGCGTCTGCCATTTACATCTCCCCGCAAGGGATGACTCATACCAAAGAGAATTCAGGGCAGTGCCTCAATCGGAACTGACGCAACGGGCGGCTGAAATGTTAAAGCGTTACTTTAAGGGGGAGCGGCTAACATTCAATGACATACCGGTTGACCTGTCCGTTGTCACTCCTTTTAGAAGGCGGATCCTGGAGCTTATTCGTTCCATTCCCTTCGGCGAGGTGTGGACGTATGGACAGGTTGCCGGATTGGCCGGAGCGCCGGGTGCGGCGCGCGCCGTCGGCGGGGCCATGGCCTCCAATCCCCTGCCTGTCATCATCCCCTGCCACCGCGTTGTCGCCGGTGACGGGCGGCTGACCGGCTACACCGCTCCCGGCGGCATTGCCTGTAAAGAATATCTTTTGCGCCTGGAAGATGTTGAATTTAAAGGGCAACGAATTTTTCTCAAAAATGACAGTTATAAACAGATCAACTTGGCATGAAAATTATTTGTTGCATACAAACGACGGTTGGCGGGCTAACTACCCAAAATTCAAAGAGTCAAATGTAACTTGTCGAAATTACACAGAAATACGTTTGTGTAAAAAAAGGGCAAAGAGTAAAAATCACTTGAAAAAATATAACTTTTGTATTTCATCAACATTGTTGTCCACATGTTATCCACAATTTTTGTGGATAAGTTGCAACATAACGCTAAAAGCTGACACATTTCTGTAACTTATACCGTAACAGGCCTCGGGTAGGGATAAGAACAAAGTCGGCCAAGGCGACAACGGCGCGTATGGACTCGGTGATTGCGGGGGGCGTGTCGATGAAAGCAAAAGCATACCCTGCCTTGTCGAGTGGGCTTCGACGTTCGTTTATAAAGAAAGCGTCTGTCTTTGGTGGCGTCTATGAGTTTGTCCACCTCGGCAGAGACAAGGTGTTTACGGTCGCTTATACCAATTCAAGGCGGAGTTCACGCCCGACAAGGGCGGCGGCGCGTTGGAGCGTCTCAATTGTCACGTTACCCTTTGCCTTAAGAATCCGATCAACCTGGGTGCGGCTGGTGTGCATCTGCTCGGCCATTTGCGTTTTGGTAATGCCCTGCTTGTGTATTTCCTCGGCAAGCTGCCACATAAGCACACGAGTAACCGCCTCCGCTTTCGCGGCCTGGTGAATTCCCTCTTCGTCCAGGAAGTCTTCGAGCGTCGAGCCCCAATGTTTATTTTTCCCGCTCATGTTGTCATCTCCTTCATCCGTTTCCGTGCTAAATCAATTTCATCCTGTGGCGTCTTTTGTGTTTTCTTGATGAAACCATGCACAATGCCAAGCCGCCCTTCATGCACGCAAAACAATACCCGCGCGATGCGGTGACTCGGTAAGCTGCTCCGTAATTCCCATAATCCGCCGCCAAGTGGGCGACACAACGGCATTCCGACCGGCCAACCGACTTGCACCGTGGCAAGGTCAATGCCTATCGTTCGTCTGTCGTCCTCCGGCAAGCTCCGTAGCCAATCCCTTACCAGCTCAACGCCGGTCGAGGTGTGATAAAAGACAACGGGAATCTCGGTTAGGCGCTTGCCAGTCATAAACAACCCTCTAAAGTCAACGTACCATATAAAGTACATTTACACAAGGGGCAAGTCGTCTTTTTTGCACCCTCATCATTTTGTTTAATGTTTGCCCCTCCGGAGGGGGCATAAACCCGCGTCTTTACTGAGGGACGTTTTCAAAAACTAAACAAAATAATTCATTCTGTCTAATCATTGCTCAAGGGATGTTCGGGTTTGTACTGGCTCCCCAGCGCGGACTCGAACGAGGATGATTAAAATTAAATAAGTCCTATTCCTCCGGTGTACAGGCGATGCGTATCGACTTGGTGCGTTTCCGGTTCTGGCCCTTGCTCACGGCCCCCCTATGTTCTTTTTTCTCTCATTAGAGTTTTTTGGCCTCTTCCCATAAACGATCCATGTCGGCAAGCGGGGTCTCATTCATCTTCCTGCCCTTGCTCAGAAGGTTTCTCTCCACATACTGGAAGCGCCGCTGAAAACGATTGATCGTTTTGCGCAGAGCCTCCTCGGGATTGAGCGACAGGAAACGCCCCAGGTTTACGATGGCGAACAGCAGATCGCCCAACTCGTCCTCCATGCGGCTCTCGTCGCCCCCTTCCCAGGCCTCCTCGAACTCGTGCAACTCCTCCATGACCTTGGCAAAGACCTGGTCGGCATGTTCCCAGTCAAAACCGACCCGTGAGGCCTTTTCGGTTATTTTCTGGGCCTTGAGGAGCGCCGGCAGGTGGGGGGGCACGCCGGACAGGGCCGATGGGCGCTCTTCGCCTTTTTCGGCCTTTTTGATGCGTTCCCAGTTTTCAACCTGTGCGTCGCTGTCGCTTATCTTAAGGTCGCCAAAGACATGGGGATGGCGTCTGACGAGTTTATCGCAGAGCGTCCGGACGATGTCAGCCATGTCAAAGTCGCCCGCTTCTTCGGCAATTGCGGCATGAAAGACCGGTTGCAGCAGCAGGTCGCCCAACTCCTCCTTCAGATGCTCCGGAGATTTTGCATCAATCGCCTCGATGACCTCATAGGTCTCTTCCAGCAGATAGCGCGTCAGGCTCTCATGGGTTTGTTCGGCGTCCCAAGGGCAACCGCCGGGGCCGCGCAGGCGGCGCATGATGTTCAGCAGGTCGTCGAACGTGCTTTGGTTAGCATGGATGGGGGTTTCTGTACTCATTTTGCGGCCACCAGTTCTTTTGACAGCTCATCGAAGAGTGCCAGGGATTTTACGCTTGCCGCTTCTTTCTTCGTGATCTCCTCGAATGATCTCAGCTTTCCGTTAAAGCGGTTGGCCTGGGTCTTTAAGTTGCTGGTGCTTTCGGACAGAAAGCTCTTTTCCTTGGGATCGATGTCTTTTTTCACCAGACCCTTGACCTTGTTCCAGTATTCGTCCGTTCCGCTGGCGTAGTGGTTTACACTTTCCAGGAAGGAGATGGCGCCGGACGAGAGTTCGGCGACCATGGCCAGTTTCGCCTGGGCGTCGTTCATATTCCTCAAAAGTTTCTGATCGGCATAAAGGGATGTTTCGGTAATTGCCCTTTCATCAAGCGGTTTTGCCTGATCTATGGCATCGACCAGGGAGATGAAGCGCTGGGACGAGTTCAGGTAATTGGTGACGGAAACAGAGGCATCGTTGAGTGCAACCGTAAACTGGGCGATGAACTTGGTAAAGATCGAAGCCTGACCGGCGTAGGGGATCGGGAGCATTCTGGCTACGACCGCAGCATAGGAACCGGCCTGGATGTAGCGGTTATAGCCTGCCAGGTTGGTGCTCATCCAAGTGACGAACCCCTCAAAATCGCTGGTGGCTTGACGCTGGGTCTTGACATCGGCGGCGATTTCTTTGAGACGCTGGACCTTTTTCCGGCGCAGATGTTCGAGGGATATGACCTTGACGGCTTCAAGCTGTTTGATTTTGAGTTTGAGACCTTCGTTTTCGAGTTGGAGGTTGAATATCTGCTCCTCGTTTGGTGTGGCCGGGCCGCAGACATTTTCTTCGGCTTGCGCGCCGGCAAAAGAGAAAAGGACCAGGAAAGCCAGAACAACTGTTGTCATGGCGGATGAACGTCGTCTTTCGGTCATGATGGTGCATCCTTTTCTGTTGATGGGAATGGCGTGAGTGCGCTCGGTTTTTTTATAGCTCTGCACCGGGCACAATGCAACCTCTTTTGCCATAATGTCCGTGCGTGCGGCTACAACGATTTGCATTTGGTCCCGCTCTGTACTACCATATTAAGGCAGGCTCGGAGCCCTTTGCCTGCCTCGCAGCCGAACGGAGTTCATGTGATAGAGGCTTTTGTCATGCCATTTCCCGGATATTTTCGTTTGAGTCTGATTCAGAAGATGATCGTCAGTTTTGCCCTTTGCGGGATATGCATGATGGCGGCGCTGGTATATGCCGTTGTCGGCCTGGGCACGATGCACCGCATGGAGGAGGAGATTGCCAGAATCGATCTGGCCGCGGCGACCACCACCATTACTCTGCGCGAGATGATGCTGACGCAGGAACGCAATGTCGGAAGGTTTCAGATCTTGCGACAACCGGTATTTCGCGAGCTTTACGAGCGGAATTCAGTAAAATTCCGGTCGGAACTGGCTTCTCTGCAGCGTGTCTACCGGGGGGATGCCCTGTACAGGCTGGTTACGGCATACGCTGCATACGCAACCCTGACCAGGCAGATGTTCCGCGGCAGGGATGTCGATGCCGGGGTCATGAAGCAGGCAGCGGCGCAGGTGGAAGATATCATCGAGCATATCCGGGTGGAACAGAAGGAATCCCTGGCGACCAAGCTGAAGGTGTCCGACGAAAAAGAGGCAAAGATCGTCACCCGCTCCATAGGGTTGGCCTTTGTCGGCGCGTTGTCGGCCTTGCTGGTTGCCGTCTACCTGATCTACACCTTCGCATCCTCCATCGGCAAGTTGCAAACCGCCACCCACCGCATTGCAGCAGGCGATTTCGATCACGATCCAGGCATACCTCCTGGGGACGAGATCGGCACCCTGGCGCAGGATTTTACGCGTATGGCGGCCAGACTCAAGGAGTTGGAACAGATAAGCCTCGACGCCAGTCCCCTGACCCGCCTGCCGGGAAACATTGCGATTGAGCGCTCCATCAGCCGGCGGCTGCGTGAACGGTCGCCGTTTGCCATGTGCTACCTGGACCTGGATAACTTCAAATCCTACAATGATCGCTACGGCTACATCAAAGCCAGTGAAATACTGCGCGAGACCGGGGAGTTGATCCATAATGCCGTCAAACGCCTGAATGATCCCGAAGCCTTTGTCGGTCACATCGGCGGCGACGATTTTGTCGTCATAGTCAGCGCTCAACTGGCCAAATCGGCCTGCCAGACGATCATCCAGGAGTTCGATGCCATGATCCCGTTCTTTTATTCGGATGAGGACCGCGCTGCCGGCTCATTTGAAGGGATTGACCGTTATGGCGTGCCCCGAGTATTTCCGATCATATCCATCTCGATCGCCGCGCTGGTCTGCGAGCCGGGCGATTATGCCACCGCCGCCGAGATTGCAACGGCAGCGGCCCAGGTCAAGGACCACGTCAAGGAATCCTCGGGCAGTAACTATATCATCGTGAGAGAGGCAGGCAATTATGATGCCTGAGCGGATCATTGCGCTCATGCTGGCGCTCATGCTGGCGATTACCGGGGGGTGCGGCATGCTGCGGAGCAAACCGCTTCCCGAGACCGTAGCGGCTGTTGAGCAGGAGCGCCGTTTCGCCGGGGCGCTGCAGTACCTGATGCAGGGAAATGAGCAGGAGGCAGAGGGACTGCTGGAACAGGTTGTCGCCGGCCGGATGTTGCCCGGCGTGACGGATGAAGCACTATTCCAGCTTGCCCTGCTCCACCTGCGTGAAGAGGGGGGAAAAGGCGACGCCCATGCCCAAGCAGAGCTGACAAGGCTTAAGAAAGAGTTTCCGCGCAGCATCTGGACCCGGCAGGCGGCGCCTTTAACCGCCTACCTGGCGGGAGTGGGCACTCTTCGCGAAAGCCAGCGCGAGCTGAAAACAGTGCGGGAACGGAACCAGTCCCTCATCCGTGATAACAAGGAACTGCGCCAAAGTCTCGAACGCCTGAAAGACCTGGATCTTGAGTTGGAACAGAAGATCCAGCGCTGAGCAGGTCCTATTCCAATTCCAAATCAAAGCGGCATCTTCGTTGGCTCGTCTTTTTGCTCCTCAACGNNATCTTTGATTTGAAACCGGAATTATCCAAACGCATCAACCGGCAGCGGTTCGCTTTTTTCCTTCATTCCCCAGGTATTCCCCCAGGAACGCACCCTTGTATTCCATGAACCGGTCGATGCGAATCGCCTCCCTGACCTCGGCCATCATGGTCAGGTAGAAGTGAATGTTGTGCAGGGCGGACAGTACCGCCGACAACACCTCGTTGGCCGCGAACAGGTGGTGAAGATAGGCGCGGGTGAAATGACGGCAGGTGTAGCAGCCGCAACTGGGATCGATGGGGAAAAAATCGCGCTTGTAGTTCTTGTTGGTCAGGCGGATCTTGCCCCGCCGGGTGAAGAGCGTGGCACTGCGGGCGTAGCGGGTGGGGATGACGCAGTCGAACATGTCGATGCCGCGTTCGACGCTCTCCAGGATATCCTCGGGCAGACCGACCCCCATCAGATAGCGCGGCTTGTTGTCCGGCAGGTGCGGCGCCGTCCAGCCCACCACCTTCTTGAGCAGCTCCAGCCCTTCGCCGACGCTGACCCCGCCGATGGCATAGCCGGGCAGATCCAGCTTGCGCATCTCGCGGGCGCACATGGCGCGCAAATCCTCGTAAACGCTCCCCTGAACGATGCCGAACAGGGCCTGGCCGTTGTCGATCATGGCATTTTGGCATTCCTTGAGCCAGCGGATGGTCTTGTGGGTTGACTGTTCGGCGTATGCCTTGTCGCAGGGGTAGGGGATGCACTCGTCGAAGGCCATAATGATGTCGGCCCCCAGGTCCTGTTGGATGCGGGTGGCGCTGGCCGGGTCGAGGTAGATCTCTTCGCCGGTCACCTCGTGTTTGAAGAAGACGCCGTCCGCGGTGATCCTTTTATTGGGAAGCGAAAAAACCTGGAACCCCCCGGAATCGGTCAGGATCGGCTTGTCCCAGGCCATGAATTTGTGCAGGCCGCCTGCCTTTTTCACCAGTCCCTCGCCCGGTTGCAGGTGAAGATGATAGGTGTTGCTGAGGATGATCCGCGCGCCGGTTTCCTCGATTTGCGCCGGGGTGAGCGGTTTCATGGCGCCGTGAGTGGCCACCGGCATGAAAATCGGCGTGGGAATCTCGCCCCGGGAGGTGGTTACAAGACCCAGGCGGGCAGCGCAATGTTTGTCTTTTTTGATCAATTGGAATAACATTTTTCCCCTCGTATTTGTTCCCAACAAAGTGATTCAACAGAGGCTCTTGCAAAAGTCCAAAAAGTCCCCTCCCCCCTTGTGGGGGAGGGTTAGGGTGGGGGGGAAGTTTGCCGTGAAATCTGCGAAGTTGAAGCTTCACCCACCCCCCAGCCCCCTCCCATAAAGGGAGGGGGAGTCAATTTGCAAGAGTTTTGCAAGAGTCTCAACAGTGTGTAGCTTACTAGCAGAATGTCAACCCGAATGCAATCCCGCTCACTGTTGATACAAAGAGGAGCCTCAACAGTATTCTGTATACACAAAAACCTTGCAATTTTTTAAAACGGTGTTTACTATGCCCTCACCGAATTTCGCAGAGGAATTGACTTGGCATGTAATTGCATGACTGCCGCATCAAATACACTCGAAGGAGGATAGAATGCAGGTCGTCTCAAGGTTATGCTGGCGTGGTCCCCCGCGATTTTACCCTGTTTTGCTTCGTTCCGATTCATTCAAACTCATCTGATGTCCAAGCTGTATCACCATTTTGAAAAGGAAGGAACTTTTATGCAACTGTTATCCTCGTCTATCGGCAGAAAGATCCTGATGGCGGTCACAGGCCAGGTGATGATCCTGTTCGCCCTGGTCCATCTGATCGGCAACACGACCATCTTCGGGTGGCTTCATGGCGGCATCAACGCCTACGCCGAGCATCTCCATGCCTTGCCGCCGCTGGTGTGGGCATTCCGGCTCTTCATGCTGGCTGCCGTCTCCATCCATATCTGGTTCGGCATCCAGTTGACCCTCGAGAACAGCGGCGGCCGGCCGAAGCAGTATGCCGTCAAGTCAACCCAGAAGGTCACCTTTGCCAGTGAGAACATGATCTGGAGCGGCCTCCTCATCCTTGCTTTCATTGTGTATCATTTGCTGCACTTCACCATGAAGTTGATCCCCGGCACGGCGCTGGTAACCGATGCCGAGGGTACGGTCAACGTTTTAACCATGGTGGTTTCCAGCTTCCAGAACGTCTTTGTCTGCGCCATCTATGCCGGCGCAATGGTGGCCCTGTTTCTCCATCTCACCCATGGTATCCAGAGCTCCTCGCAAACCATTGGCTGTAGCAATGACCGCACCCTGCCTGTCATCGTAAGAGCGGGCACGTTGGTGGCTCTGGCCTTCCTGGTGGGGTATATCACCATCCCGTTGTCAATTTTTGCCGGATTTCTGAAAGGTTAAGGGGGTTACCGTGATACTTGATGGAAAATGTCCAACCGGACCTATTGAAAAGAGCTGGGATAAGCACTGCTTCGATCTGAAACTGGTCAATCCTTCCAACAAACGTAAGTACAATATCATCATGGTCGGCACCGGCCTGGCCGGTGGCGCCGCCGCTGCATCGCTGGGCGAGCTCGGCTACAACGTGCAGGCCTTCTGCTACCAGGATAGCCCGCGCCGCGCCCACTCTATCGCTGCCCAGGGCGGCATTAACGCGGCCAAGAACTACCCGAGTGACGGCGACTCCATCCTGCGCCTGATGTATGACACCATCAAAGGGGGCGACTTCCGCGCCCGTGAGGCCGACGTCTGGCGACTCTCGCAGGTGTCCAACAACATCATTGACCAGTGCGTGGCACAGGGCGTCCCCTTTGCCCGTGATTATGCCGGCTACCTGGACAACCGTTCTTTTGGCGGCGCCCAGGTTTCACGTACATTTTACTCAAGAGGTCTGACAGGACAACAATTGCTGTTAGGCGCCTACTCCGCACTTTCACGCCAGATCAAGGCCGGGACCGTTCAGATGTATACCCGCCGTGAAATGCTCGACCTTGTCGTGGTAGACGGTGTTGCCCGTGGCATTACGGTGCGTAACCTAATTACCGGCGAGATCGAGTCTCATGCGGCCGATGCGGTTTGCCTTGCTACCGGCGGCTATGTCAACGTGTTCTACCTTTCCACCAACGCCAAAGGTTGCTCGGTCACGGCCAACTGGAAGGCGGCCAAAAAAGGCGCCTTCTTTGCCAATCCCTGCTACACCCAGATCCATCCGACCTGCATCCCGCAGGCCGGAGAATATCAGTCCAAACTGACCCTGATGTCGGAATCGCTGCGTAATGATGGCCGTATCTGGGTTCCCAAGAAGAAGGAGGATATTGGCAAGCTTCCTGCTCAGATAGCAGAGGCTGATCGCGACTATTATCTGGAACGCAAGTATCCATCCTACGGCAATCTGGCCCCCCGTGACATTGCCTCCCGTTCTGCCAAGGAGGCGTGTGATGCCGGTCTTGGCGTCGGTCCTGGCGGTCGTGGCGTCTACCTTGATTTTGCCGATTCGATCAAGCGTCTCAGCGAAGACACCATTCGCGAACGTTACGGCAACCTGTTCGAGATGTATGAAAAGATCACCGATGAAAACGGTTACAAGCGGCCGATGCGTATCTATCCTGCGCCGCACTATTGCATGGGCGGTCTGTGGGTTGACTACAATCTGATGAGCAATATTCCCGGACTGTTTGTTCTGGGCGAAGCCAATTTCTCGGTTCACGGCGCAAACCGTCTGGGCGCCTCTGCCCTCATGCAGGGTCTCTCCGATGGCTACTTCGTTATTCCGTACACCATTGGCGGTTATCTGGTTACCGTCAAGCCCGGTGCGGTCAAGGCGGATCATGCCGAGTTCAAGAAGTCGGTCGAGGATGTCAATGCATCAACCAAGAAACTCCTCTCCATCAAGGGTAAGCGGACCGTCACCGAGTTCCACCGTGAACTGGGCAAGGTCATGTGGAACGATGTCGGGATGGCCCGTTCCAAAGAGAGCCTGACCGATGCCATTAAAAAGATTCCCAAGATTCGTGAGGAGTTCTGGAATAACGTTAAGGTCGGCGGGACCGGCGCCGAACTCAATCAGCAACTGGAAAATGCCGGTCGAGTGGCTGACTTCCTTGAATTCGGCGAGTTGCTGGCGCGCGATGCACTGCATCGTGAAGAGTCCTGTGGCGGGCATTTCAGGGTTGAACATCAGTTGCCCGATGGCGAGGCCATGCGTAACGACGCCGACTTCTCCTATGTCGGTGCATGGGAGTTCAAGGGTAACGACAAGGAACCTGAACTGCACAAGGAACCTCTGAAATTTGAAACTATCCATCTCGCTGTAAGGAGCTACAAATAATGAGCGATCACAAGACCATGACACTGACACTGATCGTGTGGCGCCAAAAAGGGCCCAGCGATCCCGGTAAATTCGAAACCTATGCCGCCAAGAACATCACCGAACATCACTCCTTTCTGGAGATGCTCGACTGCGTCAACGAGGATATGATCCTTGAAGGCAAGGAGCCGATCGTGTTTGACCACGACTGCCGCGAGGGTATCTGCGGCATGTGCTCCCAAGTCGTCAACGGCTTGCCGCACGGCGGCCAGGATCGCACCACTGTCTGCCAGCTCCACATGCGTAAATTCAAGGACGGCGACACCATCTACATCGAACCGTGGCGTGCACGCGCTTTCCCGATCATTAAAGACCTGGTCGTTGATCGTGCTGCACTCGACACGATCATCCAGGCTGGTGGCTACACTTCCTGTCATACAGGTGGTGTGCCGGACGCTAATTCTATTCTGATTCCTAAACCGATAGCGGAAGAGGCTACAGATGCCGCCGAGTGCATCGGTTGCGGGGCCTGCGTGGCCGGTTGCCCCAACGGCGCCGCCATGCTGTTCACCGGCGCCAAGGTCTCCCAGTTGGCGATCCTGCCCCAGGGCAAGGCAGAGGCTGCCGCTCGCGTCACGGCCATGACCACGGCCATGACCGAATGCGGTTTCGGCAACTGCACCAATCATTACGAGTGCCAGGCCTCCTGTCCCAAGGGGATCAACGTCAAGTTCATCGCCCGCATGAACCGCGAGTTCCTCAAGGCACAGTTTGCCTGATTCTGTTATGTTTTAGGCCGTTATGTGTTACAATCGGGGCACCCTGCGGGGCGCCCCGATTTTTTTGTCGAACATGAGGTCATTCATTGGATTTCAGTTTCGTTCACCTGCGGTTTACCATTCATACCCGCGACAGCTCCTCCCTGGTTTCGTATCTGTTCCGCAGCGGCCCGGACTTTGCCGAAGCCTTCAGGCGACTTGTCTGCAAAAGGACGGCCCTTGAATGTTCCAATGGCCCCAGGTGTGCCGACTGCCCCTACCGTGTTTTGTTCGGCCAGCAGCCAGGCGCCGATCCGTCCGCGGTGAGGTGCCATCAAAAACCCCCCTTACCGTTCATATTTTCTTTTCCCGCCTACGGCGCCGCCTCAAAACAGGCAAACGACTTCACCTGCACGCTCGTCCTGGTGGGAAAGGCGCTCAATCATACAACGGTATTCATTAGCGCCTTTCGTTCCCTGCTCGCAAAGGGGCACAAGGCCGGGCAATTCGTTGAAGCAGCAGTCTCCCTGGTGGAATCGCTGGATTTTCACGGTAATCCAACTGCTATAGCCAAAGGAGAAGTAGCGCCGGACACGGGAAGCCTGGTCACGCTTGATGCCCAGGGTGTTGTCGACAGCCGCTGCCGGCCAACCGATGCCCTAGGGATCGCCTTGATAACACCGCTGAAGCTGGCAAAAACCGGCAAGATCATGTGCTCGTTCGATGCCGGGCAGTTCGTCCGTTCGCTGATGCGCAGGGTTTCCGCCCTGACATACTATTATTGCGGCTGCGAGATGCTGGACAACTTCAGGGAATATGCCCGTGCCGCCAACCGTATAGAGCTTCTGGAAGACAATTTTTTTTACGCCGACGCCGGTCGCCGATCCCCGGCACTGTCCGGCGTCATGGGGGATGGCGTCCTGAACGGCGATTTCAACGAGCTCATGCCGTTTCTGGCGCTTGGGGAGTATCTTCATCTGGGCAAGGGCGCCTCCTACGGGATGGGACAGTACCGGTTAGCTTGGTGAACTATTGTTTTGACTCGCAACTTTGTAAGCCGCTCGGTATAATTGACGTTATAATATAATTACTGTATTTCTTAATGTCTTGGAGAAACGTGGTAAATAAAGCTGCACATACCGTGTCAATTGACCTTGAAGATTGGTTTCACGTCTGCGGTCTCAAGCATCAGCCGCATATTCCGCCGGATGCTTGGCGTATTCGGCGGGCCACGGAGGTATTGCTTGACCTGTTCTCAGAGTGCAGGGTAAAAACAACCTTTTTTGTCCTTGGCAGCGTGGCTGAGGCTGACCCGGAATTGGTGCACAGCATTCACCGGCAGGGGCATGAGATCGCTTCCCACGGCTATTCACATCGTCTGGTTTACGAACTAAGCCCTGTGCAGTTCAACGAAGAATTGCACAAGACCGAGGACGCCATCATGGGGATCACCGGTAGCCGGCCGGTCGGATTTCGCGCTCCCCAGTGGTCGGTAACAGCCCATACCCCCTGGTTTGACGAGATCCTGGCGCAACGAGGCTATCTGTACGACTCCAGCCGCAACCCGCTCCCCTTTGTGGGGGACCGGAACGCCGCACGCCACCCCTACCGGATACAGACGGCGCACGGGGCTTTGTGGGAGATACCGCCCATGGTGTCACCGTCACTCGTGGGGAATCTACCCACCGGCGGGGGATGGGGGTTTCGCTTGTTTCCGTTCGCCATGATAGCTTCAACGGTCGAGTGGTACGGACGTGCCGAACGGCCGGCAGTACTGTACCTGCACCCACGTGATGTCGATCCCGAGGGGCCGCGTCTCAAACTCCCGCTCCTGAAGCGTTTCGCATCCTACGGGACACGGCGGGATGCGCTGCCGCGGCTGCGAAGGCTTTTGGGGCACTACACGTTTACCACCTTGCGGGAACAGGTTGATTCATGGCATTCTGCATCCTGATCCCGGCTTTCAACGCCGAAAAGACCCTGACCGCGGTCCTGCATGACGGTTCCGTCCTGGGGAATCCGCTGGTGGTGGTGGATGACGGGTCGCGGGATGCCACGGCAAACATCATTGCCGAACATGGGGCGATCCTTTTGCGGCATGAACGCAACCTGGGCAAGGGGAGGGCGCTCAGAACCGGTTTTGCCTGGGCTCTGGACCATGGTTTTGATACGGTTGTAACCCTTGATGCCGACGGCCAGCATGATGTATCCTCGGTTCCCAGGGTTGTCGCTGCCGCTCGGGAGGGCGGTTTTGACATCCTGATCGCCTCCCGTCACCGCCAGTTCCAGGAGATGGGCGGTTTGCGCAAGGTCTGGAACCGTTTCGGAGTCTGGTGCATGCGGCAGCGGACCGGGTTTGAGATCAGCGACAGCCAGTCCGGGTTCCGCTGCTATTCCGGGCGCCTGCTCCGTTCAGTTGCGCTCGATGCCGAGGGCTATAACCTTGAGATGGAGGTCCTCATGAAGGCCTGGCGCGGCGGATTTTCAATCGGTTCGCTGCCGGTGCCGGCGCGGGTGGCCGATGGCCGCGCCACGAGCCATTTCCGGCCGGTGCGGGATACCTGGAACATCTGCATGACGTTCCTGCGCTACATGTGATGAAGAATAAACGACGCAGTACCCGGAACTGTTAGGTCTAGTGGAGTTGAATGCATGATTCAGACGTTGAAAAACTACACCAGGGAGAAAGTGCTCTCGTATCTCCTGTCAATGGCGACGAATTCATCGGATGAGACACTGATCAAGATGACTCATCTGATGGAGCTGCTCCCCAAGAAGGTTTACTACAAGGACCGTATCCGCTGGATTCGCGGTCTGATCCGCGACAAACACCCCAGCATCGAGTTCCCCCGCCGCATCTTGCGCGACCTGCACCCCAACCAGCGGGACAAGTGGATCAGCAACCTGGCCATCAACCACCTGCTGAACGGCACCAACAAACGCAAGGAATGGGCCGACAGGAACGGCTTCTATCCTCCCTCCACCGTGGTGATCAGCCCGACCATGCGCTGCAACCTCTCCTGCTACGGCTGCTATGCCGGCGATTACAAGAAATCCCTGGAGCTGTCCCTGGACGAACTGGACTCGGTGCTGAACCAGCTCAAGGAGATGGGCATCTATTTTGCCGTCATCTCCGGCGGCGAGCCTTTCTACATGAAGGGGATCTTCGAGATTTTCCGGAAGCACAACGACATGGCCTTTCTGGTCTTTACCCATGGCGGCCTGATCGACGAGCAGATGGTGGAACGGTTGGCCGAGGTGGGCAACGTCATGCCGGCCTTCTCGCTGGAGGGCTACGAACAGGAGACGGACGAACGGCGCGGAGCCGGCCATTTCAAAAAGGTCATGCGGGCTATGGACATGCTGCGCGAAGGGGGGCTCTCCTTCTGCGGTTCATTCACCCATTCCCGCAGGAACACGGATATCATCATCAATCCCCGCTACATCGACATGCTCCTCGCCAAGGGGGTTTTTGCCATGTGGCTGTTCTCCTATGTGCCGGTGGGACGCAAACCTGACCCGGAGTTGATGCCGACCCCGGATCAGCGCGACCTCCTGCGCCGCACGGTGATCGACTACCGGGCCACCAAGCCGATGTTGTTCGTCGATTTCTGGAATGATGGGCCGATGATCTCCGGCTGCCTGGCCGGAGGGAGAAAATACTTCCACATCAACGCCAACGGCGACATCGAACCGTGCGTCTTCTGCCATTTTGCCGTGGATAACATCCGCCGCACGTCACTGCGCGATGCGCTGGCGTCGCCGCTGTTCCACAAGATCCGCCAAAAACAGGGGGAACACGATAACCTTCTTCGTCCCTGCATGTTGATCGACCACCCCGAAGCGGGCCGGGAACTGTTCGCCTCGGAGGGGGCCTATGCCACCCACGAGGGGGCCGACGAGATCTTTACCGGCCTGGCGGACAGCATGGATGACTATGCCCGCCGGTACAGCGAGATCGCCGACGAGGCCTGGGAAGTGGAATTTAAGGACCACCCGGTCAAAACGGGATGGTTGTCACTCACATAGATGGCACTCTACAGCGGGATCAACCTGTTCCTCATCGACCTGTTCACCATCCTGGCGCCGCGCCGGCTGTTTCCTCCTGCCGCCTTTGTCTGGGGGATGCTTTTCTACCTTCTGCTGGGGGAGAAGCGCCGGGGCTTCCGGGCAAACCTGCAAACCATCACCGGTCGCAGCAATGTGGAGCAGCTGGTTATTTCGGGCTATTACAAGTATGCCCGCAACTGGTGTGATGTGATGATGATGATGAGACTGACCGGCCCCAGGTTGCAGACCCTTATCGGCCGGCGCAGCATTCAGGAACCGCTGGATGACGCCCTGGCTGCGGGAACAGGTGCGATCCTGGTTTCGCCGCATTTGGGCAATTGGGAGTTGGGCGGACTTGGGCTGGCCGACCTGGGGTACAAGATCAACGTGCTCACCTTCCGGGAGCCGGACGAAAAGGTCAACGAACTGCGGGAAAAGGTGCGCAGCGAGCGCGGCATCGGCATCATTTATGTCGATCGCGACGACACCTCGCCGCTGGCGATCATCGAGGCGGTCAATGCCTTGCGGCGCAATGAGGTTCTTTGCCTGCTGGGCGAGCGCGACGGTTCTTCCCATACCATCGCCATTGACTTTTTCGGAAAGCCGACCCCATTTCCGGTCGGGGCCGCCTATCTTTCCCTGGCCAGCGGGGCGCCGGTCATCCCGGTCTTTGTGCCGCTTGAAGGGGGCGTCTATGCTACTCTGATGGATGGGCCGATCTATTTCAAGGGTGGTCACGGGGAGCATGGCCAGGCGATCCGCAGCGGCATGGAGCGGTTGGCTGCGGTATTTGAATGCTATATCAGGGAGTATCCGGACCAGTGGTATAATTTCTTTGATTTTTGGGGCGGTGACCAATCTGCCACGGAGACATGCAGACGTGGATAAGGGCGCTGACAAGAAAGCAGACTAAAAGTAATTTATATGTGAGAGGAACTGTGCATGAGTGAAGAGTTGATCCCGAAGGTAAAGCAGATGATCATCGACAGCCTGCGCATCGAGGGTATGTCCCCCGATGAGATTGAAACCGACGCGCCCCTGTTCGGCGAAGGACTGGGGCTTGACTCTATAGATGCCCTGCAACTGGTGGTGGCTATGGAAAAGGATTTCGGCGTTGTGGTGCCCGATGCAGCCACCGGCACGAAGGTGTTTGCCTCGGTGCGCAGCATGGCGGATTACATCGCGGAACACAAAAAATGAAAGTGGTTTTCGTCTCGCCCGGCTGGGAGAAGGGGCGTCTGTGGGGGGAGTTGGCCTTCAAGTTTCCCACCCTGTCCCTGGCGTCGATTGCCGCCGTCACCCCCCCGGAATGGGACGTCGCCTTTGTTGACGACAATTTTGAAACCATCGACTATTCCTGCCATGCCGACCTCGTCGCCCTGACCGCCATGACCCCCCAGGCGCCCCGCGCCTACGAGATAGCCGACGGGTTCCGCCGCCTGGGAAAGACGGTGGTCATGGGGGGCTTCCATGCCAGCAATCTGCCGGACGAAGCGCTTTGCCACGCAGATGCCGTGGTGGCGGGGGAAGGGGAGTTGGTCTGGCCGCAGCTTTTAACCGACTATTGTCAGGCGAGCCTCAAACGCCTCTATCAGTCCGGCTCGCAGATGGAGATGGCGGACATCCCCCGCGCCCGCCGCGAGATATTCACGGGCAAGCGTTATCTGCTCACCAATACCATCCAGACTACCCGCGGCTGTCCCTTTGACTGCGAATTCTGCTCGGTGACCGCTTTCTACGGCCGCAAATACCGAAAAAGGCCGGTGGAAAACATCCTGCAGGAGCTTGAGCAACTCCGCAAAGCCAACTCGTTCCTCTTTTTTGTGGACGACAACATTGTCGCTGACCGGAAGTATGCCCTGGAACTCTTTGCCGGCATGAAGGGCATGGCGTTCAAGTGGCTCTCCCATTCGCCCATCGATTTTGCCGCAGACCGGGAGTTGATGAAAGCGGCAGGGGAGTCGGGTTGCGTGGGGATGTTCGTGGGATTCGAATCACTGAACCAGGAATCCCTGTCAGCCATGGGCAAGGTCACCAATCGGGCCCGCTCCTATCTGGAGGACGCCAGGGCCTTCCGCGACAACGGCATCGGCATTCTGGGCTCCTTTGTCATGGGGTACGACGGCGATACCCCGGACATCTTCGAACAGACGCTGCGCTTCTGCGAAGACGCCCGTCTGGAGGCGGCCATCTTCCCTATTCTGACACCCTATCCCGGAACCAGCGTCCGGCGCCGTCTTGAGGCCGAAGGGCGCATCTTCTCCAACAACTGGCGCGACTACGACATGGAGCACGTCACCTTCCGCCCGCTCGGCATGAGCGCCGAACAGCTCCAAAAGGGGTATGAGCAGCTCTGCCGCTCGTTCTACTCCTTTCCCTCCATGTACCGCCGCATCTTCAAACTGCACCGCTCGGTACAGGTCTTCGGACCGATGAATTTCGGTTTCCGCGCGGCCCTGGGCCGCAGGAAGGTGTCGGCATGATGAAGCAAGCTGTTTGTTCTTCGCTAGGTCCGTCCGACCGTACGTTGCCGCACCGCCTGGGAGCGATACCATTGTGACTCATCCCTCATCCCTCAACTCTCATCCGCCTTTTGGCGTTGCCGCACCGCCTGGGAGCGATACCATTGTGACGGCCAGGGCCCCGCGACTGCTTTTGGTCTACCCCGCCACCCACAAGCTGGGCTGGGTGCGCCGTTTTCAGCTCCCTTCGCTCTCCCTGAAACAGGTTGCCGCGGCAACACCGCCCGAATGGGAGGTACTGTTGGCCGACGAGGTTCAGGAAGACATCCCCTTTGACGGCAGTTTCGATCTGGTGGGTATCACGGCCATGACCCATCAGGCAACACGGGCCTATCAGATTGCCGACCGCTTCAGACAACGGGGCATCCCGGTGGTTCTGGGCGGCATCCATCCAACGGTGCTTCCCGATGAGGCGCGACAGCATGCGGATGCGGTGGTGGTCGGCGAGGCGGAGCCGGTCTGGACACAACTTTTGAGCGACCTGCAAAAAGGGCGCATGGCGCCGCTCTACCGCTGTGTCCCCCAGGGTGATCGCCTGGAGATCCCCTGGTCGCGGCGCGACTTTCTGGCGGGCCGCAACTACCTTACCACCCAGACCCTTCAGGCCAGCCGCGGCTGCCCCTACGACTGTCCGTTCTGCACGGTCACCCCCTATTTCGGCCGCACGTTCCGCTATCGCGATCCCGACGACATCCTGGCGGAATTGCGCTCCTTCGACCGCAAGCTGACGGTGCTGCTCGATGACAATATTCTGGGCGACCCGGAACGGGCCAAGCCGATCCTGCGCGGCATGGCCAGTCTCGGGCTGCGCTGGGGCGGGCAGGCCAATCTCCGTTTTGCCGAAGATCCCGAGATGGTGAACCTCTTGGCAAAATCCGGATGCATCGGCATCTTTGTCGGCATAGAATCGGTAGCCGGCCCCCAGGCCAACCATCCCAAGACCGGCACTAGATCCAGCCAGGCCGATCTGATCAAGCGTGTCCGGGATACGGGCATCGTGCTGGAGGCCTCGATGATCTTCGGCTTCGATGACCACGATGAAAGTGTTTTCGAGACCACGGTCCGGTATCTTGAGAAGTGTGCGCCAAGCATTCCGACCTTTCACATCCTTACCCCCTACCCCGGCACGGCGTTGTTCGAGCAGTTTGACCGGGAGGGGCGCATGCTCCACAAGGAATGGCAGCGTTATGACCATAACCAGGTGGTCTTCCGCCCCAGGCTGATGACGCCGGAGCGGCTGTACCAGGGGTGGCGGGCTGCGCGCCGGGAGGTCTACCGCTGGCCGTCGATTTTCTCGCGGGTCATGCAGGGGAACGGCAGGTTCGTCAACCTGGCCTACAATGTCCTGCGCCGGGGCGGTGTCTACGGGGACGAGGAAATCGTGTTCCCGGATGGTCAAATACCTGCTGGAACAGAGTTGAGAGATGAGAGATGAGAGATGAGATTCGCAGCGCATGATGAAGCCGGAACAATACCTGCTGGAACACCGTGAAAGCCGCTGCCGCGCCCTGCATATCCCCTGTGAAGGTGAGAAATGAACTGTTTCATGTTCCCCGGACAGCCCCTGGCCCACGACGCAACGCTTCCCGGCAATGCCGATTTCAGCGAGCTCGCTGCGCTGACCCGCGCCCATACCGGCCTTGACCTGTCCGCATTCACCTGGGGAGCCGGGACCCACTCGGAGCAGGTGGCGCTGCAGGTCTACGGGGTGGCCGTGAGTCTCTACCGCCACCGTTGCCTGCGGCTGGAAGGAATGAAACCGGCTGTGGCGGCCGAGCACAGCATGGGGGTCTATGCCGCCCTGGCGGCCTGCGGCTCGATCTGCGAAGGGGAGGCGCTGGAGCTCGCCTTTCGGGTCGGCGCCTGTATGGAACGCCGCTTCCGGGGACGGGACTATGCCCTGGGATGCCTGGTCGGGGTCACAGCGGAGAAGCTGGCAGTGCTGGCCGCCGAAGGCGCGGTTTTCCTCGCCAACCACAACACCTCACACCATTTTCTGCTGTCCGGCGGACGCCGCGAGATGGAGGCGACCTTGGGCCGGGCGCTCGCATCAGGGGCCTTTTCGGCCAAGATCTTTCCCTGCGACGCCCCGCTGCATACCCCGCTTATGGCCGAGGCGGAAGGGGAATTGGCGGCCATCTTCAGCGACTATCGCTACCGCGAGCCTGCCTGCCCGCTCATGAACCACATTGACCAGGAATTCCTCACCTCTGCCGAGATCCCCGCCTTCCTGATGCGCGAGTTGACCGAAACGGTCCAGTGGGATGCGACCTATCGCGCCCTGAAGAGGTTTGGCGCCACCCGTTTCGTGGAGTTAGGGGCAGGGGATTCACTCAAGAAATACAACCGCTGGATCGAGAGCAGGCTATGAACTGCCACGAAACCGCCATAACCGTTCGTTTCAACGAGGTGGACGCCTATCGGGTGGCCTGGCACGGGCATTACGTTGCCTGGATGGAGATCGGCCGCAGCGAACTGGCCGGCAGATTTGGGCTGGATGCCTTCCAGTTGGGGGCTCTCGGCTACCTTGGGCCGGTAGTTTCCCTGGAACTGAAATACCTGCGTCCTGCCCGCTACAACGACGTGCTGACCGTGCGCACCACCCTGACGCCCAGCGAGACCGCCACCCTGGTCTTCAAAAGCGACATACTCGGCCCTGACGGTACAAGGCTGGCCGCCGGCCTGACCTGCCACGCCCTGACCGACCTTGAGGGCGTTCTGCAGTTTAGCATGCCGCCCGCGGTCGCCGAACGTGTGGAGCGCATGAAGGCCTGGCTGGAGGCGGCATGAAGATCCTGCTGGTTTCGGCCAACCGCGAGCATTACCCCTATCCGGTGTTCCCCATCGGTCTCTCCTGCCTGGTTGCGTCCCTGGCCGCTGCCGGGCATGAACTCTCCGTGCTCGACCTCTGTTTCGAACCAGGGCCTGAAACCGCCCTGGGGGAAAGGCTCGCCTCGTTCTCGCCGGCCCTGGCGGTAGTTTCCCTGCGTAACATCGACAACGTTACGTGGCCCGGCTGCCGCTCCTATCTGTCCGGGGTGAGGGACGTGATCTCCATCTGCCGCAGCCTGGCCCGCGTCGTGGTGGGCGGTTCCGGTTTTTCCCTGATGCCCAGGGAGATCCTGGCCTATCTTGATGCGGATTATGGTGTGGTGGGCGAGGGAGAGGAGGTGCTGCCCCGGCTGGTGGAATTGATCGGGCAGGGGGCATGTCCATCCGGCCTGCCGGGGGTGCTGGTGCGGGGCGCCGATGGATTCCTGCCGCCGCTGCCGGTGGAGCGGATCGCCTCACCTGAGCGGAGCCTGTTCGACGTGTCGCGCTACCAGCACCATGGCGGCATGGCCAACGTCCAGACCAAACGCGGTTGTCCCTTTGCCTGCATCTACTGCACCTATCCTCTTTTGGAGGGGCGCAGGATGCGGTTGCGGCCGATCAGTGCAATCATTGCCGAGATACGCGCCCTGGTGGAGGGGCACGGGATAAGCTATATCTACTTTGTGGACGACATCTTCAACTATCCGGCCGCGTTTGCCGAACAACTCTGCCGGACCATGGCCGCCGAGCACCTGGCGATCAACTGGTCGGCCTTCATCAATCCCGCCTTCATGCCGCCAGGTCTCCTGGATGCCATGCTGGCTGCCGGTTGCGACGCCGTGGAGTACGGCACTGATTCCGGCTCGCCGCTCATGCTCAGGAACCTGGGCAAGTCTTTCACGGTCGCAGATGTCCGCGAGGCATCCCGACTGTGCCGCGAGCGGCGGGTGGATTTCGCCCATTACATCCTCTTCGGCGGGCCGGGCGAGACGCGGGAAACCATCCTGGAAAGCTTCAGCCTGATGGACGAGTTGGAGCCGACCGCCGTCATCGCCATGACCGGCATCCGCATCTTCCCCGGCACCCCGCTGCACCGGACCGCCCTGGCGGAAGGGGTCATCGATAGCGTCACCGACCTGTTGGAGCCTGCCTTCTACATCTCCCCCGCAGTCAGGGATGAGATGGCCGGACTGGTCGCCTCCGAGGCGATCAAACGCAGGAACTGGGTCGTGCCCGGCCTGGAGGTGAACATCAGCGACGCCATGCTGGAGGCCATGCGCATGTTCCCGGTCAAGGGACCGCTCTGGAAGCTGATGAAGCGCCTGGCTAGAAGCCGCATCAAGCCGCTGTGACACCCTCTTGCCGCCCAGCTGATGATCCTCGGCCCGCTGGCGGGAAGGTTGTCGGACCGGGCGGGCTATGAGCGGGTCAGTTGGCTCGGCAGCGCCGTACTGGCCTTGGCTTCATGGACCCAGGGCATCACCGGCCGGGTCGTGCCCGGCCTGGCCGGTATCGGCATCGGCCGGGCCCTGTTTCAGGCGGCCAACAATGTCGCCGTGCTCTCCCAGGCCCCGCCCGAGACCGAGGCGGTCGCCTCGGGGCTCCTTTCCATCGCCCGTGTGGCCGGGCAGGGGGTGGGCAGTCTGCTGGCGGGGAGCATGTGGGGCGCGCTGGAGCATCAGGGAGCGCGCTATGCCTTCCTGGTGTCCAACCTGGTTTTGGGCGGTATTGCGGTGCTGGCGGGTGTGTTGATCCTGTCGCGCAGGCGGGTAGGGGGAGGTTGGGGGTAAAACCAATTTCATATCAAGGCGCTATTCTTTGTTGGCTCGAATTCGATTATTCGGGGGAGACGTAATGAAATTATTGCTTTGACGAGGAAAAAATAAATTGCATTATGTACCTGAAAGTTCGCCGAATATTCACCAAGAAAGTTGCCAAGAAAAAGAAGAATAAGAAAGCGGTCAGCACTCCAAGTTCTGTTGCAAGTTATTAGTCAAATCAGGTCAATCTTGGTATTAGAACGCAAGTGCCAAGCCTGATCCTGCGCTCCAATTAAAATTCAAGGCGTCTGGACTGGTTCCAGTCTTCTTTTTTTAAAGTGAAAACAAGAGTATATGTAATTTGCCATTTTGAGTTAATATTTTTAACACTGTGAAATTACGTTGAAATTAGTTTTTGCGTGGTGTAGAAGTAGGAGAAGAAAAAAGAAGGGCGTAAAGGCAAGGTATGTAGTCATAATCATCGCATTTCCTCTATTTATCCCAAATGGGAGCCATCATGAGTGAACAGTTATGGAGTGAAAGGGAACTGAATCCTCTTCGCATAATATTGGACCCAAAAAATCCTCGAATCGAGGTTCCTGATGGTGCCAACCAGACCGTTATCCGTAGAAAATTGATTGAATATGGTAAGGTCATTAGTTTGGCCAACTCAATCATCGATTTTGGTGGGTTGCTCCCCGGTGAAAGGATTATCGTATGTAAGGAAGGAGTTCGCTATACGGTTCTCGAAGGGAATAGGAGGGTTTGCGCATGTCAGATAATTTTAGATTCGAGCCTTTTGCCGCAGATTTTTAGACGCAGTATCAAGCGGGCGACCTCTGAGGTAAAAGCCAATATAGCAAAAATTAAGTCAGAGGTGGCTCCAACACGTGATGATGCTGAGCCTGTCATTACAAAAAGACATACCGACGTTGGGGTTGTCCCTTGGAATACAAGCGCAAAGATGCGACGTGCATCAAGACTGCTTGAAGAGGGGTACAATATTGACGATATTGCAGAGAAGCTTTCAGCATCAAAATCAAATATCAGGCAGGCAATCAGAGATTATCGACTTTTTCATTATGCGATAAATTTGGGTGGATGGTCGGAAAAAGAGCAGGAAATATTAACAGATGAACGTTTAAAAACGAATCCATATACTAGGTTTTTTAATGTGGGGGGCGTTAAGGAAAAGCTAGGGCTTTTTTTTGATGAAAATGATCACCCCCAAACAAAACATTCTCGAGAACTTTTCAACAAACTAATAAAGCACATTGCTTGCAGTTTTCTGATCCCGATCCCCAATAATAATAACAAGCCTATAGCCAATACCAGAACAACAATGGATTTCATTTTTGATCGTTTCAACCCAGATGAAAACTGCGTGGTTGAATCCGATTCTGCTGATAAAGATACCGATATTGCTCAAAATAATTCATTAACACAACAAAAAAAACCTAGAAGGTCGAAGCCCAAAACTGCTTCACCATCAATTTTTTTTGAAAATTTGACCTGTGCCGTTTCTGATAATCGCCTTATCGGAATTACGGATGAAATCAAGGATATAGATATTGTAAAAATGCCAATAGCTGCAACAATGCTTTTAAGAGGGCTTCTTGAGTCAGCGCTTGATTATCAAGTCCGATCAGTTAAAAAATATGGTGAGTTACATAAATATTTATTTGACAAGAGTGGTAAATCAAGGGACGTAGGCCTATCTGATTTGATTAGGTTCTGTGGTAATAAGAAAAATAATATATTTATATCACCTAGAGTATCAGATGCTTTGATGCATTCAACTTTTTCAATTTACAAAGAACAACTTGATATAATAATACATGGGAAATGGGCAGAAGCTAATACTGATATCCTTCTTAAAGCAGCTAACGCATTAAGACCCATAATAAGCTTCATTCTCGAAGGCCAACCTCAAGAATTTCAGGAGTAATTGTGCTGCCAAAAGGTGATCCTATAAGTCCACTTCGATATCCCGGAGGGAAGGCTTCCTTATCTGGTTATATTGCGGATGTATTAGAAGCAAATATGCTAACGTCGTGCACACTATTTGAGCCATACGTTGGTGGCGGTTCGGTATCTTTAGAATTGTTGGAACGTGGTTCAATTACCAAAGCTGTTTGGCTAGAACGTGATCCTCTCATTTTTGCCTTTTGGCATAGTTTGATTCATCATGGGTACGAATTATATGACGAGGTTGAATCAATAGAAATAACCATTGAAAAATGGCATTCACTTCTTTCATTCCGAGATGTGACAGAACTACCTGAAAGTGATGAGGAACTACTTAGACTAGGTGTAGCAGGTCTATTTTTTAACAGAACAAACTTTTCAGGAATAATGAAAGCAGGGCCTATTGGAGGAAGAAGTCAGTTGTCAGACTATAATATAGATTGTCGTTTTAAAAAAGATAGGATACTTGGGCTTATTAAATATCTCTATGAAAAATATTCAGGGTATATTGATATATATTTCGGTGATGCCTTGAGCTTTATTAAAATGCGACGCAATGAATTCTTGAATAGTTTTAGTTTCGTTTACATTGATCCGCCATACTATAAAGAAGGAAAGAATTTATACAGGTACTATTATACAGATGATGAGCATACAAAACTTGCGAAATATATTACAGAGCAAACTTATCCTTGGTTGATAAGTTATGATGATGATTCCTTTATTAGAAAGCTATATAAGAAAAGCGAAATTCAACCAATCTATTTAGATTACACAGCAAAAACATCGCGTAAGGGAATGGAGTTGTTAATCTCAAATTTAGAGCTACCCCCCCCCGTTTATGATAAATTGGGTATAGTTGCTGCCTGATATGGCAGTAATAGTGGTTGTTTTGATTGTCGTAAAAATATGAAAAAAAATTTGTATACTACTGCCAAGGTGAGGTAGCGAGGTCAGGCATGCAAGATGCCGAATCGGGACAAGAACTTAAGAACATAGAAGCCTGACCCTGCTGACACCCACTATCAGATCAGTTTTTAAGGCGGCGGAACATGACATCAACAATGTATTATGCTTCAGTACCTCGAAAGGTAAGGCAGATATTCACAAAAGAGAATGTTAATTTACCGCGTGGCCTACTTAGCAACATTCTAGGATTTATGTCTAGAATATGTTCTTACGAAGAAGAAGAAAACAAGATCAGGCCAAGTATCATTATCGGATGTAACATTGATAACGCCATCAAGCAGGTACCTGGACACTATCGTCTGAAAGTTTCGAGAGGGATGAGAAGTGGTATTGATATTGATAAAAAAGTTAAACCTCTAGTTCCTTTTTGCAATAATGGCTGGCACGTTTATCTCGATATCAACCCCAAATATATTGAATACGGCATTGTTAGAGCTTTCACAGGACTTAAGGGGCTATCAATTGCAGAAACCCTTTTTACTACGGATGAATTACTGCAGTCGTCAGTTGACTTTCAGCTTGTAGAACTAACAGCAGTTAACAATTTTGTCATTAGCATAAGGGGCTTGCTGGGAAGCGAACTTACCATTGACACGAGATTTGTTAAGGTCCCAGCGGTTGGTGATGTTCAGTTAGATATGGCAAAAGATGCTGCATCTGGAGTTGATGGTGAAGACAATCGAGATGCCATTGTTAAAGTCTTTTATAATCTACTGAAGGTTGCTTTGCAGAAGGTTCATGGGACGATATGCTTAGTGGTAAAGAAAGACTATGTTTTCCCTAATGTAAATCTGAAAGACGGGATATGGTTAGAGGACCCTATAGATATTAAAGAATTTTCTTTGCAGCATATAACTAGTCCTGGAAATATAACAGCCGAGATGTTTTATGCTTTGTCTGGTGTGATGATTGGAATGATGAACCACGATGGGATCACAGTAATAGATGATGTCGGTAGAGTAAGAGGTTATAACATATTCATAAGCAAGGAATCAATAAAAACTGTAGAGGTTAGTGGAGGAGCTAGAAAGAGAGCTGCGTATGCACTCATGCAATTGCATGATCCCGGCGTGTTAGGCGTGTACTTCCAATCTCAAGATGGAAACTCCTTTTATAAAAGAGGTTGACGATGGCAAATATAGTTCCTTGGAACTCACCAAATGGCGCAAACCTTCCTTCACATGTATCGGAAGTTACTGAGCTTGCTGAGTATGTAAACAACCTATCCAAGAAAGAAGTTTCCAAAATTGTAAGTGCTTTTCACTCACATTTATATGACATGGCAACCGAATACACTTGGAACAGGACTATTAGCATCTTACGTAACCGCGTATTATCCTTTGGACATGATTTTGTTTTAGAAATGTTAGGGAGGCCAAGCATACAAGATAGTGATAGTGATGATTTTCTTTCGGAAGTTGACATTATCAATCTTGCAGCAGATCTGGGTTTCATCAATAAAACGGCTAGGCTGAAGTTTCTTCATTTCAATGAAATTATTAAGCATTTCGCATCACGAGATGTCGAAGATGAAATGGATAAAGCATCGGCTCAAGACTGCATCCGAAGCTGCGTTAAGTATGTGCTCGGCATGGATGATGAGAACTTTGATTTTGAGTACTCTTTTGCAAACTTCAGGAAGAAGCTAACGTCTGTTCAACTTAAAGTAAAAGATACTAGTATAGAACAACTAATATCAAGTCCTTACTTTTATAAAAGAACGATCGTTCGTGCTCTGCTAAGCTTGATGAAATCGGCTAAGGGAGTTGAGTTGGAAAACGTCTTCAGTAACATGTCAGTAGTAATTCCTGGAATATGGGATGATCTCTTGCCTGATGATCGAAGACCTATAGGGAATGCTTATTCTCAGGCAGTTAGCGATTCTAACAAAAATGAAGTTATCGCCCTTAAGAGTGTTCTACTAAAAGTCAAAGGATTTGACTATGTTCCAGAAACTACAAGATCTACCACGTTCATAGAAGCCGCTCAAGCTTTATTAAAGACGCATTATGGTGCAAATAACTTCTATAATGAGCCCGTTGCCGCTAAACATTTACTTTCACTTGGTACGGCTATTCCGAGTGCAGCGTTGGGAATATGTATGACAGCTACTCTTGCATGCAAACTTGGTAATTCGTATGGTATATCTAATGCAGCTCAACCGATCTTGGACAACATTCTTGATAAGATATCGTCTGATAGATGGGAGTACTACCTCAATCAGATTCTACCAGTAGATGAAACTGTACTAGGGAAGTTGACATCCAACTCAGATCGTGCTAACCGATGGATCGAGTTGGTAAATGGATATGAACTTCAAAACCTAAAATACAGTAATACTCTCATTGAGAGACTAGTAAAGGCTACAACAGTTTCTCGTGTTCACACAAATGCCAATGATCTAGAGAAAAAGATTAGGTAAGTGATGACGGGTGAATTCTACTGGTAGATTTAATCCGGGGACATAATGCAATTATTGTTTTGACGAAACAATAATTGCATTATGTCCCCCGGGCTAAATAGGGCTAAATAGGGCTAAATAGGGACACTCCCCATTTAGGGCTAAATAGGGACACTCCCCATTTAGGGCTAAATAGGGACACTCCCCATTTAATTACTTGCCATGCCTGTTTTTCGGCTATATTATCCACTCCATGCCAAGAATTGCTCGCATTATAGCCATTGGATACCTTCATCACATCACGCAACGCGGCAATAACCGCTCGATCGTCTTTTTTGATGACTAGGATCGCTTCACCTACCTGAAACTTTTGGCTGGATATTCACTAAGGAAATATTAGGGACATCCATGATAAGTTTTGTC
>PLYK01000021.1 GCA_003151775.1 Geobacter sp. | reverse complement strand
TGAATTCCAGCAGGGAGCCGAGCCTTATCTCGACGGACGGTATCAAGAGTTTTTCCGGCATGGCGACCTCCGTATCCACGAATTTGTTTTCCTACAATAAAATTGTAGCATGGCAATGGCGATTCACAAGCTCGGCTGATGCTTGCTTAGTCCCATCATTCATCGAACCGGCTCAAGCTTTTCTCATCTCCTTGAACCGTTTCAGCCGGTAGAAGGATTCCCGCTCCCGCTCGCCGATATAGTGGGCGATATCCCTGATCTTGCTCCTCAAGCTGGGCAGCACCCGCTCCTCCAGCACCCTGATCCGCCGCGTCACCCGCACGACCTCCTCTCCCAGCCTTTTCATCCTGACTTCAAAGGCGGCAATCTCCAGCATCTGCGTCACAATGTCCTCGAAGAGGCCGATGGCCTCCTCCAGGTGCGGCGTGGTGAAGCGGCAATCATAGCCCCGTTCGTCGGGGGGCCGGCGCACCTCACCCTGAATCCATATCTCCCGGTAGCGGAGCCCCATGACGTTCCGTTCCACCACCTCCACACCCACATCGCGTGCAGTCTCCATGGGCAACGACCCGACAAAATCATCACCTTCGATGCCGCTCGTCAGGGCCATCTCGGTCAGCGCCTTGGTGTAGGCCTTCTTGACCTCTGCCCGCGATTGGAGAAAGGGTGTGGAGATGGCCAGGATCTCCCTGATCAGGGCCAGGCGGCGGGCCGTGAGGATACCGATGCTCCCGGTCACCGAGCGGGCCTTTTCCTTGAGCAGCAGCAGGTTGGTCCGGGTGGGATGAATCATGTGGCCTCCAGGGAAAACCGCCGCAACAGGGCCATGCCGGCATCGAGGCTCGCGCCGATCTCCCGCCGGGCCGTACCCTGGCCGATGACCTCCGCTTCGAAGGCGTCCGAAAAATCCAGCATCACCCGGTCGGATTCCATCATCCCCTCCCGTCCCACCACCGCCTCCAGGCCGCGGGCATAGCGCCCCTTGGCATAGTGCCGGTACAGGGCGTCGGCGATCCGACGGTGGTCTTCCCGGGTATGGCCGGCGCCGATGCCATGCTGCATGAGCCGTGAAAGGCTGGGCAGCACGTCAATCGGCGGAAACACCCCCCGCTGATGCAACTCCCTGGACAGCACGATCTGCCCCTCGGTGATGTAGCCGGTCAGGTCCGGGATGGGATGGGTGATGTCGTCCTCGGGCATGGTCACCACCGGCAACATGGTGACCGACCCGGCAGACCCCTGGATCCGCCCGGCCCGTTCGTAGAGCGAGGCCAGGTCAGAGTACATGTAGCCGGGGTAGCCCCGCCGGCCGGGAAGTTCCTCCCGGGCGGTGGAGACCTCCCGCAGGGCGTCGCAGTAGTTGGTGATGTCGGTCACCACCACCAGCATGTCCATGGCGCAGACAAAGGCCAGGTACTCGGCGCAGGTAAGGCCGAAACGAGGCGCCAGGAGCCGCTCCACCACCGGCTCGTCGGCCCGGTTCACAAAAGCCACGAACCCGGTCCCCATCTCCTGGAGCGTGTCCATATAAAAGGAGTAGTCGTGATGGGTCAGCCCCAGCGCCACGAACACCACCACGAACTCGCCTCCCCCCGCAAGGCGCGCATTGCGCAGGATGCCCGCCGCCACCTCCCGGGAGGGGAGCCCGGCGCAGGAGAAGATCGGCAGCTTCTGCCCCTTGACCAAGGTGTTGAGGGTATCGATGGCGGTAAATCCGGTCTCGATGAACTCCTCGGGGCAGGCCCGGGCCGTGGGGTTGATGGGGAGGCCGTTCACCTCGCCCCACTGTTCGGGGATAAACGGAGGAAGGCCATCGATGGGCTCGAACGAGCCGTTGAAGACCCTCCCAACCATGGAGCGGGCAAGGGGGGCCCGGCGGACCGTATCGCTGAAGATGACCTTGGCCCCCAGGTCGATGCCGGCGGTCTCCCCGAACACCTGGATCAACACAGTCCGGCCGGAGATCTTCAACACCTCGCCGGCCACGGCCGTGCCGTCGGGGTAGATGATCCTCACCATCTCGCCCATGCGGACGCTGAAGACCCCCTCCACGAACATAAGCGGCCCGCCAACCGAAGAAACGGTGCGGTATCGGTGTTCGCACAGCCTCATAGACACCTCGTGTTGAACAGTATCAGGTCATGACGCATCACGCCCGCCCTCCAGCGCCTCATCCAAGGAAAGCCCCTGCTTGAGGCCGGCCTCGGCCCGGTCGTGGGACCCCAGGATGGCGCCCATGCGCGCCGCCGTCTGCTCGGGGGAGCTAAAGGCATCGTCGCTATAAGCGTTCTGGCGCAGGAACTCGCTCCGGATCCGTTCCGTGGTCATCATCAGGAGCCTATCAGCATCCTGCAACCCCTCGGCTCCCACGATCTCCGCCACCTCCCGCAGGGTGGCCTCCCGCTGCAACAGCTCCCTGCAGCGCTGCTGCATCTCACCCCAGGCAGGCGACACGTGGGCAATGAAGTGGCCCGTCACCCCCGCTGCGTACAGGGAATAGCTCTGGGACCAGTTGATGGCCGGGTAATGACGGCTGTGGGCCAGGGTGGTGTCCAGCATCAGGAACACGCCAGTAGTGCGGAGGCAGGCCTGAGTGACCGGCTCGGAGAAGTCGCCCCCCGGCGGGGAGACGGAGAGGATCATGGTGAGGGAGCCGATGGCGCCGCCCAGGGTCTCCACCGTCCCGGCGCGCTCGAAAAAGGCAGCCAGCCGGGACGAAAGGTAGGTGGGATACCCCTCCTCCCCAGGCATCTCCTCCAGGGATGAGGAGATCTCCCGCAAGGCCTCCCCCCAGCGGGAAATGCTGTCGGCCAGGAGCAGCACGTGCAGCCCCATGTCCCGGTAATATTCCGCCATGGTGACGGCCGTGTAGATGGACGCCTCACGGGCGGCCACCGGCATGTTGGAGGTGTTTACCACCACGATGGTGCGCGCCAGGAGCGAGGCGCTGCTTCGCTGATCTCTCAGGCTGCGGAACTCCTCCAACAGTTCGGCCATCTCGTTGCCCCGCTCGCCGCACCCCACATACACCACCAGGTCCGCGTCAGCGAACTTGGCGATGGTCTGTTCAAGGATGGTCTTGCCGGTACCGAAGCCCCCCGGAAAGATGGCGGTGCCGCCCCGCACCAGGGGGAAGAGGAAGTCAATGACCCGCTGGCCGGTGACAAGCGGCAGCACAGGGGGGAGCTTGCGCCGGAAGGGGCGCGGCCGTCGCACCGGCCATTCCTGTTGGGCGAATACCCCGCTGCCGTCCGTGTAGCGCGCCACCGGCTCAGCCAGTGTGCAGGCCCCCGACTGCACCTGCTCCAGCCTGCCGGCGCACGGGGCGGTCACCAGATGGACAAACGCCCCTTCCCTGATGCGGCCGATCACATCGCCGGCCTTCACCTCGTCCCCTGCTTTCCTGTCTGGCTCGAAGTTCCATTCGGCTCCGGTGTCCAGGGGAGGAATGTCCCGGCAGGTCCGGATAAATGGGCCCACAGCGGCGCGCACCCTTTCCAGGGGCCGCTGCAACCCGTCGTACATGTTCGAGACCAGCCCCGGCCCGAGGGAGACGGTAAGCTGCTTCCCGGTCCCCGCGACCGGCTCCCCGATCCCCAGCCCCAGGGTGTTCTCGTAGACCTGGACAATCGCCTTTTCCTCCTCCAGCCGCACCACCTCGCCGATCAGCCCGGCATGGCCGACCAGGACCATGTCGCACATCTTCGCGCCGCTGATGGCAACGGTCACCGTAGAGCCGGATATGCAGGTGATGATCCCGTCCATGACAAGGTCCTTTCAAATTTACAAACGCACGTGATAGCCGATGGCCTTCCTGATGATGCGCAAGGCGTAGTCCTCTCCGCTTTCCGCACCCCTTTGCTCAGGCGCTGGCAGGACGACCAGCACCCCGGGCCACCGGGCGCCCATCTCCTTGAAACGCTCCTCGGTCAAGCCCGCCAGCAACCGTTCGTCCACCACCGCCACCCTGGTCTCCGGGTCGGCCAGCACCTCGTGGAGGGCCTCCTCGACCCCGGCGATGGTGGACGTGTGCTGTTGGAACCCGGCCAGGGCAAAGCCGGGCCGGGCATCCCCGAGGGTGATGAAAACGATCCGCTTCACGACACCATCTCCCTCTCCAGGGTCTCCCGGTCCAGGTCCGCGCCGTGCAGCAGCAGGGACAGGTTGCGCGTCTCGGTCAGGCGCCGCCAGAGGTAATCGAGGATCAGGCCGATCCCGTCGGGTTCCCGCCCCTGCCGGCGCAGGATCCTGCCTAGCCGGGCCGCCATGAGCGGAACCAGCCCGGCCGAGGCGGGGTCCGCCTCCACCCCCAGCACGCGGCCGATGAGGCGTCGCGCCTTACCCCCCACCAGGTCCCGGGCCGCCTCCCGCAGGAGCGCCCCTCGGATACTCCCCCCTTCGATGAAGCCATGCTCGGCCATCCTCCAGCGTAAAAGTTTGGCGAGGGCGCAGATGTTCTCCATGTCGATAAGCCGGGTCACAAACGGAACAACGGCAGGGTGGAGGCGGCTGCGGGCCGCGTGTTCCAGGCAGGCGTTCACCAGTCGTTCCTCGCACCCCACCAAACCCTGCTGTTGAAGAATTCCCGGCAAGGCCCGCCCCGCACCCGGCCAGAAATCCACGTTCGCGCCCACCCCGGCCAGGATGGCCGGCAGGTCCGTCCCCTCCAGGAGGAGCCTTTTCACCGGGCCGCAGAGCAGGCTGAAACGGAGGACACCCGCCAGGGTGTGCCCCTCCTCTCCTCTGGAGCGCAGGCGCAGGGCCATGAAGAGGGTGCGCAGTTCCAAGGGGAGGAAAAACGGCTCAAAGATCGTCTGCAGGCCGCGCCCCATCTGCTGGTGGACCCAGGCGAACTCACGCTGGAGGCCGCTCCGGAGCCCCGCCTCCGCCCCCCCTTCCAGGGCCAAGCGATAGGGGGAGGGAGGGAGGTCGGCCTGCGGTTCAGCCGCTGCTAGCACCTGGGGCCAGTCTGTTACCAGGTAGGCTCGGCGGCCCGCGATGCGCGCCAGGAGGTAGGGGAGCGGCACACCGCTCCCCTCATGCTCGGTCAGGAGTCCCATTGGTTACACCAGGCGCAGAACCGTAGCCGTCACGTCGGGTGCAAGTTCGGGCCAACAGCGCTCCAGCCGTTTTTCAAAGGTGTTGTCGTTGGTGAGCCGTCCCCCATCTCCCGACACCCGCACCCCGCCGGAGATGGCGCTGTCCTGCTCTATGCGGGCGCCGGGAAAGTGTCTCTGGGCCAGTGCCGCATCAACCGGATTGACCCGGACGGTCTCCCAGGCGCAGGGGAGCAGTTCCCCGACCAGGCGGGCGAACTGCTCGTCATAGCGTTCATCCCGCAGTTCAGCCAGGGAGGCCCGCGCCACGTCATACAGCCGCTCCACCAGGGCCGCCTCGGCATGAAGCCTGATCCGTTCTGCCTGGCGCCGGCTGTCTGCCATCAGCCTCCCCTCCTCGGCGGCAACGGCCTCGGCCCTGAGCCTGGCGTAGCTGTCCCGCAGCGACTGCATCTCAACAGCGGCCTCCCCCTTGACCCGGTCGGCCTCCGCTGCGGCCGTCCGGCGGATCCCGTCCGCCTTTTCCTCCCCTTCCCGCCGCAAAGAGGCGATGAGTTCATGGTATCCCATGGGGTTTACCTCCTAGAGATAGAGAATCATGGCTGCCACCACGAACCCCAGTATGACCATGGTTTCAGGGATGGCCAGCAGGATGATGATTGTTCCCGTAAGCTCTGGCTTTTCGGCCAAAGTGCCCGCACCGGCCGACCCGATCCTGGACTGAGCCAATGCGGTGGCTAGGGCGCTCAACCCGATGGCAAGGGCAGCGGCAAAACCGAGCAATACCTTTTCCATTTCCTTTCCCCCTTTCGACGCGGCAACCCGCCTGTGGCCCCAGGTAGCGGCTATCAGGACGTTTTTTTGAACGGCTCGAACCTCCGGCCGCCGTAGACGATGAACTTGTCGAAAAACTCCACGTAATGAAGCCGCAGGGCATGGATGGTCGGAGAGAAGAGCCCCAGGGCGATGTTGACCAGGTGGATCAGGCCTGCGGCCACGGCGCCGGTCAAGATATCCCCGGTCAGCCCCGCGAAACGGTTCGCCACCTGGGCGATCATCACCGATGCCAGCCCGATGGCCATGATACGGGCATAGGAGATGATGTTGCCGATGTTCTTCATGATCTCCAGCGGCGCCAGGAGCCCGCCTGTCAGGAGCATGAGCGGAATGGCCGCCAGGACAGCAACATTGAGGGTCATCCTGACCGGAGGCGGAAACGGCCTGAACAGCGATGCGGCCAGGGCCGTGAGACAGAGCAAGAGCAGGATGTTCACGAGCTTTGCCAGGGTCTCCCTGACCGCCTTCCTCCTCAGGGCCGACCAGAGGCCAAGGGCCAGGCCGAGGGTGATGTGTACGACGCCGATGGAAAGGGAGAATGCCAGCATCGGCATGATCGAACGGCTCCGTTCGATGACGCAGGTCTGTTCCAGAAGCCGCCACCCCCCGGCAGACCCGCCGAAGCATTCGCCGTACAGAAAACCGAACACAATGGCATAACAGGAGGAAACCAGCAGGATCAGAGCGGCATCGTGCAGGTTCCTCCGAGTGCTGAACAGCTTCAGCATGACCAGGGCGCCGGCAAGGAGAAGCAGTCCGTACCCAACATCCCCCAGAATCATGCCGAAGAAGATCGGGAAGAAGATGCCGATGAAAGGGGTCGGGTCGTAGGAACGGTAGGAGGGAAGCGGCAGGATGCGCGTGAACAGCTCGAAGGGGCGGAAATAAGGGGGATTCCTGATGGCGATGGGGATGGCATCCATCTCTTCCTCCAAGGCTTCCTGTTCCTCCACCACCACCCTGCCGAGGAACTGTCCGTTCAGCACGGCCCGGAGCCTTTCCACGTCCGGGGAAGGCATCCAGCCGTGGATGAAGAAGCAGAGGTCGGTCTTGTGTATGGCCACGGTGGTCGTGAGGAGGGCCAGGCGGTCCTGCACCCATTCCCGCACGCAGTGATAGGTCGGCCCCCAGCGGGCGGCGAACCGTTGCAACTCGACGTTGATGCTGCCAAGTTCGGCGGAGATGTCGGTGAGCCGCTGGCGCGCCTTTCTCACCTTGTCCGGGAACGGAAGCTGGCCAATGGAGGCCGGAAAAACGAGTTCCGGTATGCGTTCCACATTCAGCACGTCCCGCACCTGCCCCGCCAGGCCGACCGGCACGGTGATCAGCACGATGACCGTCCCTCCCGGGCCGTTTGCAGTGACAAAGGCAAACGCGCCCTCCGTCAGGCGGGAGATCAGCCGATAGAGAGGGTCAACGGCCTCGCTGCTCTTCAGGGACACCCCGATGAAATCGAGCCCCATCCCCTCGCCGGCCGTCCTGAAGAGCGGTTCCAGGGCATCGAGAAAGGCGGTCTGCCGAAGCAATTCCTCCCGCTCGCCCCCCAAGGCATCCCGACGGCGGCAGAGCCCGCCGCACAGGGCCGTATGCTTGTCCACCACGTCGGCCACGGTCGCCACCACACTCTGCGGTTCAAGGTAGCTGCACCGCAGGAACAGCTTCGGCAGGAAGGCCGCAAGCTGATCGATCCGCGCGAGCAGATCCTCGAAGTACAGCCGTTCCGTCAGGGTCTTTTTGTCCAGACGGACCGGCTGGAACGCCTTTTCATCTTCCTTGTCAACAAAGCCGCGCATCTCTTCTTCGACCTGGAACACTCCCAGGCTGCGGACCTGGTCAAGCACCTGGAGCAGGAGTTCCATCGGCCCGATGATCTCAACCTTGGACATGGCGACGATCATGTTATTCACCCGGTAGTATGGACCTGATCTTTTGTTGCAGGAACCCCTTCAGCAGGTCGTCCTCAAGCCCGGCCAGCCGTTTCGCCCGCTCCTCGGCCTCCGCCAGGAGGGCTGCGGCCCGCCTGCGCGCCTCCCCTGTCCCCACCGCCGCCACCGCAGCGGCAAGCTCTCCCTTTAGCCGCTTCTCTTCCTGTGCCGCCATGTCAGCGCATTCCCTGCACAGCTCGGCCAGATTCCCGTCCGTCCGCTGCTGCTCGGCAGCGACCATCTCCCGGATCTCCCGCTCCGCATCGAATACCGTGTTCAGGATATCCTGTTCCATATCAACTCCACTTCGGGTAACTCATCCCCCTCCACGCGGTTTGGTCTGGAGCCGGCCGGCACAGCATATTACACAACACTGCGGCGATCTCCTCCCCGTCATCATCCAAGCACCTCATAAAACGCGGGTGTAGGTCGTAGCCCGCTGAAACGGTATCCGCATCCCGGTCGGGCAGGATCAGGACGGTGCAGATATCGCGCAGCAGCCATTTCATCAATTGTATTTCCGCAAACTCGCTCCTGGAACCGGCTATCAGCACGGCGACCACAGGCCCCCTGGACGGGTTCATGATCCTGCTGACCAGGCTGCCCATGGCACTGCATACTTCGGTTTCAGGAATGGTCCGTATTACGGCATCCCGGATATGATCACCGACCCCATCTCGTGCGAACAGGAGTATCTGCATGGCTTCGATCCTCTGGGGAAGTATCTGCTGAGCAAAGCGCCGTAAACAATCTGATAGCCCGGGGATTTAAACAATCTCACCCGATTTCGGCGTTACGTCCAGCCCAAGGGAGGCCAATTCAAGGGCAACCATATCTGCCAACCGCCCGATAGCACCGCCAACCTCCTCGGACATCTCAAGCCCGGTTTCTATCGATTTTGGTTCAATGCCGAAAAGCACCACCCGTTTGGGCATCCTGTCGATCAGTTGAGCGGTGGCGAGAAGGTCCGAGAGTCCGAGCTGATGTGGCGAGATCTTCTTTTGAAACAGGGCCGGCACGTTCTCCCCGTCCAACCTGATAAAAGTGCCGGGCGGATTTCCGCTCTTCACCACGTCAAGGAGGATGAGGCAATCCTTTCCCTGGATGTACTGCAGGAGCTCGATGCCGCTTGTGCCGCCGTCAAGGAGTTCGACCCCATCAGGGATCGCGTACCTCCTTTCGAATTCTTCCACGGCCCTCACACCTGCTCCCTCGTCCTGAAGGAGCAGGTTGCCGATGCCAAGTACAAGGATATTCACAGCCGAACCTCCATTCTCTAATCTGCTAAAGCGCCCTGACCTTCACGATTTCTTTGTTTTCCGTATCCACCATGTGTATGGCGCAGGCCAGGCAGGGGTCGAAGGAATGCACCGTCCTCAACACCTCAAGCGGTTTTTCCGCATCGGCCACCGGGGTGCCCACCAGGGACGCCTCGTACGGGCCGGGTGCATCCTGAGCGTTTCGTGGTCCCGAGTTCCAGGTGGAGGGGACCACGGCCTGGTAATTTTTTATCTTGCCGCCTTTTATCACTATCCAGTGGGAAAGCACCCCCCTCGGGGCCTCGTGCAGCCCGACCCCTTTAATCTCGCCATTCGGGAATTCCGGTTTGTTGAAGGTCCAGGTATCTCCCTTCCCGATATTGTCCATCAGGGCCTGCCACTGTTTCTGCAAGGTTTCGTACAGAACCGCCGCGCGTACTGCCCTGGCCGCGTGCCGGCCGATGGTTGAATGGAGCGCTGCAATGGGCACCTTCTCGCCCGCCATGCCGCTTATGGTGTCAAGGGCCTTGTCCGTGTACCTCCTGGTGTGCGCGTCTCCCGCGGCGTACATGCAGAGGACATTGGCAAGAGGGCCGACCTGGGCGGGCTTGCCGTTAAACGTGGGGGCTTTGACCCATGAGTATTTGCCGTCGTCCTGGAACTCCGTATAGTGGGGCGCCGTGTCCTCTTCCCAGGGATGGCGGGTCCAACTGCCGTCGTACCAGGAATGCTTGATACTCTCCTGCACCCCTTTAATGATGAAGTCGTCCTCAAAGCCGGTTATAGGGCGGAATCTGCTTATGTCGCCATCGGGGATAAACCCGCCGGGGTGCTCAAAAACGGTTCCCTTCGTATCCATCGGGAATTCCGGCACCGACAGGTAATTGGTGACCCCGGCCCCGTATGCGGTCCACTCCTTGTAACACGCGCCGATGGTGCACACATCCTGGAAATAGACGTTATTCACGAAGTCGCCGAGCTCGTCGATAAGGGTTTTGACGTAAAAAAGCCGTTCCATCGTAAGGGTGGAGGGACTGTCCGTATTGATGGGATTTGCCACGCCGCCCACGGCCAGGTTCTGGATGTGGGGCGTTTTTCCCCCCAGTATGGACACGATCATGTTCGCCTTGCGCTGGACCTCAAGCGCCTGCAGGTAATGGGTCGTGGCGAGTAGGTTCAATTCCGGCGAAAGCTTCATGGCCGGGTGTCCCCAATACCCGTTGGTGAATATCCCCAACTGGCCGCTCCCCACGAAGCCTTTCAGCCTGTTCTGCGTCTCGGTGAAGACCTGTTGGCTGTTCATGTGCCAACTGGACGTGTTTTGGGCCAGCATGGCCGTCTTCTTCGGGTCAGCTTTCAGGGCGGATGTGACGTCCACCCAGTCCAGGGCCGAAAGATGGTAGAAATGCACGATATGGTCCTGAACGGCGTGCGCGGCCATCAGGATGTTCCTGATGTATTGCGCGTTCAGGGGTATTTCCATTTTCAGCGCATTCTCCACCGACCTGACCGAGGCTATGGCGTGGACGGTGGTACAGACCCCGCATATCCTCTGGGTATACAGCCAGGCCTCGCGCGGGTCCCTGTCTTTCAGGATCAGCTCTATTCCGCGCCACATCTGGCCCGATGACCATGCCTTGCTCACTCGGCCGTTGTCCAGCTCACAGTCTATCCTCAGGTGGCCTTCTATCCTCGTGACCGGATCAATGCTGATTCGCTTTGCCATATCTTCCTCCGTTCGAATCCGATGAGTGTATGGTTCATTCTGATAAGTGCCTTCTCATGTTTAATGATGCGACTCGGGGAACAGGGGCAGATATTTGGCGCAAAACTTGAACCCCAGGATCGCAAAGGCGGTCAACCCCAAGCTTATCGAAAACTCCATTAACGCAGGGAAGTAATCGCCGCCTGATCGGGTCGCATATTCGGAAACACCAAAGACGGCCACATTCATCCGGTTCATCAGCACCCCGAGTATCACCAGGATATCGACCACAAAGATGCGTTCCAGGCTGGTCCTGACGGAGCGCAGGGAGAGCAGGGCAAGCGGCAGTATCACCCCCACCGTCATCTCGATCAGATAGAGATTCCCCAGGAAGCTCCCGTCCAGCACCGCCCCCATGCCCGGGCCGGTCACCAGGTGCCAGATCTTCATGACGAGGTACACGGAACCGACGATCATTGTCCCCCGGGCCAACCCTTCGACCACATCACGGGGAGGCTTGTGGTTGAACACCTTGCCGGTAAGCAGGGACTCGAAACTGACTATGGCCAGCCCCAGCATGATCGCCGATATGAGGAAATGATAGGGGAGCAGGGGGCTGTACCAGATCGGGGACAGCTTGCCCGGCACGATCAGGTAGTTCGCCCCCAGGGAGGACTGGTGGAGCAACGACAGCGCCACGCCGAACATCACGGCCCCCACCATGATGCGGCTGACGGCGTTCAGAGCGCGCAGCCAGCCGAGTTTCTCAAATACCATGGGGCTCGATTCCGTGCCCAGGGTGCAGAGGTAGAGCACGAGGTGCAGGGCGACGATGAACATGACCGAGTTGANNGAGATGGCTGCCAGCAGGTAGCCGAAAAAGGCGTTCAGGATCGCGGCCCGGGCAATGCACTTGTACTTTTTCCAGTTCAGGATGTAGACCGCCCCGGCGATCAGGAACGCTCCGGCCGCCATGGCCACCCCGCCCAGGACGTCGTAACCGATCCACAGCCCCCACGGCCAGAGGTCGTTCAGATTGGATGCGGCCCCGATGCCGAACACCAGCCGGTACACAGCAACGACCGCCGCAAGGCCCATGAGGGCGACCAGCACCAGGGTGAACGGTGTGACCATCTTTATTCTGAGGTCCTTGCTGGGTGCATCATCCAGGAGCTTGTTGATGACGCCACCCAACTTCGGGCCGACATACCTGGTCGCATCAATGTCGGAGAGCCTGTATTCATCAGCCATGAACCTGTTGATGACGCCCCCCAGCCATGTACCAACATACTTGGTCGTATCAATCATGGCTCCCCTCCTTTTCCTGGCGATGAGTAAATTCGTAGATGGCAGTCCCTCCCGCGAAAACCCCCGCGAAAACCCACAAAATCTTGCGTATATAGTGCCAGGTGAGCTGAGGAAGGTCGGAATTGGGGATATTTTTCCTGAACCCGAGCAGTTCGAACGACACCCCCGAGAGCATGATGTTCTGGGTCCCCCCCGCCTCGACCAGGCCGTAGGTGCCTCCGGCATACCGGGCAACCGGCCGGCGAGACTTTTCCGTCGAGTCGACGGTCTTTACCGGGAAGTCGTACACTGTCCCCGGTGTCAGGGTGAGCCGGTACCGGGCCTCGTTGCGCAGGTCCACGACCTTGCCGAAGATGGTCGCCCCGGTAGGGCAGGACTCTGCGCAGGCCGCGTACTTCCCCTCGGCGTAGCGGTGCCGGCACAACTGGCACTTCCTGACCTCCGGCCAGGCCGAGTCCCATTCATAGCGGGGCACCCCGAACGGGCAGGCGAGCTGGCAGTAGCGGCAGCCGATGCACCTATCGGCAAGGTAGTAGACGGAGCCGTTCCCGGGGTCCTTCCTGAACGCGCCGGCCGGGCAGACCGAGGCGCATGCCGGGGTAATGCAGTGGAGGCACTGCTGCTTGAAGAATGAGTAGCCGTTCACGGCCGTGTCCTTCGTCTCTGCCGTGCCGTTCTTGTAGACCTTGATTATATTGAGCGTCTTCCCCGACAGCTCTTGCGGCGCATCCCAAATCCCCTCATCGCCCTTAGGGCCCTTGTCCTCGTAAGGGGGGGCCGTCATCCCCTTCTTGTAGAGCGCTCCACCCGGCACGCTGTTTTGCGTCTTGCAGTTGACCATGCAGGATTTGCAGCCGATACAGAGCGTTGCGTCATAGAGGAGCCCCACCGCTTGGGGAGGGAGCTCTGTTGACATGCGCGCGTTAGCGATTGGAACGCCGGAAACCAGGAGCAGCCCGCCTCCGCCGGCGACGCCTTTGAGAAATCCCCGTCTGCTGATCGCCATGGCTACTCCTCCTTGTCCCGGGCGTTCTTCTCATCCCGCCCGTGGGGCTGGTCCAGGTTGACGCCTTTCTTGGCGCCGAGTCCGGTCAGCACCGCCGCGCCGGCGGCTCCGACCACAAGACCGGCTGTCCCGGCCGCAAAGGTCTTGATGCCGGGTGATATGCCCTGTTTGTTCGGGAACGCCTCGCCGAAGAATACGGGCGGGGTCAGATTATTCAGGGTTGCCAATTGGTAGAGCGGGGTGGAGAAGCCCACCCCTATTTCGGCGCAGCCGAAGCAGGGATGCCCCACACCCACGGGCCATGTGCCGGCGCCGGTATCGCCGAAAAGTACCGTCGGGCAGTTGGCGTATGTCTCGGGTCCCTTGCAGCCGAGTTTGAAAAGGCAGGCGCCTTTCCGGTGCATCCCGTCGCCGAATTGCTCCGCAAACCTTCCTGCGTCGAAATGGGGCCTTCTCTCGCAGTTCTCGTGGATGAGGCGGCTGAATGCGAATTTGGGCCTCCCTTGCGGGTCGAGTTCCGGAAGCTTGTTGAACGTGACGTAATACAGGATGGTCGAAAGCAGGTTATAGGGGTTCGGCGGGCAGCCGGGGATCGTAACGACCGTTCTGTTGGGGAGAATTCCCGACACGCCCCTGGCCCCTGTGGGATTCGGCCACGCGGCGGCGACCCCGCCCCATGAGGCGCACGATCCCATGGCCACTATGGCAGCGGCATAGGGGGCTGTTTCGTTCAGGATATCCAGGGCGGTCCTTCCGGCGATCTTGCAGTAGATTCCCTGGTCCTTGGTGGGGATGGCTCCGTCCACCACCAGAATGAATTTGCCCTTGTTCTCCTGGATCGATCTCGCCTTCGCCGCCTCTGCCTGATGACCCGCCGCGGCGCTCAGGGTTTCGGAATAATCCAGCGAGATGAGATCGAGGATGAGGTGCTCAAGGGTAGGATGATTTGAGCGCAGCAGGGATTCAAGGCATCCTGTGCATTCCTGGAAAGAAAGCCAGATCACCGGAGGGCGCTTGGGATTGGCGATGGCCTCGGCGATCCTTGCCCCCGCGCTGAGCGGGAGGCCCATTCCAACGGCCATGACAGAGCAGAATTTCAGGAAATCCCTCCGGGAAACCCCGCCAAGTTTCCGGCTGATCGAGTTAAACGCATCTGACTTGCTCATAATGCCTCCTTTCCTTGATGGCACGTATGAATTTTGGTGGTATCGCTCCTGAAATTAGGCCAGATGCCCGTCCGCCTGTTGCTGCTCGGCAGCGGCCATCTCCCGGATCTTCCGCTCCGCCTCGAATACCGTGTTAAGGATATCCTGTTCCATATCAACTCCCCTTCGGGTAACTTATCCCTCTCCACTCGGTTTGTCCAGAGCCGGCCGGCCCAACATATTACACAGCACCGCGGCGATCTCTCCCCCGTCATCATCCAAACACCCCAGAAATCGAGGATGGAGATAGTGCCCGGTAGACACGGTCTCCACCCCCCGGTCCGGCAGGATCAGGAGGGTGCGGACATCATGCAGCAGCCATTTCATCTGCCGCAGGCCGGCAAGGTCGCTTCCGGAGCCTGCAATCAGCACCGCAATCACCGTTTCCCCGGATGGGTGCCTTAACCGGCCGACCAGGTCGTCCATGGTGCAAACCACTTCAGTTTCAGGCACGGCCTGCATCACGGCATCATGGATGTGATCACCGACCCCATCCCGTGCAAACAGGAATATCCGCATGACGTTATGATCCTCTCTCAGCATCTTGACCGGGCCGGATAGGGACCGGTCCGGACAGCCCCCCTACTCTCCCTCCAACAGCACACTAGTCGATCGTCGGTTCTGGCTCCTCCTCCGGTTCCTCCTCCTTCTCCCACCCGGTCCACATGGTCCTGATCTCGGAGAACGGGGTGGGGCCGAGGGTCGTCAGGTAGAAATGGAAGAAGGCAAAGGCGCACAGACAACAGGCGGCAAAGAAATGAAGCCCGTCGATCAGCTTGATGCCCCCCAACATGAACATCATCCTGCGCAACGGCTGGATATCGAGCAGCAGGACGCCGGTGACGATCACCAGCGGCATGAAGACAAACATGATTGCGAGATAGGCCATCTTCTGGAGCGCGTTGAACTTGTTCTCCGGTGTTGCATGGAAGGGGTTCGGCTTGCCCCGGAAGTAGTTGAAGGCATAAAAGACCGCCTGCCGTACAAGCCCATGCTTCACATCCTCTCCGGTGGGGAAGTAGATCCTGCCGATGGTGTGGGAGATGACGATATAATAGAGAACCCAGTACACCATGGAGAGTCCCACCACGATCCCGGCCGCATTGTGCAGGCACACCGCCGCCCGGTAGCTGCCGAACAGGTTGACCGCATCGGGGAACCTGATCTGGATGCCGGTGACGCACAAGGTCACGATGCTGAGGGCGTGGATCCAGTGCCAGATCCTGACCGGGGTGGGTTGCAGGTAGACGATGACCTCATGGGCGGGATCGTGGTGGCCGTGTTCCCTCCTCCTGCGGGTCAGGAAGCGCACGAACCCGTGGCCAAGCGGAATGACGATCCCGCAGGCGATGATGAGGCCGCCGATGATGCTGAACAGCATGCTGCGGGCCGCACCGGTCATGTAGAAATCGGGGGTGCCGTAGAGGACATCCAGGACCGCCCCCTTTTCAACGGGCATCGGGCTGTAGGCCCCGCTCTTGGTGGGAAAGGACACAAAGCTGGTCTGCAGGGCCTGTGCCCCGAAGACGTGGCAGAAGGTGCAATCCCAACGGTTGTCCAGGATCTGGTAGCTGTGGGTCATCACCTCCGGCATCATCATGCCCCGCAGGCGGACCCCGTAGTCACGGGACTTTTTGTTGAACCTCCGCAACTCCTTCAACGAGATGCGGCTGTCGCCGTTGGTATCTATCAGGGATGAAACGCCGTTCTCGCCGGTCAGCCGCGTCAGTTCGTCGTAGGTCGCCAGATTGAAGCCCCCCTTCTGGTCCTCCTTTTCCACGAACAGGTTGATGTAATAATCCTTTGACCCGGTGTGGCACGTGATGCACGGCAGGCTATCCAGGTGCAATCCCGCCTGGGGAAGCCATTTCTGGTGGCTTTTCATGGTCGCCGACGCAATGTGGCAGCGGGAACAAATGGCGTTTATCGCCACGCCCGATACATAGGCCGGTTTGCGCGCCTGGTGCGGATTGTGGCAATCGGCGCAGGCGGCGTTCCTGGCGTGCAGGCTTTGGGCATACTCCTGTGCAACCGCGGCGTGGCATTCCTTGCAGGTGGCGTGGGAGGGTTTGGTGCCGTCATAGGGATGCTTGTCGGTCACCGAGCCGTGGCACGAGGTGCAGCCGACGACATTATGGGTGGTGTCGGCGAATTGGAGCGGATCGATATAGAGGTGAACGCCTCCCCGTCTGCTGATGGTTTGTTTGCCGTGACATTGAAGACACTCGTCGTTTTCCCGGGCACCGAAGGATAGCTGCGCAAACAGCAGTACCGCCGCCATTGCCAAGAGACATCCACGTGCCAAACCTCTGCCGTTGATTTCCATAACCCCTCTCCATGCAGCTATGATCCGTTTGTTGTGGACGGGAACTGCCGTCCCAATATTGCAATGACCTGTCGGGGCACAAGGTACACTTGGGTGCGCAGGCAGTCGTTATCAGTTCACCAGTAGCATCAGGCGTACCGAAAAACACCGGCATCACGACAGACAAATAGTTTCATGATTTCAGATTGTTGCCAACAGGGTCGGGGATATTGGGACAGGGGTTTTCCTGCGGGGTCAGAAATAATATTGCAGATTAGGATATTGTACTGTTCGGCAGGACACTAGGGGTAGCCCTCGCCAGTGTCCGGGACGAAATAGGAGAATGGAACAAACGGGGGCTGGAAGCAATCGACATATTTTTAGAGAGTCTGCAGCCTCACAATAACTACAAGATATTGTCAAAATAATAACATGTTAGTTGTATTTTGCCAGACTGAATCTATTATTTCAACTGAACTCCGTTGAAGAATCGGACGAAAACAGGGGAAACTTCATCGAAACCATGGCTGGCACGAACTGGCGAAATGCGGTGAATTATTGTGAGCTGAACTGGCCGAAAGTTCGGCGATGTGGTGGAGGGTATATGGATCACACGGAGGTGCTTTTATGAAAATCGGCATTGTCGGAAGCGGTTATGTCGGGTCGACTACTCCAAGCAGATGTAGGAGGTTGTGACCTGCTCCAGATTAATGTGCCAGGTTTGATCTAGTTCCTCAAACACTTTAGACACTGTGTTGATTCCGTATTTTCATTCGCTCGTTATGGTAGGTTAGTGGGGTGCTATGAGCGGGTAGTGTGGGGTTAATTCACGCGTTAGCTTTGCGATACGAACCAATTCGCGGTATAATATAAAATAGGGATTTGTGAGGATATTTCCGCTCATAACCGAAAATGTCGCTTTTCGCCAGAGGCAACCATCAGCAGGAATAGAGCAAGGAATACCATCATGATACGTTACTTCAGGAAAATATTATTTATTCTTCTGGCCGTAGTGCTTATACCCATCGTAAATGCCTTTGCCGCAGATAAACCTCCCGTTGATGATGGATGGCCGCGGGAACTCTCCAACCAACGGGTGACGGGCATAATCTACGAGCCCCAGATCGACGCCTGGGACGGTTTTAACCTCAAGGCCCACTCTGCCGCGGCGGTCAAGCCAACCGCTCAAGATGAGCCGGTTTACGGGGTTATTTCCTTCACCGCGCGGACACTTGTTGACAAGTCCGAACGGATCGCCAACCTGGAAGGTCTGCAGGTTACCGATGTAAAGTTTCCATCCGCGGCCGATCAGGCACCGAACTTCCTCTCCATTTTGCAGGTGACTGCAAAAAAGAAGGTAAAGAGCATCGCCCTCGACCGTCTCGAAGCCGCCATGGCCATCTCGGATCAGTTTAAAGTTAGCGGATCGGTTCCTGTCAGGAATGATGTTCCGCAGATCATCTTTGCTAATAAACCGGCCGTTCTCGTCTATATCGACGGAGACCCGCGTTATGTACCGGTCAAGGATGCGGGTGGCACCCTTTGGCGTGTCCTCAATACCCGTGTACTACTCCTTAAGGAATCAACGGGTAAACATTACCTCCATCTCTTCGATGGCTATATGGAGGCTCCGGCTCTTGCAGGACCTTGGACCGTCTCCGCAAAGCTTCCACTGGAGGCGAAAAAGGCCGAGAAGGCTGCCCGAGATTCCGGCCAGGTGGATCTCATGGAAGGCCAGCCCGATCCCCAGACGAAGAAGTCCCCGTCGCTCAAACACCTTTCGCCGCAAATATACATAGCCTCACGTCCCACCGAGTTGATTGTAACCGACGGCGATCCGAATTTTGTCCCCCTCGCGGGCACCGAACTCCTCTACGTCACGAACACGACCGGCAACATCTTCAAGAATCTCAAGGACAACAGGACCTATGTCCTCCTTTCCGGCCGCTGGTTTAGTTCCAATTCACTCTCTGGTCCATGGGAATACGTCCCCCATAAAAGCTTACCAACCGACTTTGCCAGGATTCCTGATGACAGCCCCAAGGAGAATGTAAAGGCTTCAGTTCCCAATACCCCCCAAGCCAGAGAAGCTCTTATAGCCGACAGTATTCCGCAGACGACTAAGATTAATCGTGATGACGCCAGGTTCGTGAAAGTCGAGTTCGACGGCGAACCACAACTTGAGCCTATCGAGGGCACGTCTCTCTTTTATGTCATAAACTGCTCGACTCCGATCATCAAAGTGCACGACCAGAGCTGGTACGCAGTTGAGAACGGAGTCTGGTTTACAGCTACGTCGCTCGATGGTCCGTGGATCGTCGCTGATAACGTGCCGGAGGTAATCTATAATATTCCTCCCAGCTCACCGCTCCATTATGTGACCTATGTGAAAGTTTACAGCTCGACCCCCGAGAATGTGTACGTCGGCTACACGCCGGGTTACTTCGGTACGGTAGAAAACGATGATGTAGTGGTCTACGGGACCGGTTATGACTATACGCCCTGGATCGGTTCAGACTGGTATGGCCCGCCGATCACATATGGCTTGGGATGCAGCATCGGTTGGACCCCGTGGTGGGGCTGGGGGTTCGGTTTTGGCTTTGGTTGGGGCTGGGACACCTTTGGCATTGGCTGGTTTTATCCACCAGCCCCGTGGTGGGGTCCTTACTGGGGCTGGGGACACCACCATGGCTGGCACGGTCACTCTGCCTGGGGGGCCAGAGGCTGGGCCAACACCTCGGGCAACATCTATCGTCATGGAGGGGGACGAGGGGCAGGGAGAAGCCTTTTTTCCTCCACCGGCACCCGGTTATCAGGCAGATATGGCTCCGCATATAACTCGCGTACGGGGTCTCTTGTCGCCGGCCAAAGAGGATCAGTACGTAATGTCTATACAAGCAGGTACGCCGCCAATGTAAGGGGCAATGTGACGAGAGTCCTCACAGGACAACCTTCAACTGCCGGCATCGGCAAAGGCATACAGGGCAGCATTAGCAAGGGAGGCAACCATGTCTTTGCAACCCACGAAGGCAGTGTCTACCGGCAATCATCTCAAGTAGGCTGGAAAATCGTGAATCCGTCCAGCAGGAGTCCACAGGGCGGGACGCAGCCTCGTACCCAGGACTTCAGTCGAATGCAGCAATCCCGGCAGACAGGCCAACAACGTTACCAGAGCTTCCAGACTCACCGGCCATCCGGTGGGTTCCAGCCTTCCCGCCCTGTAGGCGTCTTCAGCAGGGGTAGCGGTTACAGCCCGAGTGGCGGCGGCTTTGGTGGCGGCGGGCATGGTGGCGGTGGTGGCGGTGGGCGTGGCGGTGGTGGCGGTGGGCGTGGCGGTGGTGGCGGGCGACGTTAAATCATTTGCCAACAGAGAATGTTTTTGAAATTGCAGCGATGTAAATCATTATTATTCAATGGTCATATACAAAGAGAAAAGCCTTGTATGCTGGACATTCAGGGCTTTTCTCATGGGATCTTGTAATAGAATGATATCTATTCAAACACTCCACTGGGTCACCCATTGAAAGGCTACTGTCAACGGCAAAGACTTCCCCTACGCAAGAAAAAAAGGTTTTTCAAGCATTACTGACAGTCACCGACATCGTTATATGCTATCGCGTTAGAGGGATTGCTGTACTGGTTGAAATAATCTCCACACGGCCCAGTGACCACCAAGCTGTCAAAAGTGCCAAATGCGATTTATTCTGATGTTTTTAACGCGATTATGGCGTCTAATAGCACAGAGATGATTTTCGTTTGTGTATAAATTTAGGCGACGCACAACAAACAGCTTTCAATGGTGATAAAATGTAAATTGGTGAAAACATTAGAGAGGAGGTATCGAAAATGAATCGATTAGGTATTATTGTAGTACTGTTGTTGGTTTTTTCCGTAACCACGTTTGCACAGGATCAGTCGCTTCAACAAGTAGCTGATCACCAGCCCCTCCCAGTACCGACCCCACCACCACTACCACAACCGCTGCCAGGGCCACAACCGCAGCCAGAGCCACAACCTCAGCCAGAGCCACAACCGCAGCCAGAGCCACAACCGCAGCCACAACCGCAGCCAGGGCCATCATTTTAATAAACAAAGCAATTTTTAACGCTTCTGTTCCTCGATTTTCTTAACAGAGCCTGTCGTTGACCGACCAGAAAAGAAGAGCACTGAACACAACCCCAATGACACAAATATGGTCGTAGAGACACTACAGAATGAGGCAAAATGTTGTGCCTGACTTGAAGGTCAAATCCGCCTAGTGTTCCGTGCGATTAGTCGTGGAAAGTAATTCCAAGCTATTTTGGTTTTTGGCTGGTGCCAAGACGCGGCGACGTAGGTGTAGCAGGGTCTACATCAAGGAGCCGCAACGATGGCAGCAGCCAAAAGAGCCGGAATTACGAGTACGAACTAACCGCGCGGGACACTAACTGCGCGGCTTCAAGAAATAGACGGCCAAAAGCAGGGGAGGGAACAGGGCGCAGAGCAGGCACCAGCCCGCAACGTTCCGCCTACGGTTGGCTGCCATGAATCCGCCCATGGCACCCGCAACGATAACGATCAAAACCCCCAGAAACACCGGTTTTACGTAGTCAAGCATGTCAGCCTCACTCTTGCGCCTCGTCGCCACTCCCGGGGCTGCCCATTTCTACGAGCGCCGGCGCAGCCTCCCCGATGATATTTTGCAGCTTCTTCGCATTTGCCCGCTCCATCGGCCTCCCGCTAATGCTGCTCTTCGGGATGCGATGGATATCTTCGCGGGGATAGACGGTGCACTCGATGAGCACACCGTTATTCTCCAGGTAGATGTGCGGATATTCAAAGAACTCTCCGCCGTGGCGGATGGTCACCACCTCCTGCTCGAACGGAGTTCCGTTCCTCTCCAGATACTCCTCCACCTCCTCGCACGACCCGGCAAAGAGATGGAGGTCGATATCGCTTTGCTCCGTCACCGCGCCGCTCAGAACCGACCCGACCAGGGAGGGGCGAAACGGCTCCAAGGCCTCCATCTGCCTGAGGGCGATGAGCCGCAGGCGCATCAACCGCTCCGGCAGCACCTCTTCTTCATAGGTGCCGATCAGCCGCTGCAGCTCTGCATGGATTTCGGCATTGGAGGGGAGGTGGGAGCCAAGGGAGAGGCCCTTTTCAGAGCCGAACTGCCGGGCCGCCTTGCGCTTGGCGTCGCGGTATTCCCGGACCCCGTCCTCGTACATGAGGCGCGCCGCTTCCTGGGCGATCATGCTCCGGATCCTGTCTTCCCTTCCCGCATGCACCGTTCGCCCACATCCCCTGCACCGGTCAGCAGACCGGGTACTCCCCCCGTGCCAGGGCCGCACAGAATCCGTTGATAGCCGCGAATTCCCGTTCGAAGATCGCCTCGACCTTCCCGGAGATCTCGTTGATACGCCGCCCCTTTTCCAGCAGCAGTTGGGCAGTGGCCAGCTGCGGCCGGTCAACCGGAGCACCGATTCTGCTCAGGAGAAAGACATACACCTCCTTGATCCCCTCGATGCTCTCATAGATGTCCCGGGCCATTTTGTGGGAGAGGACGTTGTAGATCTTCCCCACATGGCTGACCGGATTTTTCCCGGCTGCGGCCTCGGTTCCCATCGGCCTGTTCATGGAGATGAGGCCGTTGACCCGGTTGCCGCGCCCAACCTGCCCAGAATCCGCATCTTCGGCCGAGGTGCCCAGGAGGCTCAGGTAGACCCCTCCAAGGCCGCGCCCCGGCTTGTCGAGGGCGTTGTAGTGCAGCGCCAGCCGCCCCGGCACGGAGTACTGCGCCGCATATCCCTGCATCTCGGCCAGGATCTGTTTCTTCTCGGCGAAATAATCCTGTTCAGAGGTCACAAAGCGTGCCAGGAGCGGCATGGCTACGGTCAGGTCCAGATCCCTGCCGCTCCTGGCGCCCATTAACTTTACGTCTTCGCCGGTTTGCGGAAAGCGTTCCTTGAACTCCCTGCCGTTGAGGTAACGCTCCATTCCCAGGACAGCCTGTTCCGTCGGGCTGAGGGGATAATAGCCGACAGCGGCCGAGGTATCGTTGGCCTCCCGCACCTCCCCTGGACGGTTGAAGATGTCGGTCAGTTCTTCCGAACCGGGCGCCAGTGCGACCCGGTAGCGGATGTGCCGCTCCGGATCCACGAATCGCAGGTTGTGCTTGAACCACCCCTTGGCTGCCTCAATGGCGATTTCGCCGGCCGGGATTTCCTGCCCGGCCGCCTTGACGGTGGCCCGGTCGCCGATGATGAGCTCCATCGGGCGGACGACCCTGCCGCCGCCGAAGTGCTTCTCTACCTCTCCTGCTGCCAGGAGCCCCTTATCGATATTATGGTGGAGGATCGTCCCGAACAGGTGCAGGTACTCATGGCAAATGGCGACCGAGATGGCGTCCATGACCGAATCGCAGATCTGGTCCGGGTGGCCGGTTCCCTTACGCTCAACGATCTCCACGCGGTGCTCGGTGATGGACTTTCCCTTGTACATCTCCACGACAACCATGGTTGCCCCCTCGTCCCCTTTAGCCGCAGTACGGCCATCTGGAGCACATTCGCCGCAGCATCCAGGCCGGCGGAGAAATCCTTGAGGTTACCCCGGCCGAGTGCCGCTCCTGCGGCTTTGTGTTCGTCAAGCGCGGCCGTCTCACCCTGCCCGGGAAAAGCCCCGTATGCCTTCGCGAGACGATCTTTGAGCCGCTTTATCACATTGCTCTCCCGGCCTCGGCTTTCTAGGCCCCGGGATTTTCACAGACCAGGCAGTGGCTCTCACGGATCTCGGGATCGATATCCGTCTTTCCGCCGCACACCTCGCAAATCTCCGGTGCAGCGGGCTCCCTTCTCCACCTGCGGTACTGCTCTCCGAACCGTAGCAAAATTCCCATAGGTGCACCCTCCTGGTCTTGTTGGAGACCACACTTGATACAACACAGCTCTCGACAACTCCCTCACAAGTGCATTCCGCCCTTATGAAAGTTTCCCACAAAAAAACGGATGTACAAGTGATAACGTCGAAGTCGTCCTGTTGCCGGATCGATTGCGCGGCGGCATTCTTGCAGTATAGTTGATTCTGCACGATCAGCGGAGAGCTATGGGGGGACGAATGGTGCTTCTGGGGATGAACGATATCACCTTTCGAACTTCGGAACGGGAGATACTCTATGGACTTTCTCTGTCGATCGACGCAGGCGAGGTGCATGCCCTGCTCGGGACGAACGGAACGGGGAAGAGTACCCTTGCCTATCTGGTGATGGGGTGCGAGGGGTATGTGCCGAGCAGCGGCGATATCGTATTTGACGGACGGCTCCGTGAAGGGATACACCTGACAACTCCGGTGCACACCTGCTTCGGTGTGGTGCATCGGGAGGGAGACCAGCGGATCGAAATCGATGTTGCCCTGGAACGGGGTTCCTCGGCCTACTTCATTGCCCACTGCCTTTTTCCCAGGGCAGAGCGGGTCCGCCATGTCATGGACGCCCGGATAGAGGTGGCTGAAGGGGCCTCGATGGGGTATCAGGAACGCCACTACCATGGTCCCCATGGCGGGATCGAGGTGATTCCGAAGACGGTGGTCAGGATCGGGAGGGGCGGCAGGTATGCGTCGGACTTCACCCTTACCGACGGACGCGTGGGGGGGCGCTCGCCATCGACTACGACGTGGAGGCTGGAGAGGATGCCGTGGTCGAACTGACGACGCGGGTCTTCGGGCACGGCAGCGACGACATCCGTGTTCGGGAGTGGGTGATACTTGAAGGCCAAAACGCTCGGGGCCTGATCAAGACCAGGATCGCCGTCGAGGACGACGCCTTGGCCGAGGTGACCGGGATCACGGAAGGAAACGCCGCTGGCGCTCGAGGCCACGTGGATTGCATGGAGATCATCCGCGACCGGGCTGTAGCAAAAGCGATACCGATCGTCAGCGTGACCCACCCCCAGGCCAAAGTCACACATGAGGCGGCCATCGGCAGTGTCGACAAGCATCAGTTGGAGACCCTCATGGCGCATGGGCCGGCCCCGGAAGAGGCAGTGGACTTGATCGTTAAGGGGATGCTGGAATAGACCTCTCAAAGGTCATTGCACCATGACAGGGAAAAACCTTTATCGAGGAGGAAAATGCACATGCCGACTTACGATTATCGATGCGAAAACTGCGCGAAGACGTTTTCGCTCACGTTGAGCATGTCGGAACATGACAAGGGAAACATCGCCTGCCCGGGTTGCAAGGCAGACAAGGTGGTCCAGCTCTACTCCGCCTTCTATGCGAAGACGAGCAAGAAAAGCTGATTCGTGCCGGCGGCAGGCGGAGTTTTGAGATGGCCGACCTGTTCATAGGGTGCAGCGGCTTCGCCTACTCCCACTGGCGCGGGCGCTTCTATCCGGAAAAGCTCCCGCAAAAGCGCTGGTTCGGACACTATTCCTCGGCCTTCGCCAGCATTGAGCTGAACGTCACCTTCTATCGCCTGCTGAAACCGGCGACGTTTGTCCGCTGGCAGTTGGAATCACCCGCCAGCTTCATCTTCAGTGTCAAGGGGAGCCGGTTCATTACCCATGTCAAGAGGCTTGCCGATCCAGAGGAGCCGCTTTCGCGCTTTTTTGAAGGGGTTTTGCTGCTCGGCCCAAAGCTCGGGGTGGTCCTCTGGCAGTTTCCCCCAGGTTTTGCCTGCGCTGCGAGCCTTCTGGAACGGTTCCTTGACCTGCTGTCCCGATACCCCGTCCGCAATGCCCTGGAATTCAGGCACGAAAGCTGGTGTTGCCAGGAGGTTGTCTCCCTTTGCCAGGGGGCGCGCGTTGCCCTGTGCATGGCCGACTGGCCCGAATTTATCACTGAGCTGCCGTTTACGGCCAATTTCGTCTACCTCAGACGGCACGGTCATGGCGGGAATTACTCCAGTCGTTACTCCCGTGACGAATTGCTGGCCGATGCAGCGAGAATCCGGCAGTACCTGGATGCAGGCAGGGACGTGTACATCTACTTCAACAACGACGCCGAGGCATTTGCCCCGGAAAACGCCCTGGAACTCACGCACCTGTTCGGCACCGGTCCTTAGGGGGACAAACCGTAAATCGTCACTTACGCGACGACGCAACGGAAACCTGAAACGGTTAGCTATGAAACGCATATTGCAACAGGCTGGCGTCGCGTCTATCCTCCCCACAAAGCGGGTGAAAAGATCAGGTATGGCGGTTTCGAAGAAGAACCGCTTGCCGCTGACCGGGTGGGTAAACGAGATCGAGCTGATAGAGATACCCTTGAGGCCGGTGTTTCTCCTGATAACATGAAAACCAGGCACATGTACGGCATCCTATTGACCGGACGGCGGTGGCGTATCCGGTGGCGGATAGGATGGAGGAGGTGCCGTGTAATTGTATCCCGGTGGTGGCGGTGGTACTATCGAACGCTGACGGTAACCGGGCACAACACCTGGAACCTGATTTCCTTTGGAATACATGCATTGCACATATGCGTTGTCATAGCGTCGCTGTTGCAATTCACCTGATACCATGCCCGATTCGGCACCAATGGCCGACCCCATAAGTAATCCTGAACCGGCCCCGATGGCAGCACCTTCAGCAGCATTACCAGCTGCGGCTCCTAAAAGTGCACCGGCACCTGCGCCTGCTATCGTTCCAACTACAGCTCCACTGACTGCACTTTGGTTCCGGGCTTCCTGAGGGGATATACCAATAGCCTGTTCAGCCCACTTACGACAAATTCCATCATCCGCCATGAATAGTTCAAAGGGCTTGCCAGGAGCCGGCATCACCATAACACTTGGGCCGGTTGGGACCGTCGCACACCCACTCACCGCCACTGCAATTACTACGCACAATACTCGTTGAATGCATTTCATAACTTCACCATTCCTATCTTTGAGGTGGTGGCGGAGAAGGTACTACCTTCATCCAGCCGGTTGGGCATTCTTGCACGTAGGGATAATACCCTTGCGGCTTCTGACAGTAATACCAGTAACTCGTTTCCATAGGTTGCGACGGAACCGCCTGCTGCGGAGTTGTCTCAACATACACATCTGTCATCGGAACTCCATCATAGTAAGGATAATACGGATAGCCGTAATAATATGGATAACCATAATACGGGTACCCTAAGCCCCGCCATCCGGGCCACCATACTGCACCCCATCCCCATCTGCCTCCATAATAACGTCCGCCTCCATAAAAGTGTTCACCGCCACCGAAAGACCGACCGACCGAACCACCCCTGCCGCCGCCTCCGTCACCTCCATGCGAACCCACAGTCTGTCCAGGTATCGCATACGCCATAAGTAGTGCTATTACAATTAATGAAATACGAATAATTTTTCTCATCGCGTTCTCCTTTCCGCAACACAATCGACCCCTGGTACCGCAAGGATTCGATCAAAAATGGGCAACAGAGCTATTTATGCTAAATCCGGGAACTTATCTCTGTAGTTCCACATTTCGTGTTCGGTCAGACAAACTGTTCATCATAGTGTATCGCTTTCACTCAGCAAACTCGTACAGCAACGATCCGTTTGTTGTGGACGGGAACCTGCCACCCCCACGCCCCTCCGCCCGCTCGGGGCACAGGGTACATCTCAGGTTACAGGGCCGTTACCAATACCCCTAGCATCAGACGTACCGGAATGCGCAGGCTCCACGAAAATCAAATAGGCACACGATTTCAGATTGTTACTAACAGAGTCGGGGATATTGGGGACAGGGGTTTTCCTGCGGAGTTAGAAATAATATTGCTGATTAGGATATTGTACTGTTCGGCAGGACACTAGAGGTAGCCCTCATCAGTGTCCGGGCCGAAATAGTGGCGATGGATGTTGTGGCTCTTCATCAGGGCATACAGACGCGACCGGGAAAGGCCGGAGATGCGGCAGGCCTCATCGATGTTCCCGTTCGTAAGGGCGATCAGTTCGTGGAGATAGTGATTCTCAGCCCGGTATGCGGCCTCGTTCCGGAATTCATGCAACGGCGGAAGCCCCTGGAAAGATGCCGGAGAACCGCCGGCCGCCCGGTTATGGCTGTTGGCGGCCCGTGCCACCTTGATGCGGATGTCACTGGGGAGATGCTTGGGAAAGAGGGTCGGTTCATGACGCGCGGAGGCGATGACCCGGTCCAGGGTGTTGATCAACTCCCGCACATTGCCGGGCCAGCCATAGGCGGCCAGGCTTTGGAGAAATTCGGGGGCAAAGCCCTTGTGGGCCAGGCCATAGCGCTCGCACAGCCGGTCCATGTGGTAGCGCACCAATTCCTTGACGTCCTCTCTCCGGTCCCTGAGCGGCGGAATCTCGATGGTAAATGAACGGAGCCGGAAGAGGAGGTCGCTGCGGAACTGGTTGTCATGCACCATGGCGTCCAGGTCACGGTTGGTGGCGGAAACAAGCCTGAAATCACTCTCCACCTCCCGGCTTCCCCCCAGTGGCCGGAAGCGATGCTCCTGGAGCACCCGCAGAAAGGCCCTCTGCACGGAAACGGAAAGCTCGCCCACCTCGTCCAGAAACAGCGTTCCGCCGTGAGCCTGAAGGATCAGGCCGTCACGCCCCTTTTCCGCGCCGGTAAAGGCCCCCTTTTCGTGGCCGAACAGGAGACTTTCCACCAGGGTATCGGGCAGGGCGGCGCAATCCACCACCACGAAATTGCCCGCTGCCCGCTCGCTGTTATTGTGGATGGCCCGGGCAATGAGTTCCTTTCCCGTGCCGGTTTCGCCCGTGATCAGGACGGTGGTATCGTTCACCGCCGCTTGGGCGACGAGGTCAAGGCAGGCGGTCAGCTTCCGGCTACTACCGACGATATCCTCGCGTTTCAGAGCGGTGACGTTCTTCCGGGAACAGTAAATCTTCTCCTGCCGGTACTGTATCGCCCGCACCAGCGGCAGCTTGATCTCCTCCGGGGTGGCACCCCTTTCCACGTAATCCCAGACCCCGCTTTTGATGGCCGTTTCAGCGGCGTCCGGCTCGCCGGTCCCGGTCATGATGATGATCTCAGGAGAGGAGGGGGTCGCCTGGATGACCGGCAGCATGTCGAGCCCATTGCCGTCGGGCATGCGGACAGGGAGGAAAACAACGTCGAACGGCCGGGAGACGGCCAATTGCACCCCCTCCCGCAGGTTACTCCTCCAGGAAACCTCGTGCCCCTCGTCGGTCGCCATCCGGCGCAAAGCACAACAGGTCACATCGTCATCATCAATGATCAGGATGTTCGACATGCATCAATCCTTGCGCGACAGAACTGACTGAGTTCGTGTTTAGCAATAAACCAGACAAAATCCCTACAATGGTACGCCGTCGGATGGCCAGACGAGATGGTGCTGTGCAGCGCCCATGTCTATAATAACAAACTATATCGCAAATAGTTAAAATATTTACGTGGTGTTATTTAGATATGCCTATTTGGAGTACACCCCCTGTGGGAATCGTTAAATTCACTACAGCGTACTCATTTCACTCTCAGCTGTTGGTCAAAATTCTTTTGCCTTTTCCTGCGGAAGCTATTTCTCCCCGCTGTGGTTTTTTCTTGGCTGTCTCTCCGGGATGTAGATACCACAGGCGGTTTTAGCCCCTTCCTCATGCTTTGTGACGGTGATGCAATCCTGTAGTGGTCGTATATTCATGTTTTCTCTCCTTTCCTCGAAATGAATATCCTCCGCAGGTAAATTAATATAAGCAGGGTAGTATTAGAAATTTAGATGGCGCAATTCATTGTCAACATCCTCAACAGACTGTTATTGCAGGATATAATGTATTGGCACACTTGATTTTTGAGGCATGATTTGCTATATTTTTAGCAGTCGGAGAACGAGAGTGCTAATTTCAGATTGGTTCAGATGAGAGGTGCGTTATGGTCGCCAATTATCCGGTTGTATATCACCCCGGCGGTAAACATCATCGAAACCGAAGAGGGCCTGGTCCTAACCGCCGACATCCCCGGCGCGGTAAAGGATAGTCTCGATGTCAATGTGGAGAAAGGCATCCTGACCATCAGCGCGCCGGCACAGCATGCCCTGCCAGGAACCTCGGCCTACCGGGAATTCGAACTGGCCAACTACTACCGCCAATTCTCGATCCCGGAAAGCCTCAACCACGAAAAGGCCAAGGCCGAGTATACCAACGGCATCCTGACCCTTCGGGTGCCCAAGGCCGAAGCGGCGAAACCGAAACGTATCGCTATACAAGTCGGCTGAGTATTCGAAAGCACAGGTTCGAATGTTTTTACAAATGTGCTTGCGGTTGCTAAGGTTAATGGCGTGTTATGTATGGGAGAATGCACCTGAGTTTAATGATGCTCTGGAAGGGAATCCTATCCGTATATTGACATTTAAAGAAATTGTTGACGAAATTCTTCCCTCTTTGAATCAGACTGTTGCTGCAACCGAGGTTGGACGTATTCTTCAATTGTTTAAAGCCAGCGGTGTTCATTTTTGAGAACTTGCTTGACGTCGCTACGCCTTGAAGCGATAAGGGGGATAAATTGAGCGGTTTAGTATTTGAACTCCAGAGTGACGCTTTAAATTGAAATACCCCAATATCTGACCTGTTAAGAAAGGCGCTAGTTGTGTCCAAAAAGCTGGAAGTCACCCATATCCAAGAGTGGTTGAATAATGAACTTAATGGGTATGGCCCTGATAGCGAGATTCCTCCATACCGAAAGATTCGTGGTCAAATCAAAGCATTTAATCCCTATCATGGCTGGCAACCGCTAAATTTCGGCGATGATGAAATGGCAGAAAAGCTGTCCATAAGTCAAATTATGCAGCCAGTGGTAGAACTAGATTCCTTAACTGCCGGGAGCGGAAGTTTGCAGGTACCATTTCCACAAGATATAGTAAATGCGTTGATGGGTGCCATGAATATTCCTTTGCAACCATCTCTTCACGTCCCAAAGTCCGAAGTTATAGGGCTACTCGATGCCGTGAGAAACATCATCCTGGATTTTGCATTGCAGCTTGAGCAGGAAGGCATTTTAGGTGAAGGTATGAGTTTTTCAAAAGAAGAAAAACAAACAGCAAGCCAGATTACTTATAATGTTACTAACAACATTGGCAGCATGCAACACTCGCAAATCCAGCAGCACTCATCCGGCACTCAGACGTTGAATACAGCCAATGACCTTCATTCAATCGCCGATTTTGTTAATAAGTTGCGATTGTCCATAAATGATTTGGGTATTGAGAAAGCCCTCAAAGATGAGCTACTTGCAGAGATTATTACCGTCGAATCTCAGACCATATCACCTCGTCCTAAGCAGCCAATTATTACCGAGTCACTAAAAACAATTCGTAACATCCTGGAAGGTGCCACGGGCAGCATTATTGCTAGTGGTCTTATTGCGGAGATGGTGAAGTTTTTATGATGTTTGGGAATTTCGGGGACATCTAATTTTCAGCCCCGATAGCGCCTTGATTTGGAATTGGTATAGCCCATGGACACGTCGCCACCTCTATTTGATCCTCAACAACTGCTTGATCTGGCCGGAGCCCGCATGCCTTTCGGCAAATACCAGGGGCGGCTGTTGATCGACCTGCCCGAGCCCTACGTGGTCTGGTTCGCCCAGCAGGGTTTTCCCAATGGCAAACTGGGCGACCAGTTGCGGACGATTTACGAGATCAAGGTCAACGGCCTGGAATACCTCTTCGACCCGCTGCGCTAGTGTCCCGTGCGGGCAACGGTCTGTCCGGAAGGCTACTCCAGTTCGGTGAGGCGGGCGCAGAAAGCCGGCATGGTCCTGGCCTTTTTGAGCTGCCGGACGGCATGTTCGAAGTCGGCATCGTCAAAGGTTGCCAACACCCCCTTGACCTTGCTCAGGACCTGGGTCTCCCCGCAGAACAACTCCCCGTAACGGGCTAGAAGCTCATTGAGATAGCGCCGCACAGCGGCCGCCCGTTCCGGCCTGGCCGGCTCGGCAGGGGCGCGGCCGCGCAACCGTTCGAACAGCAGCGGATCGGCAATGGCTCCCCTGCCCAGCATGAGCCCTGCAGCGCCGCTTTCCGACAGCAGGCGGGCTCCGCCGGCCGCTGTGCGGATGTCGCCGTTGGCGATCACCGGCAACCTAGTCTGCCGTACCACGCGCCTGGTGACGGCATGGTCCGCCAACCCCTGGTATTCCTGGACCACAGTGCGGGGGTGCAGCACGAGGAAATCCACACCGGCCGTTTCGAAGAGGGGAAGCAGGTCGAATATCTGCTCGGGATCATCATAGCCGGCGCGCAGCTTGACGGAGAAGCTTCCCGTAACGACGGCACGCAGCGCAAAGATGAGCTCCTCCAGCAACTCGGGACGTTGCAGCATGCCGCCGCCTGTCAGGCCGCTGGTCATCCTTCCGTAGGGGCAACCCAGGTTGAGGTTGATATGCACGGCCCCGGCGGCCTGTGCGGAGCGGGCGGCGGAGACCAGGGGTTCGCAGCCGTGGCCGATCAGTTGCACCACCAGGGGCACGCCCCCTTCGTGGGAAGCGATCCCGCGCAGGTCGGCTGCCGAGAGACGGCGTACGGGCGCCGCGGCATTGACCCGCATGAACTCGGTAAAGACGCTGTCGGGCCGGACCCAATCGATGAACAGCCGCCGCATTGCCTGGTTGGTCAACCCCTGCATGGGCGCCAGCATCAGGGGGGGATGGCCCGGCTGCCAGGGAAGTGGGGGCGCGGCGGTGGCAGGGGAGGCCGCGGGCGCCCCCATGGCGCCGAGTTCCGCATTGTCCGCGTTGGCAGCCGGTGTCCTCATCTGCCCCCCGCAAGGCAGGTCTGGTTCCGGCCCTTGTTTTTTGCCTTGTAGAGCGCTTCGTCGGCCGCCTTGAGCACGTCACGGGGTGTTCCGTGCCGTTCTCCCGGTTCGGCCACGCCGATACTGACCGTAACCGATACCTCGCCGGAGTTGCGTGAACCGGAGCGGCGGCTCTTGCCCCGCTCCTCGTCCTTGGGCCGATCTTCCCCGCGCAGCGTCATGCGGTAATCGGCAATGGCCAGGCGAAGCTGCTCCAGGTGCGGGTGCGCCTCCTTGGCGCTCTTGCCGGGAAACAGCACCGTGAACTCCTCGCCGCCGTAGCGGAACGGGGAACCGCCTCCCTTGATGTCCATAAGGCGTGCCCCCACCATCTTCAGCACCTGATCCCCCACATCGTGACCATGGGTGTCATTGAAATTCTTGAAATGGTCCACATCCACCATGGCGATGGCGTAACGGCTCCCCAAGCCCGCCAGTCGCTCGTTGAGCACGCGGCGGGAAAGCAGGCCGGTTAGATCGTCGCGGAATGCCATGTTGTAGGAGTCCTGGATGACGGCCATGATCTGGATGAGGGCGGAAGCGGCACAGAATGTCTCCGGCACATGGGGGGACCACAGCCACCTGAACACAACGAAGAGGGTGACACAACAGGCAAACATGCTCCCCTCGATGGGGGAACCGAGCGAAACGGCCCGCAGCAGGGCGACGCACGCCGCCAGGAGGATCAGGACCAGGCTCAGTTGCGGCATGGCGAAGCGCCCAAGCGCCGGCCAGTTGACAAGCGGCCTCGTTAAGGCGACCCACACGGCGTGCTGGTCCAGACGAACCGTCATCCACACCGCAAAGATCTGCACGGCAACGAACGACAGGCGCATGCGCCCCGCCATGGTCCAGACCCCCTTTTCACGCATCAGGGCAATGAGCAGGATGTTGAACGGCACAACAACCATGAGGACACGATAGATCAGCCACGCCTCCGGGGTATCGGTGCCGTGGACGAGTTGGGTGCGAAAGAGGTAATAGCAGACCCCCACGGCCAAAAGGGCCAGGAATACCCGCCCCCGCCGGAAATGCCAGGCAAGGAGCATCCCCACGAAGTGCAGGAGGTAGGGGGCAAGGGGCACCAAGCCCTGCTTTTCCGGGGAAAGCAGGGGAATCTGGAAGACGATGACCCAGGCGGCAAAAAGGACGGCCATCGGGACAAGGATTGTGGAGAACTTTCTGAGCATGGGAGTGACAGAGAATAGCATAAAGCCGAGCGGCATCCAAGGTCCAATCTATGGGTGCCGCCCGGCTTTATGTTTATAATAACTCGCTGCCAACGAGTTGGAAGGATACGTGTAAAGCCACAACGAAAAAGGCGCGGCCCACAGACGTGATCATAATCAGGCTCTGCTGCTGGGGCCTCGCCATGACCGCGGTTTCCCGCTGCGCCCGGCTTCGGGCCTGGCATCCGCCTTTGCCGCAGGTTGCCCTTGGGCCGCCTTTGTTTTTTCGCCGGCAACCTCGCTTTTGGTCCGGAATGGCCCGGAACCCCTGACGGGGCCCTTTGCCTGCTGCTTGGCGTCGGTTTTGGGGCCCGGCCGGCGGCTGCCCTGTTCATGGGCGTGTCGCTTGAACTCCTCGTCCTTCAAGGGAGGCGGGACAGAGTAGTCAAAATCCGGCGCCGTCTTCCGCTCGATCTGTTTGCCCAGCAGCTTTTCAAGCGTCTTGATGGAGCCGGCGTCATCCCTGGTTACGAACGTTATCGCCTCACCGGTGCGCTCCGCCCTGCCGGTCCGCCCGATCCTGTGCACGTAAAATTCAGCCGTCTCCGGCATATCCAGGTTCAGGACCAGCCCTATCAATGACACGTCGATCCCCCTGGCGGCGATATCGGTGGCAACCAGGATCCGGTGCGAGCCGTCCCTGAATCCATCCATGGCTTCCTGGCGCCGGTTCTGGGAGAGGTTGCCCTGCAGCGACGCCGCCTGGTAGCCGGCCTTGACCAGCAGTTCGCCAACCCTTTTGGCCCGGTGTTTTGTCCTGGTGAAGACCAGCACGGAGCCTTCGGTATGCTTTTCCAGTATCTTCATCAACAGGGCCGTTTTCAGGTGTTGATCGACAGGATACAGGGCGTGCCGCACCGTGGCGGCAGGCTTGATCTTGTCGACCTGCACGGTCACAGGGCTCTTCAGCATCTCTTCAGCCAGTTTTCGGATCTCGTCCGGCATGGTTGCCGAGAAAAGCAGGGTCTGCCTATTGGGGGGAAGCTTCTGCAGAATCTTCTTGATCGTGGGTAGAAATCCCATGTCGAACATCTGGTCCGCCTCGTCAAGGACGAGCACCTCGATCTTGTCGAGCACCGCTACCCCTTGCTGCATGAGGTCCAGCAACCGTCCCGGGCACGCCACGATGATCTCGGCGCCTTTTCTGAGGGCGGCAACCTGGGGCGTTTGACCGACACCGCCGTAAACCGTCGCGCTTTTCAGGCCGGTCTGGCAGGCGAACAGCCGGAAGGCAGCCTCGATCTGTTCCGCAAGTTCCCGCGTCGGGGCGATGACCAGCGCACGGGTCACATGGCGCGGCCCTTTGCTCAGCCGATCGAGTATGGGCAGCGCAAAGGCCGCGGTCTTGCCGGTCCCGGTCTGGGCCAGGCCGAGTACGTCACGACCCTCCATGATCATGGGCATGGCTTCTTTCTGGATCGGTGTCGGGTGCGAGTAGCCTGCCTCGCGTATGCCGGCTGCCACTGCCGGGTGAAACTTGAAATGGGTGAATCCCATACGTGCCTCTCTGTTCTGTAGGTTTCGCAAAAAAAAACCCCGGCATATTCCGGGGCCTACGATGACGTGATATCCGCGGTACTGCTAATTAGCATAATAATAGCGCTCTTGACAGATTCTGTCAAGCGAACAATTGGGAGGCGTGTCGTGGAGGCGGCCCGCAGGCCGCCTCCACGTGATAGGGTAAAGCCCTGTCGCAACGCCTTATACCAATTCCAAATCAAGGCGCTATCGGCGTTGGCTCGTCTTCGGCTCCACAGCGGACTAATCAGTACGCCTTCGTCGCCTCAATCCTCGCNNCTCGCCGCCTTGATTTCATCCTTGATTTGAAATCGGTATTACAGTATCTCCAGCAGCGACACCTCGAAGGTGAGGTTCTCTCCGGCCAAGGGATGGTTGGCGTCGAAGGTGACGCTTTCCGCGTTTGCCTCGATGACCGTCACGCCCATCTCCTCCTCATCCTCATTGGCGAGCACGAGTTCGTCGCCGACCACCGGGTCGAGGTCGTCCGGGAGCTCGCCGCGCGGTACGGTGAAGACCCGCTCCTTGTCGTATTCGCCAAAGGCGTCCGCGGCCGGGATAACGACGGTCTTCTTGTCGCCCGGAGCCATGCCGGCCAGGGCCTCGTCGATCAGGGGAAACAACTCCCCGCTGCCGATGGTCATCACCATCGGTCCGGTTTCGCAGCCGCAACCGCAATCGTCATCGCCGCAGTCGCCATCTTCCTCGCAGCCGCAATCCTCGGAGTCGCACTCCTCAGAGTCGCACTCGCTCTCCAGGGTTGAATCAAAAACGGAACCATCTTCCAGCGTGCCGGTGTAGTCGATTTTAACCTTGTCGCCTTGTTTTGCCTGTGCCATGTGTAATGCCTTTCCTGTGTAATGCGGCAGAGCCGTTGTCTCTCCTTATAAGGTACGAGAGAATGCGGTCATCCGTCTACAAAAATCGTGCAGCGCCCCTGAACGGCAGGGCTGGCGGGCCGGCGGCCGTCGTGGGAGTGAACGGTGAAGAAGCCGCCATACGGCCGGGACTGGCTGTCCGCATCCAGGCGGGATGAGATATATTCGGTGTTGTGTTATAATCGTTCTCAGGACGGATTCAGGTTAAAGTATCAAACCGTATCCCCGAAGGAGGAATACGCCATGTCCCTTCCTCCCCAACTGCGCAGAATATCCCCCACGGTCTGGGAACTCCCCGTGTCATACAAGGACGGCATGCTGGTCCCGGCCCGGATCATCGCAACGGAAGGGCTGTTGGCCGGCATGGATGCGGGTGTCTTCGAGCAGGCGGCCAACGTGGCCTGTCTACCCGGCATCCTGAGATACGCGTACTGCATGCCCGACGGCCACTGGGGCTACGGCTTCCCCATCGGCGGCGTGGCGGCCATGGACCCGGCCGGCGGCGTGATCTCCCCCGGCGGGATCGGTTTCGACATCAACTGCGGCATGCGGCTCGTGCTGACCACCCTGACCGAGGAGGAGGTGCGGCCGCAGTTGCACCAACTGGTGGACCTGATGTTCACCCGCATCCCCACCGGGGTCGGTTGCACCGGCTTTGTGCGCTGCTCCCGTAGCGAGTTCCGCCATGTGCTGGAGAAGGGCTCCCGCTGGTGCCTGGAGAAGGGGTACGCCTGGCCCGAGGACCTGGAGATGACCGAGGAGGGGGGCTGCTTCGGCGGCGCCGATCCCGACGCGGTCAGCGACAAGGCCGTCGAGCGCGGCTTCGACCAGATCGGCACCTTGGGCTCCGGCAACCACTACTGCGAGATCCAGGTGGCCCGGCCCGAAAACATCTTCGATGCAGCTACTGCGCGCGCCTTCGGCATCACCATCCCCAACCAGGTGGTGGTCATGTTCCACTGCGGCAGCCGCGGTTTCGGCCACCAGGTAGCCACCGACTACCTGCAAAGCTTCCTGCGGGTTATGACCACCAAGTACGGAATCAAGCTCCATGACCGTGAACTTGCCTGCGCCCCGTTCCGCTCCCCCGAGGGGCAGGCCTACTTTGCAGCCATGAAATGCGCCGTCAACATGGGCTTCGCCAACCGCCAGGTGATCCTGCATCGCCTGCGTGAGGTATTCTCCCAGGTATTTCACCGCTCCCCCGAGGAACTGGGGATGCACATGGTCTACGACGTGGCCCACAACACCGCCAAGCTGGAGCATCACCAGGTTGACGGCACGATGAGGGAGGTGCTGGTGCACCGCAAGGGGGCCACCCGCTCATTCGGACCCGGCATGGCCGGCATCCCCGAGTGCTACCGCGAGACCGGCCAGCCGGTAATCATCGGCGGCAGCATGGAGACCGGCTCCTACCTTTTGGCGGGAGAAGCGGGGGCGGCGGCCACCTTTTTCACCACGGCCCACGGCAGCGGGCGCACCATGAGCCGCCACCAGGCCAAGAAGATGGTCAAGGGGCAGAAGCTGTTGGGCGAGATGGAGCAGCGGGGTATCTACGTTCGCACCGATTCGTGGGGCGGCCTGGCAGAAGAGGCCGGCTTTGCCTACAAGGATATCGACCAGGTTGCCGCTGCCACGGAAGAGGCCGGCCTGTCCCGGCGGGTGGTCAAGCTGGTGCCGATCGGGAATATCAAGGGGTAGCCGGATGCCCTACAAATTTCTGGACGACATCGCCACGGCCGACGTGGCCTTCGAGGCGTGGGGTGCAACGCGGGAAGAGTTGTTTGCGGCCTCAGCCTCTGCCCTGCTGCGTACCATGGTCCATGATCCCGAGGCCGTGGAACGCCGGGAAGAGATTGAAGTCACGGTCGAGGACGGGGAACTTGATATGCTGCTCTTTTCTTTCCTGCAGGAGTTGGTCTTTCTCAAGGATGCCCGGCAGCTTCTGTTGCACCCGGAGATGGTAAGGATCGCAGAGAAGGATGGCCGCTTCCGGCTGGAATCGGTCTTATTGGGCGAGAGGATCGACCGGCAGCGTCATCCCCTGGTGGTGGACGTAAAGGCGGTCACCCTGTATCGTTTGCGGGTTGCCTTTGAATCCGGAATCTGGCGCTGTGTGGTGGTGCTGGATGTTTAGATCTGCATAAAGCGATAAACAGCTTATGAACAGAGAGGATATGCCATGGACCTTACAAATACCCGCACCACCATCCTTAATGATGGGGACCCGGAGCAGAAACGGGCCGAGATCCTGGATTACTTCCATAAAACGTTCGCAATCGATGAGAAGCTCTACGAGACGCTCAGGCATGACGATACCTTCTACCTGCGGGCCGACCGGCTTCGGCATCCGTTGATCTTCTACTTCGGCCATACCGCCACCTTCTTCATCAACAAGCTGACCATCGCCAAGGTGATTGAAAGCCGCATCAACCCCCGCTTCGAGTCCATGTTTGCCGTGGGGGTGGATGAGATGTCCTGGGATGACCTGGATTCGGCCCACTACGACTGGCCGACCCGTCAGGCGGTCAAGGAATACCGCGACAAGGCCCGCGAACTGGTGGACGGCCTGATCCGGCGGCAGCCGCTCAAGCTGCCCATCACGTGGGGCGATCCGTTCTGGGCCGTCATGATGGGCATCGAGCACGAACGTATCCACCTGGAGACCTCGTCGGTGCTGATCCGCCAGCTGCCCATCGACCAGGTGGTGCAGCTTCCCTTCTGGGCAATCTGCAACGAGGCGGGCGAACCGCCGGAAAACCGGCTGCTTCAGGTTGCCGGAGGCCGCGTGGTCCTGGGCAAACCCAACGACCATCCGCTCTACGGCTGGGACAACGAGTATGGCCGCCACGAGGCCGAGGTGGCCGGGTTCAAGGCCTCCCGATTCCTGGCATCCAACCGGGAATTCCTGGCCTTTATCCAGGCCGGCGGCTACCGGGAACAAAAGTGGTGGACCGAGGAGGGGTGGAACTGGCGGGAGTTCAGGCAGGCCGAGCACCCGCTCTTCTGGATCAACAGGGATGGCGGCTGGAAACTGCGCACCATGGCCTCGGAGATCGACCTCCCCTGGAACTGGCCGGTGGAAGTCAACTACCTGGAAGCCAAGGCCTTCTGTACCTGGAAGGCGGCCGATACCGGCCTCTCCATCCGCCTGCCGACCGAGGACGAGTGGAACCGGCTGCGGGACGTGTGCGACATCCCGGACCAGCCCTGGTGGGACAAGGCGCCGGGCAACATCATCCTGGAATACTGGTCGTCATCCTGCCCGGTGGACCGCTTCCGTTTCGGCGATTTCTACGACGTGCTGGGCAACGCCTGGCAGTGGACTGAAACCCCCATCTACCCCTTCCACGGTTTCCAGATCCATCCCTGGTACGACGATTTCTCCACCCCCACCTTCGATACCCGCCACAACCTGATAAAAGGGGGGTCGTGGATATCCACCGGCAACGAGGCGACGCGGGATTCGCGCTATGCCTTCCGCCGGCATTTCTTTCAGCACGCCGGATTCCGTTACGTGGAGAGCGCCGCGCCGGTGGAGCTCCACCAGGACCAGTATGAGACCGACACCCTGGCGGACCGGTATTGCGACGCCCATTACGGGGCAGAGCACTTCGGCGTGGCAAACTTTCCGGCGACCTGCGCAAAGCTATGCCTGGAACTGATGGAAAGACGCACCAAGGGGCACGCCCTGGACCTGGGATGCGCCGTGGGCAGAGCCTCTTTCGAACTGGCCCGCGGCGGCTTCCAACTGGTGACGGGGCTGGATTTCTCCACCCGTTTTTTCCGCCTGGCGGCCCGCATGCAGGAGGAGGGGTACCTGCGCTACGCCTTTTCCGAGGAGGGTGAAATCCTCTCGTTCCACGAGATCAGCCTAGCCGACCTGGGGCTGGAAGGGGTGCGTGAGCGGGTGGAGTTCTATCAGGCCGACGCCTGCAACCTGCCGGAAAAATTCACCGGCTACGACCTGGTGCTGGCGGCCAACCTCATCGACAGGCTCTACTCGCCGCGCCGTTTCCTCGCAACCATCCACGAACGCATCAATCCGGGCGGATTGCTGGTTATCATCTCTCCCTACACCTGGCTGGAGGAATTCACCAAAAAAGATGAGTGGCTGGGGGGGTACAAGGATGCGGGCGAGAACGTCACCTCGCTGGAAGGGCTGAACAGTGCGCTTGCACCCCGTTTCCGCCTGCTGGGCGAGCCGCGCGACATCCCCTTTGTGATTCGCGAGACCCGGCGCAAGTTCCAGCATACGATTGCCGAGATGACCGTATGGGAGTTGAACCCACCTTGGGGGGAACCATGAAAGAACGGATTACCGAATTGGAGCTGCATTTCATGCAGCAGGAACACACCATCCAGGAATTGAACGACACGGTCTATCGCCAGGAGCGGGCCATTGAACGGCTTGAACGGGAGCAGAGCCTGATCCGCGAACAACTCCGCCTGCTGGCGCCCTCCATCAATCGCAGTGACGAGGAGGAGGAACCGCCGCCGCATTATTGAGGGTGTAATGGGTATGAGAAATTGCCCATAGGAGTAATTGGTCATTTACTCGGAGAGTGGAAAGTAGTATAGCCACGCCATCACCGTCGCCTTCCGGGAGGTGCAATGCGTTACTCGCCGCTTTTGACAGACCTGTACGAACTGACCATGCTGGCCGGCTACCTGGAGGAAGGCATGGCGGGCAAGCGGGCCGTATTCGACCTGTTTTTTCGCACCAATCCCTTTGAGGGGGGGTATGCGGTCTTTGCAGGGCTGGAACCCGCCATGGACTACCTGGAAGAATTGTGTTTTAACTCCGAAGAGCTGGCCTACCTGGCGGGGCTCGGCTTGTTCCGCCCCCGTTTTATCGATTTTCTGCGCGACTTCCGTTTCCGCGGCCGGGTGACCGCACCGCCCGAGGGAACAGTGGTCTTTGCCAACGAACCGCTCCTGACGGTGGAGGGGACCCTGGCAGAGGCACAATTTGTGGAGACCGCGCTTCTTACCATTATCAACTTCCAGACCCTGGTGGCTACCAAGGCGGCACGCATCTGCCGTGTTTCGGGTGGGGCGGAGGTGATCGAGTTCGGCCTGCGGCGTGCCCAGGGACCCGATGGCGGGCTTTCCGCGTCCCGGGCGGCCTGCGTGGGCGGGGCCGGCAGCACGAGCAATGTCCTCGCCGGCATGGTCTTCGGGCTGCCGGTGCGGGGTACCCATGCCCATAGCTGGATCCAGGCCTTCCCCGACGAACTGACCGCTTTCCGCGCCTATGCGGATGCCTTCCCCGATACCACCATCCTGCTGGTGGACACCTACGACACCCTGGGGAGCGGCATGCCCAACGCCATCACAGTTGCGCAGGAACTTCGGGAGCGGGGCCATGAATTGCGGGGCATCCGCATCGATTCCGGGGACCTGGCCTACCTGTCCCGCGAAGCGAGGCGGATGCTGGATGAAGCCGGTTTCGGGACGGTGCGCATCGTGGCAACCAACGAACTGGATGAGTACGTGATCGAGTCGGTGCGCAGCGAGGGGGGGCGGGTGGATATCTTCGGCGTGGGCACCAAGCTCGCCGCCTGCTCCGGGCCGGGTGGCGCGGCTTTGGGCGGCGTCTACAAACTTGTCGCGGTGGACGGCCTCCCCAAGCTGAAGGTGACCAGCGACATGGCCAAGGCGACCCTTCCGGGAAAGAAGCGCCTCCTGCGGGCGACCGGCCCGGACGGTGGTTTCATCCAGGACGTGATCTGTCTGGAAGGGGATGATGTGCAGCCGGGCGAAACGGTCTACGACCCGACCAACCCGCTGCAGCACAAGATCCTTCCCGCGGGGGCCCGGCTGTCCGATCTGCGGCGGGTGGTGATGGTAGAAGGACAGCGCACGGCTGCCATGGAGCCGCTCGAGGCAATGACCGCCCGCTGCCGGCGCGAACTGGCCTTGCTCCCCCAGGGGTGCCAGCGCTTCATAAACCCTCACCGCTACAAGGTTTCAGTCTCTCCTCGCCTGAATGAGCTGCGCTGCAGGCTAATCACCGAGGCAATTAAAAGGAGTACATAGCCATGGAACGGGACAGTGGGCTTTTGATCGTGGATGTGCAGAACGATTTCTGCCCAGGCGGGGCGCTCGGCGTGCCGGGCGGCGACCGGGTTGTGGAGCCGCTCAACCGGGCGGCGGAACGGTTTTGGGAGGCCGGCTTGCCGGTATTTGCCAGCCGCGACTGGCATCCGGCCGTGACTAGGCACTTCAGGGAACACGGCGGGGCTTGGCCGCCACACTGCGTGCAGGGGACCCCCGGCGCCGACTTCCACCCCGGCCTGCGCCTGCCGGCGGGCGCCATGGTCATCTCCAAGGGGATTGACCCCGATCTCGACAGCTATTCGGCCTTCGAGGGGGTCCTCGAAGATGGGGCTACACTTGCGTCGTGCCTTGCGACGCTGGGAGTGGGCCATCTCTACATCGGCGGCCTGGCCACCGACTACTGTGTGCGCTCATCGGCGCTGGATGCCGTGCGGGCCGGCCTCAGGGTGACGGTGCTGACGGATTGCGTGGCAGGCGTGGACCTGAAGCCGGGCGACTCGGCCCTGGCCCTGGAGGAGATGGTCCGGGCAGGGGTACGGCTTGCCACGGTCGATGCGATATAATAGGCAAGCTGGAAGCCTACCCTCCAAGGCTGCGTTCCCACGCTGGAGCGTGGGAACGATATGACGCTTGAGCGCGGCAACGATATGAGAGAGCTGAAATCCAATGCCCAGGGACCCGTATCGTGCTATAGTCGCACCGAATCGCCGTAGTGCCGTGCGAAAGGAGTCCCTCATGGACAATCTGCTGGATGGCGTGGAGGTGCGGGTTTTCGGTTGCCTGATCGAAAAGGAGATGACCACCCCGGAATATTACCCGCTAACCCTGAATGCGCTCACCAACGCCTGCAACCAGAAATCGAACCGCGACCCGATCATGGCCCTGGCTGAGGAGGAGGTGGTCCGCGCCCTCGAAGGCCTGCGCTTCAAGCAACTGGTGGTGGTGGCGGCCGACGGCGGGCGGGTGCCCAAGTACCGCCATCTCCTGGCTGAAAAGCTGGGGCTGGTGCCGGCGGAGTTGGCCCTCGTGTGCGAGATGATGGTGCGCGGTCCCCAGACCGTGGGTGAACTGCGTACCAGGGGGGAACGGATGCATTTCTTTGCCGGCCTGGCGGCGGTGGAGGAGGTGCTGAGGGAGCTGATGGAGCGTGAAACGCCCCTGGTGGCGCGCCTGCCGCGTCAGCCGGGGAGGAAGGAATCCCGCTACGCCCAGCTTTGGGGCGCAGAGCCGGAGATTGCCGCCGAAGAAGGCGGTGCGGCGCCGGAACCGGCCCGGCAGCGGGTGATGGCGGAGAATGAGCGGATCGCCAGGCTGGAAGAAGAGGTGGCCGGTCTGCGTGGAGAGGTTGCGGGCTTGCGGCAGGCGGTGGAGGATTTCAAGAAGCAGTTCGAGTAATAGACATCGCGAATATCAATCCCCCTCTTCCGGCCAGAACCTCTGCTGCAACTCCCGGATCAGCGGCGCAAGGCTCTTCCGGTCCCGGGCCGAGATGGTCAGACCGCCGCTGGTGCGGGCGATCTGGCGCACCTTGAGGAAGGCCACCGTATCCTTCTTCTTCAGGTCATTCAGGATATCGGACTTGTTGAAGACCAGCAGTTCCGGCTTGTCCCCCAGCCCCAACTCGGCAAGAATGGCCCGCACCTGGGCGACCTGGTCCTCGAAACGCGGGTTGGCCGCATCCACCACATGCAGCAGCAGATCGGCGTCCTGCAACTCTTCCAGGGTGGCCTTGAAGGCGCCCAGGAGCGATTTGGGCAGGGAGCGGATGAAGCCGACCGTATCGGTGATGATAACCTCCCGTTCGCGGGGGAAACGCAGGCGGCGGGTGGAGGTGTCCAGGGTGGCGAAGAGCAGGTCTTCGGTAAAGACCTCGCTCCGGGTCAGGGCGTTGAGCAGGGTGGATTTGCCGGCATTGGTGTAGCCGACGATGGAGATGATCGGCACGCCGGCCTTGACCCGCTGGCGGCGGCGCTGGTCGCGGCCCCGGGAGAGCTCCTTCAACTCCCGCTCCAGGCTGGCGATGCGGTCACGGATACGACGGCGGTCGGTCTCCAGTTTGGTCTCGCCCGGTCCGCGCCCACCGATGCCGCCCATCAACCGCGACATTTGCACACCCCGCCCGGTCAGGCGCGGCAGCAGATATTTGAGCTGGGCCAGTTCCACCTGGACCTTGCCGTCCAGGCTTTTGGCCCGGCGGGCAAAGATATCGAGGATCAACTGGCTGCGATCGATGACCTTCAGTTCGGTCATGGCAGTGATGGAACGGATTTGGGCCGGCGTCAGTTCCTGGTCGAAAACCAGCATGGTGGCGCCCCGCTGGAGGGCTCGGATGACAACGTCGCGCATCTTGCCCTCACCCATCAGGAAGCGGGGGTTGAGATTCCGCGGGCGCTGGATGAAGCTGTCCAGGGCTTCGATGCTGGCGGTCCTGGACAGTTCGCGCAGTTCGGCTATGGAATCCTCGGCCTCCTGCCGTGTCCCGCTGGTGGTGACCGAGATCAGGATGGCGCGCTCAACGGCATCTCCGGCATGGGCAGCGGTACGCGCGGTACGTTCCAGGTCGGCTTCCAGCTCGGGGATGAAATGGACGCAGTCCAGATCGATGCGGTCGAGCGGCAGGGCGGGCCCGATAACGGCCGAGGGACCGCCATTGGCCGGGGAAAGATGGGCTATCTGTGCAAAGATCTGCTGCTTGGCGGGGGCAACGAACAGGGCGGCCAAAAGGTCGAGACGCAGCAGCGAGAGGTCGGTAATGTCGTCTTCGCTGACCGGCTCGTTCTTGAGGTGGGTATGGATCAGGCGCAGCCCCCGCAACGGATGCTTGCCCAGCGGGTAGTCGCGCAGCTCGGGTATGACCAGCCCCTTTTCATCGCCAACGACAACATATTCCACCATGCCCTGGCGGTTGACCAAGATACCGATCTGGCGGCGGATGTCGGAGGATATCTCGACGAGACGGGCGGCCAGCTCGGAGGTGCAGAACTCGGCCGAAGGGACGCGCCTCCGGTAGAGGCGTTCCAGCGCCTGGATCTGGCTCTGTTTGAGTCCTGCAAGATTGCCGTAAGGTTCTTTGATGGGAAGGCTCCAACTATTTACTTACAGGCCGATCACGTTATAGCCGCCGTCCACGTAGTGTATCTCGCCGGTCACTCCGCCGGCCATGTCGCTGCACAGGTAGAGGGCGGAGCGGGCCACGTCCTCCTGGGTGATGGTGCGGCGCAAGGGGGCCTTGGACTCGACGTGGTTGAGTATATGAATGAAGCCGTTCACGCCGGAAGCGGCCAGCGTGCGAATGGGTCCTGCTGAGATGGCGTTGACGCGAATGCCTTCGGGACCAAGCGCCTCGGACAGGTAGCGTACGGATGCCTCCAGGGCGGCCTTGGCCACCCCCATGACGTTGTAGCTCGGGAACACCTTCACGGCGCCGTGGTAGGAGAGGGTCAGGGCGGTGCCGTTGCGACCCTGCATCAGCGGCTGGGCCTCCTTCAGTATGCCGAGTAAGGAATAGACGCTGATATCCATGGCAGTCGCAAAACCCTCGCGGGTGGTATTGAGGATGGTCCCCTTCAGTTCTTCCTTGTTGGCGAAGGCCACGGCATGAATAATGATGTCGATACCGTCCCACAACTTGCCCAATTCCGTGAATACCGCCTTGATCTCGTCGTCGCTGGTGACGTTGCAGGGGAGGATCGCCGCGGCGTCCAACGATTCGGCCAAGGGCCGGACCCGTTTTTCTAATGCCTCGCCGGCGTAGGTAATGGCCAGTTCCGCCCCCTGCTCATGAAAAGCCCGGGCTATGGCCCAGGCAATGCTTTTCTCGTTTGCCACTCCGAAAATCACTGCTTTTTTGCCATACAGCAACGGCATCTTTTACATCCTCCGATTCTTATTGGTGCGTAAATAGTATCGTAAAAAGGTTGTCCAGGCAAGGGGTCAGGAGGCGGGCAGGTCATCGGCCCGGTCTTGATCCGTGGGCGTGATTTCCGATACGTGGGCAGCGGGTTCTGGCGCGGCCGGACGGCCAACCTGCTGAAGCGCCGCCAGCCGGGTATCCATCTCCGCAAGACGCTTTTCGATACGCTCCATCATTTCCACAGTGCGGTCCTGCTTCCCCTTGATGGCGAACACCACGAAAGGCATGATAAGCCAGATAACCGCCAGGAAGAAGCCGATAATGCTCATCATTACCATGAAACCGCCAAAGATTTCCATGCGTTCTCCGATGCCGCGCAATTTCTGAACGTCTATACCACAGCATAGGGGAAATGTTAAAGTGAAAAGCGCTAGACAGCGCTGCCTGATCGACGACGTTATTGCGGCTATTTTGCGGCTGAAAGCAAAAAGCGATGAATTGTTGCCGCAACATGTGGTAAGTTTATTTGATTTAATACTCAAAAGGTGAATGTGTGACGCTTATTCCCATAACCTCCCCCCGGTTTATCGACGCTGAATCGCTGGCTTCCATGCCGGCTTGGAACGAGATTTTTGCCAACGGCAACCCCTTGGCGCTGGAGATCGGGTGCGGCACGGGGCATTTCGTGGCCCAGATGGCGCAACTGCACCCTGACTGGAATTTCATAGCCGTGGATTATTACAACAAGGGGTGCCTGAAGACCTCCAAACGGGTAGATAAAGCCGGGCTGGACAACGTGCGGGTCGTCCGCGCCGAGGCGCGTTCCTTCATGGAACGCTGCATCCCGCGCCGCTCGTTGCGGGCTGTGGTCATCAACTGTCCCGATCCGTGGCCCAAAAAGCGCCACCGCAAGCGGCGGCTGGTCAATGGGGAGTTCGTCGGTTATCTGTCGGAGTTCATGCTGCCTGGCGGAGATTTCCACTTTGCAACCGACTACGACGATTACGGCGAGGATGTGGCCCGGTTCATGCCGCATATGGCCGGGTTTGCAAACGCGTTCTCTCCCGACCCCTACCGGCATGCGCTGGAAGGTTACCCGCTTTCCAAATATATGCTCAAATTCATGGACGCCGGCAAGCAGATATACTTTATTCATTACCGCAGGCTTTCATAGCGGAGCGTTGAAACGACGATGCGGTTCTCTCATTCAACCGGGGCTTTCAGGCCGTTCCCATGCCCGAGCCGGGATAGCCGCCCGATCGGCGGTATATCCCTTGGCTCAATATTTTTTCGAGTGACCATCCTGCATGTCTGACAGATATATTGAAAAAGTCTTTATCTATCTTCTGGTAATCTCCGTGGCGCTCCATATCGGGGTGTTTGCCCTGATATACTACCTGCCCCACGAGCAACAGCCGCCTCCCAAGGAACCGGTATTCATCGACATACAGCAGGTGCCGGAGCCCAACCCCCGGGAGGCGCCGCGGCAACAGGAGACAAAACGCTTCTCGGATCAACGACAGCGTGTTCCCAGGGAGACGGCCCCCCGTGGAGATGCCGCCCGAGACAGTTTCGGGCCGTTGCCCCAGGCGGCCGCAAAGCCGCGGCCCCAGCAGTCAGAACGGCAAGGCCCATCGGCCAGGCCGTCCCTGCCGGTGCCCTCTAAACGCCAGGAATCCCCTCTGACACCCGGCTCATCGATCGCCAGCCTGCTCAGGCCCAAGTCCCAGAGCGTGCCGCAGATTGCTCAGCCCCAACTCTTCCCCGGCGCGCAGCGCCTGGCCAAGCTGGAAGAGGGGTATCGCCGCAAATTCGAGAACGACGTGGCCGAGGGGGACACCCGCTTCCTCAACAGTGACGACATCCAGTTCGGTTCGTTCCTGCGCCACTTCGAAACCGCCGTGTACGGTGTCTGGCGTTACCCCCAGGAGGCGGCCCAAAAGGGGATCGAGGGCATCACCCCGGTACGGATTACCTTTAATCGCCGCGGAGAGATCGTAAAGATGGAACTGCTGGAAAGCTCCGGCTCACGGATACTGGATGACGAGGTCTTGCGCACCCTGCGCGCCATCGGCCCGGTGGGGTCGCTTCCCCGGGGCTATGACAAGGAGGAATTCCACCTGATCGCGTTTTTCCAGTACGGCGGCGCGAGGAGGTCACTGCGGTGACAAGGCGCGCCTTCCTCATTGCCGCCCCCCAGAGCGGTTCCGGCAAGACCACCGTGGCCCTGGCCGTCATGGCCGCTTTCAGGCGCCGCGGCATGGCGGTTGCGCCCTTCAAGTGCGGCCCTGATTTCATCGACCCCGGTTATCATTGCCTGGCCGCCGGCCGCCCCTCCGTCAACCTGGATGGCTGGATGTGCCCGGAGGCTTTCGTGGCCGATACCTTCCGCCTGCATGCGGCCGGTGCCGACGTGGCGGTTGTGGAGGGAGTGATGGGACTGTTCGACGGCATCGGCAGCGCACCCATGAAGGGAAGCAGCGCCCAGGTGGCCGCCGTTTGCGGCCTGCCGGTGGTGCTGGTGGTCAACGCCCGCGGCATGTCGGCCAGCGCGGCGGCCCTGGTCAAAGGATTCGCCGGGTACGATGAACGCGTCAGGGTGGCCGGTGTGATTTTCAACAATGTGGGCAGCGACTCCCACGGCGAGCTGCTGCGCCAATCCCTGGCAATGGCACTGCCGGAGCTCACCGTGTTCGGCTGCATCCTCCGCGACGACTCCCTGGGGATTCCATCGCGCCACCTGGGGTTGGTCACTGTCGAGGATAATCCGCTACCGCCGGACTACCTGGAGCGACTGGCTGATCTGGTGGAGAATAATCTGGATCTGGCGGGATTGGCGGGAATTCAAATCCGCCCCGCCCCCCCTTTTGCAAAGGGGGGAGAAAGACCCAAACAGGCATCCAGCGATGTCCCTCCAGCTATAAAAGGGGAGATAACGCCGGTCCGCATCGCCGTGGCCCGGGATGCGGCCTTCTGCTTCGTGTACGAAGACAACCTGCGCCTGCTGCGGGAGGCGGGCGCCGAAGTGGTCACCTTCTCGCCTCTGGATGATGCCCGCCTGCCGGCCGATATTCACGGCATCTACCTGCCGGGCGGCTACCCGGAATTGTATGCCGGACGTCTGGCAGCCAACAGCGCCATGAAGGCAGCCGTGCGGAACGCTGTCGAGGCGGGCATGCCGGTGTATGCCGAGTGCGGCGGCTTCATCTACCTGACCCGCGGGATGGAGGGTGGGGACGGGGCGCCCCCGGCCGATTTCGTCGGCATATTCCCGGTGCGGGCGCGCATGCTGCCGAAACGCAAGGCGCTCGGTTACCGCCAGGTCGAGTTTGGGGCCTTTTACGGCGAAACCGCTGCCGGCGGAAGCGCCCGCGGCCACGAATTCCACTATTCTGAGATCGGGACGATGCCCGATCATATGGAGCGTTGTTACCGGGTCTCCCGGCAGGAGCAGGAGCTTGGTTCAGAGGGGTATCGATACCGAAACTGCCTGGCATCGTACATCCACCTGCATTTCGGCAGCAATGGGGGGCTCGCGCCCGCCTTTGTGGGCGCCTGCCGGAACAATGGCAACGTTTGAGTTGTTGTCTTTACTATTTCGCCGTGCTACAAGATGGAAATACTGCTTCCGGTCCAAGGGAAGCCGGTGCAAATCCGGCGCTGCCCCGCAACTGTGAGGGGGGACTGCCACCGCACATGGCCACTGTCCGCAAAGGATGGGAAGGCGCGGTGACGGGACGATCCCCGAGCCAGGAGACCTGGCTGGAATGCACATATTCACTCCAACCGCGGGGAAGGGAGCGTATCATGAAACATCCGGCAATACTGTTGTTGTCCGTTGTCCTGCCAGTCGTTCTTCTGCCGTCTGCTTCATTTGCCATGCACATCTCCGAGGGGATCCTGCCCTTTTCCTGGGCAGCGGTCTGGTTTGCCGCATCGGCGCCGTTTCTGGCCCTGGGGCTGCGCAGCCTGACGCGCCGGTCGGCCCATGACCTGTCCAGCAAGCCGCTGGTGGGGATGGTGGCGGCCGTGGTGTTCGTCATTTCCTGCATGCCGGTGCCGGTGCCGACCGCCGGAACCTGCTCCCATCCCTGCGGCACGGGACTGGCCGCGATCCTTCTCGGCCCGGCAATGGGGGTCGTGGTTGCGGCGGTAGCCCTGTTGATTCAGGCGCTCTTCCTCTCCCATGGCGGCCTTTCCACTTGGGGCGCCAATCTTTTTTCCATGGGTGTTGTCGGCTCGTTTACCGGGTTTCTCGTTTTCCGGGCCTTGCGCGCCTGTGGCGCCGGGCCGGTCGTGGCCGCCTTCACAGCCGGCCTGCTGGCCGACTGGGCGACCTATGCCACGACCGCCATGATCCTGGCTGCCGGCATCAGGGGAGCAAGCCCGTTCTGGCCTCTGGCCGGCAAGATCGCCCTGGCGTTCGTACCTACCCAGTTGCCCCTGGGGATCATCGAAGGCGTCATCACCGCCGGCATGGTCTCCCTGCTGCGCAGGAAGCGGCCGGATCTGTTGTTGCGAACAGCCCTGGCGGGCATGGAGGAAGGGAAGCGATGAGACGTCACGCTGTCATCATGGCAAGCGTGTTCCTGTTGTCGGTGGGAAGTCTGTCCCGGGCAGCGGAGAAGTGGCAGGGGGTCGATGAGACCGTTGTCCTGAAGATCGCCAGGGAGCATGGCCGTGAGGCCAGAAAACCGCTGATCGATACCAGCGAGGGAGATCTGCAGTTGTTCATGTTCCTGCTGGCGGGAACTGCGGGCGGCTTTGCGGCCGGCTATTGCTGGCGCGCCCTGCTGGACGGCAGGAAAAGGCAGGATGACAAGTCTAGTGTCCCGCGCGATTAGTTCCTACGACTAACCGCGCGGACACTAGGGAGTAACCTGCTCCAGGAATTCCAGGCTTTTCAGCCCGCGTCCGGCATGGGTGGCGATCGACCTGTCCAGAAGCACCCCCACTTCCGCCAGGAGCTCGGGCGGAAAGACGACCTTGCCGAAGGTGCCGGTTGCCATGCAGGCGTTCAGCGCCTTGAGCGTGGAGGGATGAAGCGGCCTGCCGGTCGCGGCGCATGCCCGGCACACCGGCTCGCCGCTCTCCTGCAACAGTGCGCCGGCCGCGCCAAACGGGGCGTTGCAGCGGGAGCAGCTCTCCAGCGAGGGGCGATACCCCAGGATATTCAGCAGGTTGATTTCAAAGAACCGCCGGTCTGCCGCGGCAGCCGGTTCCGTTTCCAGCCGGTCGAGATAGGCGGCCAGTAATCGGTAGAGCCGTGGCAGCGGGTGTCCTTCGGGGGTCATGGCCTCCACCACCTCGCAGGCATAGAGCGCATGGGCGATGGCGGACAGGTCGCCGCGGATGCTGGGATAGATACTGACGATCTCGGCCTGCTGAAGGCCTGCCAGCCCCTCTTTGACCCGGACCTGGGACTCGATGCGGGCAAAGGCCTCCAGTGCTGCGCCGAAACGCTTGCGGCTGTTGCGCGCGCCGCGGGCAAAGGCCTTGATGCGCCCATGCTCCAGCGAAAACAGCGACACGATCCGGTCGCTGTCGCCGTAGTCAATGGTCGAGAGAACTATGGCCTGGATATTTTCGACATGCATGGAAGGCCTATAGATTTATTGAAAAGTGGGATGGAATTATTTATTCTAGGCCGGAAGGCAAGGCAAGAAAAAAATAAGAACTTGTCCGTTTCCGCGAAGGAGGCAGCATGATCCGTTTCTCTCCATTGGCATATCAGGTCGCAGCCTTGTGTCTGTTTATCTTGACCGCCTGTGCCCCCGCCGGCAAGCAGGTGATGGGTGATCCCCAGGAGCCCTATCCGCTCGCAACGCCGCCCCGGATCGGCCAGATCGTCCACCTGCCGACCGGCATCCAGGTCAGCCCGGCCCAGATGATGGCCGTGGCCGGGGACGCCCGCATCGTCTACGTCGGAGAGACCCATGACAACCCGGCTTCCCATCGCCTGGAGTTGCAGGTCCTTCAGGCCCTTGCCGAACGCTATCCCGGCCATGTGGCGCTGGGCATGGAGATGTTCGTGCGGTCCCAGCAGCCGGCCCTTGACCGCTGGGTTGCCGGCGGGCTGGATGAAAAGGCCTTTCTCAAGGAATCCCACTGGTTCGATAACTGGAACATGGATTTTGCCTATTACCGCGATCTGCTGAACTTCGCCCGGGAGCGGCACATCCCGGTCATCGCCCTGAATGCCGAAAAGAGCCTGGTGAAGGCGGTGCGCAGCAAGGCCCCTGAGCAGCTCAGCCCGGCAGAACGAGCCCAGTTGCCGCAACTAGATATGACTGACCCCTATGAACGAGGTCTGGTGACGGCCATCTTCGGCGAGCATAGCCACGGGGCGATGTCGATTGATGGTTTCATCCGTGCCCAGACCGTGTGGAACGAGACCATGGCCGAATCGGCGGCCCGCTACCTGGCAAGTCCGGCAGGGGAGGACAAGCACCTGCTGGTAATCGCCGGCGGAGATCACGTCAGCAACGGTTTCGGCATCCCGCGCCGGGTATTCCGCCGCCTCGCCGCTTCCTATACCATCATCGGCGGCAAGGAAATCAACATCCCGCCCGACAAGCGGGATCGTATGATGAACGTCGATATCCCCGATTTTCCCATGACGCCCTACGATTTCCAGGTGTATCAGGCCTACGAGAATCTGCCGGAAACGGGGGTCCGTCTCGGCGTGATGATCGAAGCGGCGCCCGCCGGCCGCGGCCTGGTGGTGAAGGGGGTGCTGCCCGGTTCCAACGCCGAACGGGCCGGCCTGCAACAGGGGGATCTGCTCCTCTCCCTCGACGGCGAGTCCTTGACGGAGAATTTTGATCTGACCTATGCCGTGCAGCGGAAACATCCCGGCGACCGCGGGGTTGTGCAGGTCGAGCGACAGGGTAAAACTCTGAAGCTGGAGTTCGTGTTCCTGGCCGCGCAGAAGGACCATCAGCACGGCAAAAAGTGATCAGGGGGAAACAGGGACTGAGGGACTCGGAACTTACCAATATNNTTTGCCGCCCCTTCAATCACAAAATCCTCAGCGTAGCCCTGCTACGCCTGCGGTTATGCTCAATCAGGTGCAACAAATCTGACCTAAATCTGAGCGCAAAACTTGGTATATCGGTAAATTCCGAGTCCCTTAGTGCGCCTCGCTCCAGTTTTTCCCGTAGCTGATATCCACCCTGAGCGGCACCTTCATCTCCGCGGCGCGGGACATCTCCTCCTCCACCAAGAGCTCCATGCGCAGCAGTTCGTCCTCCGGTATCTCGAAGACCAGTTCGTCGTGTACCTGCATGGTCAGGCGGCTCTTCAGCCCCTCGGCCCGCAGCCGCGCATCCACCCGGATCATGGCGCTCTTGATGATGTCGGCCGCCGAGCCCTGAATAGGGTAGTTGATGGCGTTTCGCTGGGCAAAGGCCCGCACGTTGCCGTTACTGCTGTGGATATCGGGTATGGGGAGCCGCCTGCCCAGGATGGTTGTGACGTATCCCGTCTCTTCCGCCTGGCGGATACAGGAATCCAGGAAGCCGACCGCGCCGCTGTGGCGCTCCTTGTAGGCGGCGATGAAATCCTCGGCCGTCTTGCGGGCAATGCCCAACTGCTTTGCCAGGCTGAAGGCGCCTTGGCCGTAGATGATGCCGAAATTGATGGTCTTGGCCTGGCGGCGCATCTCAGTGGTGACCATCTCCGGGAACAGGCCGAAAACCTCGGCTGCGGTGCGGGTGTGGATGTCTTCGTCGTTGGCGAAGGCGTGGCAGAAGACCTGGTCGCCGGAAAGGTGGGCCAGCACGCGCAACTCGATCTGGGAGTAGTCGGCCGAGAGGATGACATGCCCCGTCGGGGCGATGAAGGCGTGGCGGATACGGCGACCCTCATCGGTGCGGACCGGGATGTTCTGCAGGTTGGGATCGGAGGACGAGAGCCGGCCGGTGGCGGTGACGGTCTGATTGTAGGAGGTGTGCACCCGTCCGGTTTTGGGGCAGACCAAGCGCGCCAGGGCGTCGCTGTAGGTGGACTTGAGCTTGGTCAGGCCGCGGTAATCCAGAATCAGCCGGGCGATCACCTGCTCCTCGGCCATGGCGCTCAACACCTCGTTGTCCGTGGACCAGCCGGTCTTGCCCTTGGTCTTCTTGCCTGTCTTCAGCCCCATGCGTTCGAAGAGAACCTCACCCATCTGCCTGGGGGAATTGAGATTAAATGGGGCGCCGGCAATGGCGAATATCTGCCCTTCAAGCTCCGACAGGCGGACGGCAAAGTCATCGGAAAGCTCTTTCAGCATCGCCCTGTCCAGCAGAACCCCATGATTTTCCATGTCGGCCAGGATCGTCACCAACGGCATCTCAATGGTGTGAAAAAGCTGCTCAAGGCCCGTTTCAGCAAGGACCGGCTCGAATTTACGCCGCAGGAGCCAGGTGGCGTCGGCATCCTCGCAGGCATACCGGGAGGCGGCCCCGATCTCCACCTGGGAAAAATTCTTCTGCCCCTTGCCGGTCCCGGTCACCTCGCTGTAACTGATCATGCGGTGATTGAGGTGCTCCTGGGCCAGGGCGTCCAGGCCGTGCCCGCTGCGGGCCGGATTGATCACGTAGGAGGCCAGCATGGTGTCGAACCAGACCCCCTTGACCGTGACGCCGCTGTTGGCCAGCACCTGCACGTCGAACTTGCTGTTTTGGCCGACCTTGCGCAGTTCAGGATTCATGAGCAGGGGGCGCAGGCGTTCCAGCGCCAGGACCCGCGGAATCTGGCCGGGAGCTGGAGAGACGCCGGCCCCCCCTTGGCCATCATCCTGGACGGGAGCGGAAAACAATGTTCCATCTCCCATGGGGGACGGGTGGGGGGAAGGCGAAGTCACATGCCCCACCGGCACGTAATATGCCTCATGATCGCGAAAGGAGAACGACAGACCGACGATCTCGGCCATACGCGGGTCGAGGCTGGTGGTCTCCAGGTCAAAGGCGAATTCGCCGGCCTGTTCCAGGGCCGTGGCCAGTTCCTCCAGTTCCTCAACAGTGGTTACGGTCCTGTAGCTCTCCGTGGGCAGGGTGGCGCGTCCGGTCAGCTCCTTGATGAGCGTGGTAAAACCGTACTGCTTGAAAAAGGCGTTCAGGACCGGGGTGTCCGACTCACGCGCCGCCAGTTGCTCAAGGTTGAACTCAAGCGGCACATTGCGCTCGATGGTTGCCAGCTTGCGCGACAGGAGCGCCTGGTCGCGGAACTCCCTCAGCTTCTCGCCGTTCTTCCCCTTGACCTCGCCGGCCCGCTCCAGGAGGGCGTCCAGCGAGCCGAATTCCTGGACCAGCTTGATAGCGGTCTTCTCGCCGATGCCCGGTACGCCGGGGATGTTGTCCGAACTGTCGCCGGCCAGGCCGAGGATGTCCGGCACCAGCTCAGGCCCGACGCCGAAGCGCTCGTTCACCTCGGCCAGGCCCGATTGTTTGTCCTTCATGGTGTCCAGTAACGTGACGTTCTCCGTCACGATCTGCATCAGGTCCTTATCCCCGGTCACCACCACGACCCGGCTGTTTTGGACGCTGTAGCGGGCGGCCAGGGCGCCGATAATGTCGTCCGCTTCAAACCCCTCCAACTCCAGGACCGGGATGTTGAAGGCGCGCACCACCTCGCGGATCGGCCCGACCTGCTGGCGCAGGTCATCCGGCATGGCGGCGCGGTTGGCCTTGTATTCAGGGTAGAGTTCGGTGCGGAAGGTGACCCGCCCGGCATCGAAGACCACCGCCAGGTGCTTGGGATCGTGGTCCTTGATCAATTTCAACAGCATCTGGATAAAACCGTAGATGGCGTTGGTGGGGTGGCCGCTTGGCGAGGAAAGATGGCGGATGGCGTAATAGGCACGGTAGATGTAGGAGGAGCCGTCGATCAGGTAGAGGGTATCGTCGTGGGTAGTCATGGTGAGTCCTTCTCCGCCTTTCCGCGCGTAAACATCACAAAGGCCATGCTCGGCCGCCGGCTGGACTCGCGCATGGCAAACTGCATGCTGTCGAATCGCCATCCCTTGGCGCTCCATTCGTTGAGCGCCTCCTCGATGGCCTCTTCGGTGACGGCGCCCAGTTCGATCACTTTATAGGTCGGCATGTTCGTACCTCAAAAGGTTTTTGCAATAACCCGATAGTAGCCAACGGCGGCCATATCTTCAAGCGGAAACAACGAAGGCGGCCCGAAAGCCGCCCTCGCTGTTGATATGAAGGTTGGTTGTGTTATTGAAAACCGAGCTTGGTGGATATCTCCTTGGCCGCTTTTGTCACCAGCGGGATGAGTTCCTTGTCCATGCGGTCATCCGTGAAGCGCATGGAAGGACCGGAGATGCTGACCGCGCCGATGATCCGGCGGGTGTAGTCGCGGATCGGTGCGCTGACGCACTTGACGCCGATATCAAGCTCCTCGTTGTCGATGGCGTAGCCCTGCTCGGCGATGGTCTTCAACTGCTTCTTGAGGAGTTCGCGGCTGGTGATGGTATTTTTCGTGTAACGCTTGATCTCTTTGGCAGGGAGATAGTTTTCCAACTCCTCGTCGCTCATGTGGGCGATCTGAACCTTGCCGGCGGCGGTGCAGTAGGCCGGCAGCCGTGAACCGACCCGCGGCACGACGCGGACGGTCATGTCGGTCTCCACGGCATCCAGGTAGATGATGTCAAAGTCCTTGAGAATGGCCACGTAGGTGGTTTCGTTGCACTCCTTGACCAGCGCTTCCAGCACCGGTTTCGACTGGCGCAGAAGGCCCATTTGGCGGATAAAGGTTTGTCCGAGTTCAAGGGTCTTGAGGCCGAGGCGATAGTTTTCGGTCACCCTGTTCTGCTCGATGTAGCCGCGCGCTTCCAGTGTCGCAAGAAGCCTGAAGACGTTGTTCTTGTGCAGTTTCAAACGTTTGCTGAGCTCGGTGACCCCCAGTTCGTCGGTTTCGCCGTGGAATTGTTCCAGCAGGTCCAGGGCGTGGGAGACGGCCTGAATGAGATATTCCGATTTTTCTTTCTTTGCCATGGTCGGTACCCTGAATTATCAGATATAATGAAATTATGAAGACAGCAACTTTGTGAAATCTAATGAAAAATTATAACATGTTCAAAAAAGTGCACGAAAAACGATGCCATTTCATAAATGTAAAATAATGTTTTATAATTGTCAAGTTCTAAAAATTGCATTATATTCTTATTTAAATGGCTGAGGTGTTCCCGAGACAAAGGGTTGTGAATAAAACATGCGATATTCAGGAGATGATCCCCGGACAGGCAACTCGTTTTCATCCGGAAACGGCCCTTTTCCGCCATGGCGGCGTCAATCTTCAGGCTTGCTTGTGCGGCGTACCTATGTACGCCTCCGCGCAATCCCTTGATTTCCTGGCCATGACGAAAAATTGCTCGTTTCCGAATAGAAAACAAATAGTTTCTCATCCGGAGTTTCCAGATGGAAACTAACTCTCTTTCAGAAAGGTTCCGTATGATGGTGCTGCGTTTCGTATGTTGTTTGCTGATAGCCGTCTCTTCCTGGTTTGTCCCTTGTTCCGCTTCCGCTGCCGAAGATTTCCACGTTCCAATACTGCTCTATCACCGTTTCGGCCCCACGGTGGCCGATGGCATGACGGTCACGACGCCTGTATTCGAATCACACATGAAATACCTGCACGACAACGGTTATACCGTCATCCCGCTGCGCCGCCTCGTGGATCACTACCGAGGCCTAGCGCCGGCTCCAAAACCCAAATCGGTGGTTATCGTCGCGGACGATGGCCATAAATCCGTGTACAGCGACATGCTGCCGGTTATCCGCAAGTACGGCTATCCGGTCACGATCTTTGCCTATCCTTCCGCCATTTCCAACGCAAAGTACGCCATGACCTGGGATCAGTTGCGGGAGCTGAAAAAGACGGGGCTCTTCGATATCCAGTCCCATACCTATTGGCACCCGAATTTCAAGAAAGACCGGAAAAAGCTCAGCAGCGAAGCCTACGACAAGTTCGTAACGATCCAGTTGGTGAAGTCGAAGGTCAAGCTCGAGAAGGAGCTTGGCACGAAGGTCGACCTGCTTGCCTGGCCGTTCGGCATCTACGACGATTACCTGATCAAGAAGGCCGTCGAGGCGGGCTACGTGGCCAGTTTTACCATCGTACGCCGCCACGCAACACCCAGTGACCCGGTCATGAAGCTCCCGCGCTACCTGCTGGTCAATGCCGACAGCGGCAAGGCGTTTATCCAGCTTTTGGAGGGGAATGCCGTCAAACGGAACGTGGTCTACTGAGCTCCCGTGACCCAGGAAGACGAAAAGAAGCATCCCTGTCCCGACTGCATCTACTGCCAGTGGTGTTCCGACGACCGCTGCCGGCTCTGTCGCACCAGTCATGCCTGCCACCGCCGCAAGTTGTCCCTTGCCGAGCAGATCGCCCTGTATGAATCGCTCAACAGGCCTGCCGGCGGCGCAAAGCCGAACGACAAGGATTGATCCCGCAAGGGGGGAGGGGACTTTTTGGACTTTTGCAAGAGCCTCTTATATGTAGCATTACACTTCTGCCGCCGATTCTGGTATCCTATGCATATCGTACACTTTCGGGGTACCAATGCACCACAGCGGCATCTATGAAGAAGAAATAGCGGGCAAGGCATACGACACCCGCCTGCTGGCCCGCTTTGCCCGCTACGTTGCCCCCTACCGCACGGCGATCACCACGGTGCTGATCACCATACCGCTGGTCGCCGCCTCCCGCCTGGCCCAACCCTGGATCATCAAGCTGGCCATCGACGGCCACATCACCACCGGCCGGCTGGCCGGGCTGGAATGGATCGCCCTGGCGTTCCTGGGGGTCCTGATTGCGGAATCGCTTTTCTCCTTTCTGCAGGTCTACCTGCTCCAGTCGGTCGGGCAGCGGGTCATGGCCGACATGCGCGAAGAACTCTACCACCATGTCATGCGCCTGCCGGTGCCCTGGTTCGACCGGGTTCCCACGGGCAGCGCCGTTACCCGCCTGACCAGCGACGTGGAGGTCCTGGGCGAGATGTTCGCCTCGGGGATCATCACCATCTTTGGGGATGTCCTGCTGCTGGCGGGCATCATATCGGTCATGCTCTGGATGAACCTGAAACTCTCCCTGGTGACGTTCAGTATCCTCCCCCTGCTCTTGTACGTCGCCTGGGCCTTTCGCCGCAGGATGCGCCAATCGTTCCGCGAGGTGCGGGCGCGCCTGGGACGCCTCAATGCCTTTCTGGCCGAGTGCATCGGGGGCATCAGCATCATCCAGGCATTCAACCGCGAACGCGATGAAGAGCGGCGTTTCAGCGACCTGAACGCATCCTACCGGGACGCCAATATGCCGGTCATATTCTGGGATGCGTCGCTGTACGCCATTGTGGAGGCACTCTCATCCATCGCCGTGGCCCTGATCATCTGGTACGGCGGAGGCGAGATCCTCCGGGGCGCTCTGACCTTCGGGGTTCTGGTGGCCTTCATCCAGTACATCGAGAAATTTTTCACCCCCATCCGCGACCTGTCGGCCAAGTATTCGGTCATGCAGGGCGCCATGGCGGCCCTGGAACGGATCTTTGCCCTGCTGGACACGCCGGCCGAGGCAACCGAAGGCGAAGCAGCCTCTCAGGCCCCCTTTGACAGAGGTGAACATCCACCGGGCCGGGAGGATTGCCCCCTGATCGAATTCCGCAACGTATCCTTTGCCTACCGCGAGGGGGACAATGCCCTGGAGGGGTTCAGCCTGGTCGTGCGGCGCGGCGAGCGGATCGCGCTGGTGGGCGAAAGCGGCGGCGGCAAGACCACCATCACGCGGCTTTTGACGCGGCTCTACGAGCTCGACAGCGGCAGCATCTTCATCGACGGCGTAGACGTGCGCGCCATGCGGGTCAGCGACCTGCGCCGGCGCATCGGCGTCGTTCTCCAGGACCCCTGCCTGTTTGCCGGGAGCATCGAGTTCAACATCTGCATGGGGGACGAGGGGGTGCGGGCACGGGTCCGGACAGCGGCAGCCGCTGTCGGAGCCGACCGGTTCATCGAACGTTTGGCCAAGGGGTATGGGGAAGAGGTCCGGGAGCGGGGCAACAACCTTTCCGTGGGAGAGAAACAGCTTATCTCCTTTGCCAGGGCCGTGGCCTTTGATCCCGAGGTCCTGGTGCTGGACGAGGCAACCGCCAGTGTCGATTCCGCCTCGGAGCAGATGATTCAGGAAGGGATCAGGGGGTTGATGCGGGGCCGCACCTCTCTGGTCATCGCCCATCGGCTTTCCACCATCCAGGATGCCGACCGGATCGTGGTGGTGCACCGCGGCCGCAAATCTGAAGAGGGAACCCACCAGGAACTCATGGGAATCCAGGGGCTCTACTACCGGTTGCACCAGTTGCAGTTCAATGGCCTTTGAAGCAGGGGTTCCTTTTGACGCTGTTGCATAACTACGCGTAAACTGGTACGGTTACACAATCAGCAGGACTCACATTCGGAGGAAGCCATGTGCACCACTTGCGGCTGCGGGACGACAGAGACGCACGACCATGACCACCATCACGGCGGCCATCACCATAGTCACAGCCATAGCCATGATCACGAACACCTTGATCATGAACACGATACCCACGATCACGATCACAATGATCACGACGGCCGGAAACGGACCGTCATTGCCATCGAGGAGGACATCCTGGCGAAAAACAACCGCCTGGCCTCCTTCAACCGCGCCCTGTTCAAGGACAAGGGCATCTTTGTCCTCAACTTGGTAAGCTCTCCCGGGTCGGGCAAGACCACCCTCCTGGAGCGTACCCTGCGGGACCTTGCGGACCGGTTCCGTTTTGCCGTGATCGAGGGGGATCAGCAGACCGACAATGACGCCCGGCGCATTGCCGCCACCGGCGTGGCGGTCCGCCAGATCAACACCGGCGCCGGCTGCCACCTGGACGCCCACATGGTCATGCACGGCACCGAGGGCTTTGACCTGGACAGCCTCGACGTGCTGCTGATAGAAAACGTGGGCAACCTGATCTGCCCGGCTGCCTTCGACCTGGGCGAGCACCACAAGGTGGCGGTCCTCTCGGTCACCGAGGGGGAGGATAAGCCGCTCAAGTACCCGCAGATGTTTCACAACTCCACGGTCATGCTGCTCAACAAGACCGACCTGCTCCCCCATCTGGACTTCGATGTGGAAAAATGCAAGGAATACGCCCGCCGGGTAAACCCCGGCATCGCCATCTTCGAGGTGTCGGCGCGCACCGGCGAGGGGATGAAGGGTTGGTATCAGTGGCTGACGACGGGGATGGAAAAGCCATAGTCCGCAGGCGTTTCCTCGTCAGCGGCATCGTCCAGGGCGTCGGGTTTCGCCCCTTCGTCTTCCGCCGGGCCTGTGAACTCGACCTGAGCGGTTGGGTGCGCAACATCCCTGCCGGGGTGGAGATCGAAGTCCAGGGGACGGCAGGGGCGCTTTTTGCCTTCCGGCACGCCCTGGCCCATGAACTCCCGCCCCTGGCCGTTGTCACGTCAAGTTCCGCGGAGGATATCCCCTTGCTCCCGGAGCGCGGCTTCACCATCCTCCCCAGCGCAGACGGAGAGAAGAACATCCAGGTGGCGCCCGACTCGGCCCTCTGCGGAGACTGCCTGCGTGAGCTCTTCGACCCGGCCGACCGCCGTTACCGCTACCCGTTCATCACCTGCACCAACTGCGGTCCCCGCTACAGCATCATCACCGCTATCCCCTACGACCGGCCCAGGACCACCATGGCCGCCTTCCCGCTCTGCCCTGACTGCCTGCTGGAATACGACGACCCGGCAAATCGGCGTTTCCATGCCCAGCCCATTGCCTGTCCGGCCTGCGGCCCGCAGCTTCGCCTGCTGGACCATGCCGCCAACCCGGTCGCGGAACTAGATGATGCGCTTACCACGGCCGTTGAACTCCTGCGCGCGGGGCAGATCCTGGCGGTCAAGGGAATCGGCGGCTATCACCTGGCCGTGGACGCCTGCAACCCGGAGGCGGTCAGGCGTCTGCGCGAGCGGAAGAAGCGGGACGAAAAACCCTTTGCCGTCATGGCCGCTGACCTGGCAACCGCCCAAAGGCTGGCGGTGCTGGGCGACATGGAGGAACGGCTGCTGACCGGCCCGGAAAGCCCGATCGTCATCGCGCCCAAGGCCCCGGATTGCCCGGTTTCGCCCCTGGTGGCCCCCGCCAACGGCTGGCTCGGCCTGATGCTTCCCTATGCGCCGATTCACCACCTGTTGATGCGGGATCGCTTCAAAGCGCTGGTGATGACAAGCGCCAACGTGTCCGACGAACCGGTAGCCTTTGAAGACAACGACGCCCTCCGGCGCCTCAGCGCTATTGCCGATTTTTTTCTTGTTCACGACCGGCCGATCCATGTGCGCAGCGACGATTCGGTCATGCGGGTCTTTCAGGGCAAGCCGCTCTTCTACCGCCGGGCCAGGGGCTATGCGCCGCGGGCCGTGCGGCTTCCCTTCGGGACCCCGCCGCTTCTGGCGGCAGGGGCCGAACTGAAGGGGGCCTTCTGCCTGGTGCAGGGGGAACAGGCCTTTTTGAGCCAGCACATCGGCGATCTGCAGAACAGCTCCACCTGCGATTCGTTCCGTCTCGCCATCCGGCATCTGTCGGGCATTCTCGAAATAGCCCCCCGGTCCGTCGCCTGCGACCTGCATCCCGACTACCTCTCCTCAATCCATGCAGCGGAATCCGGACTGCCGCTGACAAGGGTCCAGCACCACCATGCCCACCTGGCGGCCTGCATGGCAGAAAACGGCCTGGATGGCGCGGTTATCGGCATCATCTTCGACGGCGCCGGTTTAGGCTCCGACGCCACCATCTGGGGTGGCGAGTTTCTGGTCGGCGGCTACGACGGCTTTCAGCGGGCCGGCAATTTCCTTCCCGTGCCCCTGGCCGGGGGCGATGCCGCGGTACGCGAACCCTGGCGCATGGCCCTTTCGTGGCTGTACCGTTCCATGGGCGAAGACGCCTTCAACCTGGACCACCCGGTTGCCAGGCGCCTGAATGATACGGAGAGGGGCATCTTTGCCGCCATGCTGGAACGGGGCATCAACGCGCCGCTCACCTCCAGTTGCGGCCGGCTGTTCGATGCCGCGGCAGCCGTGCTGAACGTGCGCCACACCGTGTCCTATGACGGCCAGGCGGCCATCGAACTGGAGGCCCTGGCGGAAACAGCGCAAGGTCCAGGCGCCTATTCCTTCGGGATTGCCGCCGGAGAGCGTCCGGTCATAGATTTCACCCCTCTTTTCGCGGACATCCTGGCCGATATGGCTGCCGGCGCCGGGACGGCCGCCATGGCCTACCGTTTCCACGCCACCGTGGCGCGCGCCGCCGTGGATGTCTGTACCCGTATTGCCGGGAATTCCGGCCTCGACCGCGTGGTTCTCTCCGGCGGCGTGTTTCAGAATCGCCTTTTGACCGAAATGATATATACTGGATTGCTTGATCGGGGCCTGCAGATATTCACTCACCGGCTGGTTCCCCCCAACGACGGCGGCATCGCCCTCGGGCAGGCGGCAATCGCCGGATGGCAGGAAAGGAGATAAACAGGTATGTGTCTTGGTGTGCCCATGAAGATTCTCAGCAGGGACGGCGACAACATCGTGGCCGAGGTGGATGGCGTGCAGAAGGAGGCCAACGTCATGTTGCTGGGCGAGGAGGTCGGGGTGGGCGACTATGTCATAGTCCATGCCGGATTCGCCATCTCGCGCCTGGATGAGGAATATGCCGAGGAAACCTTGCGGATGATGAGAGAGGTCTTCGCACCGGAGGATATGCGATGAACAGGCGGACATCCGGCTCTGCCGCAGAGGAGGCAGCATGAAATTCCAGGACGAATTCCGCGACCGCGAACTGGTCGGGAACATGGCCGCCAACATCCGTTGCATGGCGCAGCGGCTGGCACAACCGGTCAACTTCATGGAGGTCTGCGGCACCCATACCATGTCCATCTACCAGTACGGCATCCGCTCGCTGTTGCCGGACAACGTACGGCTCGTTTCAGGCCCCGGCTGCCCGGTCTGCGTGACCCCTGTGGGATACGTGGACAAGGCCGTGGCCTGCACGGCTGATCCGCGTACTATCGTGGCCACCTTCGGCGACATGATGCGCGTCCCAGGCAGCCGCTCGTCCCTGATGGAGGAGCGGGCCACGGGCGCCGACGTGCGTATCGTCTATTCCCCCCTGGATGCGGTTGCCCTTGCAAGGTCCAACCCCGAACGCCGGGTGATCTTCCTGGGGATCGGCTTCGAGACCACCGCCCCGACCATCGCCGCCAGCATCCTGGAGGCGACGCGGCTCGGGCTTAAGAACTACCATGTCCTGGCCTCCCACAAAACCATCCCGGTAGCGATGGACATCCTCACCGCCGACCCGGACCTGGCCCTTTCCGGTTACCTCTGCCCGGCCCACGTCAGCACGGTCATCGGCGGAAACGCCTACAAGCCGCTGGCGGAGAAATACCACATACCCTGCGTTGTGACCGGTTTCGAGCCGGCTGACGTCATGCAGGGCATCGAGATGCTGCTGGCCCAGGCGCTGGCCGGGGAAAGCCGGGTGGAGATCCAGTACAGCCGCGCCGTGAACTGGGAGGGCAACCCGAAGGCCAGGGCCATCATGGAACGGGTCTTCGTTCCGTGCGACGCCTCCTGGCGCGGCCTGGGGATGCTCCTTGGCAGCGGCCTGGCCATCAAACCCGAGTTTGCACGCTTCGATGCGGAGAAGGCGCTTAAGATCGAGGCGGGCGAGGAACGGGAGAATCCCGCCTGCCGTTGCGGCGAGGTGCTCAAGGGAAAACTGTCCCCATTCGACTGCCCGCTCTTTTCCACGGCCTGCACACCGGAATCGCCGGTGGGGGCCTGCATGGTATCTAGCGAAGGGACCTGCGCGGCGGCGTACAAGTACGGAAGATAACGAACACTATGGGACCCTTCAGAATTTCCCTTGTATTCTGGCGACATTATATCTATTCTGGTCTTACAAAGACCAAAACAGGAGAAACTATGGACATCGGCGTTTATCAGGCTAAAACCCATCTACCTGAACTGCTGGCAAAGGTGGTTAACGGTGAACCGGTCACGATAACCCGCCACGGACGGGCAATCGCTCGCCTCGTATCGGTTGAACCGGTCAGGCAGATGGATGTCCGAGGGGTGATCGAGGAAATGAAGACCTTGGCCAAAGGGCGGCGTGCTGACCTGCCGATCAGAGAGATGATTGCCGAGGGACGGCGATGAACCGTTTTGTACTGGACACATCGGTGGCTGTTTCCTGGTTTTTTGACGACGAAGCTGGTGAGTACTCTGCTGCCGTGCTGGAGAGCCTCACCGATTGGAGCGCAGTGGTTCCTTCCCTCTGGCCGCTGGAGGTGGCAAATGTTCTTCTGGTGGCCGAGCGGCGCAAGAGGTGCAGCGAAGCGGAGGCGGTCCGTTTCATTGAACTGCTTGAAAGTCTCCCCATTACCACAGACGAAGCTACCGCCAGTCGTGCCCTGCATCAGACCTACCAGCTTGCCCGCGAGTACGGCTTGACCTCTTACGATGCCGCCTATCTGGAAATGGCCATGCGTCACGGTTTGACGCTGGCGACCATGGATCGGCAGTTGGCCGACGCCGCGACCAGGGCAGGGGTTGCGATCTTTCTGCAAAAATAATTTCTAAAAAAGCAGACAGCATTTTAACCGGAACAGGTGCAGGCATGGATTTATTCGGTAAGCAGGCGAGGCAGGATTTGGATCTGCTTCAGAAAGCCAAAATGGAGCTGGAGTTGCGTTATAGTGACATGGTGGCGAAGCACGGCAGAATCAGCGAAGAGTTGCGGGAAAGCACGGAGCTGATTGCGGCGATTAATGCTGCCAAGAAGAGTAAGGGACACTACCCCGACCGTGAACAGCAGTACCACGACGAGGCGTAATCCATGCCCCCATTCGCGAACGTTCTCGCCGGATTTACCCTCGGTTTCACGTCCCGGAAGAAACTCGCCCAGGTCCTGCGGGAAACCCCGTCCGGCTCCTCCATCGAGTGTCTTGACCCGGCCCGGCTCACTGCCGGCGGCATCACCGCCCTGGCCTTGGATTTCGACGGCGTCCTGGCCCCCCACGGTTTTCCCGCGCCGCTCCCAGAGGCGCAGGAATGGCTGGCCCGTTGCAGCGAAGTGTTCGGCGCGGACAGGATCTTCATCCTCTCCAACAAACCGACCGAGGCCCGCAAGGCCTGGTTCATGGAGAACTTTCCCGAGCTCCGTTTCATCTCCGGCGTACGCAAGAAGCCCTATCCCGACGGCCTCAAAAAGGCGGGTGAACTGGCCCGCGTCCCCCTGTCCGCCATCCTGATGGTGGACGACCGCCTGCTGACCGGCTGCCTGGCGGCCCTCGTCGCCGGCGCCCGCCCCCTCTACATCCGCCGCCCCTGCATCTCCTTCCGGCACCGTCCCTTGGCCGAGCTGTTCTTCATGTTGGTGCGGGCCGGGGAGCGGGCGTTGGTCAGACTCAACTCTCAAGGGTACTACTGAAATTAACGGCGGTGCAGCCCGCATCTATTGCAACTTTTTTGTTGGAACTTGTGTTTAAAATGTGGTAGAAACAGTTGTTACTAAAAATCAGGAGGTTGCAGGTGAAAAAAACAGCATTATTCCTTCTTGTTATCGCTGCATTCGCCTTTGCCGGGTGCAAAGAGAAACCAAAAACCGAAGCCCCTCAACAACCCGCTGGAATGCCTGCGCAGGGCCAAATGCCTCCTGGACAGCCGGGCGCTGACCCACACGCCGGCATGAAGGCACAGGAAATCCCCGCTGGCGCAGGCCAGAAAGGGAAGGTTACCCAGACCATGAATTCCGGCGGCTATACCTACGTGGAAGCGGCCAATGACAAGGGTGAAAAGGTTTGGATGGCGTTGCCCGAGTTCAAAGTCAAGGTCGGCGATGCCATCGAGTATCCCGTTGCTCCGCCGATGGTGAACTTCCAGAGCAAAACCCTGAACAAGACCTTTGACAAGATCATGTTCATTCCCGGCATCAGGATCGTGAAATAGACCTTTCACCGATCATCCGGCAGATCACGCGGGGCCTTCACGGCCCCGTTTTTTTGTATCCAGTGCCCGGCGCGCCGCTCCATGGTTCGGCGCCACGGCAAGGACCCGGCGATAACATTCCCTTGCCTTCCGTTCTTCGCCGCGTTCGGCATACAACTCCCCCAGCAGCAGCCATCCCCAGGGATTATACGGTTCTTGCTCGGTTATCTCCCGGAACTCCCGCTCGGCTGCCTCGCCGTTGCCTATCTGCCGGCGCCACTCTCCTGCCAGTACATTGGTGGTGGCGCAATATCCCAACAGCGCCTTCTGTTGCCGAAAGCGCTGTTCACGCCCTTTCGCGGTGCCGGCCTCAAGCGCTTTCAGGATTCTTTGGGATGCGCGCCCCGGCTGTCCCGCAGCGTAGAGGGCCGTATCATGCGCTTCCTCAAAGATGCCGGGACGCACCAGGCCGTTTGCAACAGCCTGCTCAAACAGCCGGGTGCCGGGATAGTACGCCAGCGGGGAAACATATCCGTCATCCGGCCTGATGCGCCGGATAAGCTCGATGGTCATGCGGATATCATCTTCATTCTCTCCGGGCACATCGGAGATCAGGTACACGGAAAGATTGATGCCGATCTTTTTGACAAGCGCCGCCGTCTGTTCCACCTGCCGAGGGTGGATCGATTTGTCGAGTTGGGCCAGGATGCGTGGCGATCCCGATTCGACACCGAGCTGGACGCACTCGCAGCCGGCACGCTTCATCCACGTCAGGACCTCCTCGTCGAGGGTGGTGACGCGGGATTGACAGTTCCAGAGAACAGAGACCCGGCGTGCAATCATGAGACGGCAAAATTCAATGGCCCTGTCACGATCAGCGGTAAAGGTATCGTCCCGCAACGAAAAGTAGATCAGGCCAAAACGGTCCCGAATGTACAGAATCTCTGCGACAATTGCTTCAGGGGAACGGAACCGCACCCGGCGCCCCCAGAAGCCCGGGGAACTGCAGAAACTGCATGCAGATGGACATCCCCGCGCGGTCAGGACAAATTCGGATTGCAACTCCAGGTTGATGCCGATCGAATGTTCAAGATAGCGGGCGGGATAGGGGAGTGCGTCAAGCGTCATCAGCGGTGCACGCTGTCCCGTTAGCTCGACGCGACCTTTGTCGCGAAACGCAATCCCATCCACATCCCGCCAGTTCACCCCGTGCGCAACCCTTTCGGCCAGTTCCCGCATCGTCTCTTCGCCTTCGCCAAGAACGACGATATCGACAGGAGAACCGTCGGCAAGCATCTCATGGTAGCGGGAGGTGGCGTGCCCGCCTCCCATGATGATGATGCAATCGGGATTCAGTTGACGCGCCAAGCGCGCCGTCTCAAGAGAGGCATGGCGGTTGTGGGTCCATTGGGATATACCGATGATGTCCGCATGCAGGGAGGTAAGCTGCTTTTTTATCGCCGGGAGGGTACAGCCGGAGAAATTGGCCAGAATGGAATCGTAGCCGGCTTCGCGCAACACGGCATGCAGATAGCAGAGCCCACTGGGAAGCAGGTTTATATAAGGGGCGCTGCGGTCGGTTTCTCCGGATATGTACGCTAAAAGAATCTTCATAGTCGGACAAAAAAATCCGGACGCAGAGAGCCCGGATTTCTTTTTTACCTTTGATCTGCGATTGCTCTAATTCATGTTAAGGGAGAGCCCCATTGTGTCGTTGCCCATAACATCGCCATCCTGCTCTTCCTCGACCCCTTGCAGCAATTCGTTGAATTTGATCGACTCGCCGCCGGTGGCGGTCGAGCCGATCCGCCGCGCCCCCAGGTAGCGCGATAGGTAATAGGGGGTATCCATGGAAGAGATCACCACCCTGTGGTCACGGGAGGAGGCGTGGATCATCCTGCGGTTGCCGAGATAAATGCCGACGTGCGACGGGAAGGGGGCATAGGTTTGAAAAAAGACCAGATCACCCTTCCGCAGGTCGCCGCGTATGACCTCGTTGCCGACGTTGAACTGTTCGCGTGCGGTACGGGGAAGATTGACCTTCTGTTCCCGGAAGACCTGCTGCACAAAACTGGAGCAGTCAAGCGAGCCGCGGCTATTGCCGCCGAAACGGTAGCGAGCCCCCAAAAAGCCGTAAGCGGCCTTTTTCAAGCCGCTTACGGCTTGACTGTTTTCTTCGATGTTTTTAGCAAGGTCAACCGGCCGATCCGCGTCGATGTCACTCAATTCAGCCAGGGTTGATGAAAGTTCCTGCTCGTTCAAGAGCTCTTTGCTGACCAATTGCAATCTGTTGGAAGCAACAACGGCGGGCGCCTTTTCCTCAACTGCCGGTTCGGGCTCATTCAGGGCCAGCACTTGCCCGGCCTTGATCCTGTTGCCTTTCAGGCCGTTCAACCGGCGCAGCTCGGACATCCTGATGCCGGTTTTCTTGGCGATCCTGGGCAAAATATCGCCCTTGGCGACCTTGTACGATTGGGGCTTCGCTGTCTTTGCCGATTTTTGTTCGGCACGGGAGGGAATAATGATGCGGGTTCCCTGTTCAATGCGGGTGCTGCTCAGGTTGTTGACAGATTTGAGTTCGTCGACGGAGACGTGATATTTGCGCGCAATGGAATGAAGCGATTCGCTTCTGCGTGCCACGTGGGTTTTGGAGGCCAGAACCAGTTGCGGGAAAGAAAGCAGGATGAGACAGATCACGGTGAGAATACGGATATGTATCATTGCACCTCCTAATCTTTTCTAGTATTAGTGTGACCGAATTGCCTTTATATAACAAATGCACCCTGTATGTCAATCCTTTAGTAGTCAACACCGCCATCTTCGATATGCAATTAATGTTCCAGGAACGCGACTCGCTAGGGAGCCGAACGGCGGGAAACCAGCTTCAACGTCAACGGCTTGTCCCGTAAAATAGTGACGTATTTTGGCAGTGGCAGCAGATTTTTTCGATATTCTTCTCCCTTGAGAAGTTTGCCGGCATCAACCTCTTCCGTTGCCACCGATTCAAGCCTTGATATCTGGCCGGCCGGCCCTTCCACCTCTAAGGACGCGGGAGAGGCAACCAGTTGATAACCCCCTAGTCCGCGCGGCATTCTCCCCCGTACCACAACCCTGACCGGCACGGTTTTACGCACCTTTTTATCGGTAACGATGCTTATCGACGAGGGACTCACACTGCCGACCACCATGCCGGAAGGGAGTCTGAAGTCCGAATTCCTGATCCTGACTGTTGCCTGCCCCTCACGCACCTCAGACAGATCGACATCAGCTGCGATATCAAGTTTCGCCGGCGTGGGCGTCAGGCTGGAAAAGGATTTTACCTGGACCTCAACCTCTTCAGGGGAACTCCGCATCAGCACCAGATCCTGAGGCATGCCATGGAGCCTGACAGGAGCCGATACCGTGGCAATCGCTCCCTGACGAGAGGTAATCAGGGCCCAGAATACCATAACAATCAGCAAGACTGCCGTTTTTGCCAGCAGGTCGGAAAAAAACCACTGCTTCAAGGTCACATGGGGCCGTTCCTTTTCCGGGGAGATCAGGTTCAAAAGGATCGATACCAACTCGCCGGCGGACGACAGGCGGCGCAACTCTCCCCCTTCCGCCAGCGACACCTCGCCCCGCTCCTCCGAAACAACCGCCACGACGGCGTCGGTGCGCTCCGAGAGCCCAAGGGCGGCGCGATGCCGGGTGCCATAATACTGGGGAAGGTCAGAGTTCAGGGACAGCGGCAGATGGCACGACGCCAGGGCGATTCTTCCGTCCCTGATCAGGACGGCGCCGTCATGAAGGGGGGCGCCGTCATAAAAGATAGCTTCCAGCATCTGAGGGGTAATCTCGCAGTCCAGGGTTACGCCATTCAACATCATGTCCGTCAGAGACTCGCTGCGCTGAAAGACGACGATCGCCCCGGTACGCTTCTCCGCCAGACTGAACAGCGTATCGACTATCTCCTGGAACCGGCCGAGTTGTTGCGGCCCCTGGCGGCTGCCGAAGAAATGCCGCATAAGACTGAAACGGTATAGCGCCTGCCTGATCTCAGCCTGAAATACCACGATGATCAGGACGATCAGCACCGTACCCAGTTCCTGCAGAATCCAGCTGGTCATGTAGAGGCCGAGAAAGCGGGTGACGAAATAGATGATGGTCACCACCCCCAGCCCCAGCAGCACCTGCATGGCGCGAGTCCTGCGGAACCATGAGTAGAGCTGGTAGAGCAGCAAGGTCATGATCAGGATATCGGCGATATCCTGTATCCTTACAAAGGAGGGCACGTCAACTCTCTTTTGACTTTCTGCGAGGCTTGTGGATGGAAGGCTTCTCCTGCCTGATCGAGGTTGTGTGGTTCTGCATGGCAAGCATGGCCGCGTCGTGCCTGCGGATATCCCCCAGCACCTGGTCCCGCAATGGCGGCGCGGGGTTCGCCTCAGGCAACTTTTCCAGATAGACGGCGTCGGTGTAGACGTTGCGGGCGTTCCACATGCTGAAACCGAACACCTTGGCATCGCGGGCTGCCTGGATCTCGTCAACGATCATCCTCTTGTCGTATGCCGCCCCCAGTTTGAAATCCTGCAGCCAGGGGCGCATCCTGGCCCGCTTCCCCTCAAGCCGCTTCACGCCCCGCAGGGAGGCGTCATAGATGACGCGATAGGGGTGTTCGGCCGGATTTTTAAACCCCAGATGACCGGGGGGATAATGGGACGGGTAGATCATGGGACAAATGAAATCCACGTAATCGGCCACATCCTGGATACGCTGACCGATATTCATGTCATCGTCCACCATAGTGGTGAGGCCGAAGATGTCAGCCGAGGTCATCACGTCCAACGGCTTCATCTGCTGGTCCACATACTGGAAAAAACGGCGGATGATCTCGTGTTTCGGCACATCGCGCTTGTAGACCGGATAGGTCATGGTCTTCAGCTTCCCATCGGTCGGAAAACGGACGTAATCGAACTGCACCTCGTCAAACCCCTTGGCGGCCGCTTCCTTGGCAATGGCAAGGTTATACTCCCAGACCACCTTCGAAGCCGGATCGACCCAGGCCAGCCCCTTGCGGTCCCTCCAAATCTGCTTGCCGCCGCTCCCTACCGCCAGGTCCGGGCGCGCCTTGGCCAGGTTCGGGTCCTGAAAGACGGCGATGCGGGCAATGGTATAGAGCTTCTTGTCGCGGCACCTTTTGAGAACGGCGTCCAGGTCGCGGATACGCTTCTCGTGGGCCCCTGTCTGAGGCACCATCGGCACCTTGGAGTCGTAGCCGACCTTGCCGGTGCTGTCCTTGATGTCGATTACCACGGCATTCAGATGCGAGCGGGACACCATGTCGGTCAGCACCTTAAAACGGTTGATCCCGGCTGTCCAGGAGGTGATGTATAGCGCCCTGACCTCTGTGTTCAGTAACTGCTGCCGCTTGGATGACGCAGGTGGCACAGGTGGCACAGGTGGCGCAGGTGGCGCAAGTGGCGCAAGTGGCGCAGGTGGCGCAGGTGGCGCAGGTGGTGCCGGGGAGGCCGGGGAGGCCGGGGAGGCCGGGGAGGATGCGGCCGGGGCGACGATGGTGGTGGTGGGTTTCAGTTCATCCTGACAGGAGACAAGACCGCAACAGGTCATGATGATCAGAGCGGCACGAACGGCAAGGGCGACAACGTTTTTCACTCACTACACTCCATTGGTTTTTTCTGGTTTATGCCCTGAAAGTGTGCTACAAGGCGAAATAGTATTTATAACACTTACTCATCGTAAAAGGTAGTATAAACTCATGTTCAGACTTTCCGAAAAGGGCGAGAAGATCCAGGTGATGTTCGGGAGTATCGCCCCGCGTTACGACTTCCTCAACCGCCTGCTCAGCTTCGGCATCGACCGGCGCTGGCGCAAAAAGGCCGTACGGCTTATCAAATACCGGGAGGGCTCCCGGATCCTGGACGTGGCGACCGGCACCGGCGACGTGGCGCTGGAGATCGCCCGATCGACCCCTGCGTCGGTAAAGATTACCGGGGCCGACTTCTGCCGGGAGATGGTGGAACTCGGCCAGGCCAAGGTGGCAACCTCTCCCTATGCAGGACGGATCGACTTCAAGGTGGCCCCGTGCGAGGACCTTCCCTTTCCGGACAATACCTTTGATTCGATAACCATTGCCTTCGGGATAAGGAATGTGGTGGACAGAAAACTAGGGCTGGCGGAAATGTGGCGGGTACTGCGACCCGGAGGGCGCATAATCATCCTGGAGTTTTCCACTCCGCGCTCGCAATTCTTCAAACAGATCTACTACTTCTACTTCCGCCGCCTTCTGCCGGTCATCGGCGGGCTCATTTCAAGATACAACGCCTACAAGTACCTGCCGGACTCGGTGCTGGAGTTTCCCTCCCACGAGGAATTTTCCCAAATGATCGCCGCCGCCGGTTTCCGCAACATCCACATCCACCCGCTGACCTTCGGCATCGCCACCATCTACGCCGGCGAGAAGGAATAACCCCTTAGGGACTTAAAATTCTCATGCCCCAAAAAACCTGTGGTCGTTATTTAAAACTGACTCGCTTTATATTTGATTTATATCGGTGCCGTGCTATCCTTACATAGCTAGACTGTCTAGCTTAATGAAGGGGGTTTGTATGAAGACCAATAAAATTGACCGGTTACCCCATGACCGGGAATGGCAGCTTCAGGAAGCCAAGAACCGTTTGAGCCGGGTGGTTGATCTGGCCCTGCATGATGGCCCACAGACTATAACCCTGCGGGGCAAGCCTTCGGCGGTGGTTGTTTCTTTCGATGAGTACCAGAGGCTGACTCAGCCGCGTACAGGTTTAACGCAGTTTTTCCGGCAATCTCCCCTGTTTGACGTTGAGCTTGACCTTAGCCGCAGTGCCGATCTTTCCCGCGAGGTGGAGTTGTGAAGTATCTGCTCGACACCTGTCTTATTTCCGAACTGGTCAAGAAAGAGCCGAATCCGGCGGTGGTAAGTTGGCTGGATGAGCAGGACGAACAGAAACTTTTCCTGAGTGTCCTGAATCTGGGTGAGTTGCAGAAGGGGATCAGCAAGCTCCCGGATGGCACAAAAAAGGAAGAGCTGCATGCGTGGGTTGCGCTCGATCTGGTTGAGCGGTTTACCGGCAGGATTCTGGAAATAGATCTTGAAACGGCGCTCTGCTGGGGAAGGCTCCAGGGAGAGGCGGAGCAGGCGGGCGAGAAGTTGCCGGTAATGGATTCGCTTATCGCCGCCACCGCTGCGGCGCATGATTTGGTTGTGGTTACGCGGAATGTCAGGGATATTGAGAGATGCGGGGTGCGGGTTTGTAATCCGTGGGGTTGAACAGGGCCATAGTTGGGGAGCTTTCCATCAGTCGCGGCGCTGCCTACGAAAGCTGGCTTTGCGACGGAATGTCTGGGGGGTGCCGGACTGGTATCTGCTGGGGGCGTTGTAACTATTGCCACCGGCAGAGCCAAGATATGACGGTGCAGGAGACGATTGCGGCTTTCCGGATCGAGATGAAGTGCTTGAACGGGGAATTAAGTAAGATGCCCCCCGAATTCCCCTGATCCGTGTCGTTTCACAAAGTGACGAGTGGAGTCGTGGCCCGAGTGATTTGTCAACTGCATTGCAAATTTGCATTGTATTTTTGCAATGTAGTTGATATAAATACGTCATGGACAGCATCAAACGCTCAATAACCGACACCATAATCACCCGCCTGAACCATGAGAAGGTTGTGGCTCTGACCGGTGCGCGCCAGACCGGTAAGACCACGCTCTGCGAAATGCAGCTCCCCGATCGGCTTGACCTTCCGTTTACCTACATCTCCTTCGACGATCCCGACGAACGGCTTCGTTTTCAGCGCTCGGCCGTGCAGATCCTGGAAAACATCACGACACCGCTGGTGGTGCTTGACGAGGTCCAGAAAATCCCGCAACTGTTCGACCCGCTGAAGCTGGTGGTGGACCGGGAACGGAAAAAACCTGTCAACGAGCGGAAACGCTTCGTTTTGACCGGATCGTCGCAATTGCTGATGATGAAGAACATTCGCGAGACCCTGGCCGGTCGGGTGGCGCTCTGCCAGATGTACCCGTTTTCCCTCTTTGAACTGACCGGTGGCGGCGAACCGCCGCTTCTCTCCCGAATATGGCAAGATCAGGCGATTTCACCACAGGACGCCGGGCGGCTCCCCCTGGTTTCACCCCAACAATTGCGTACCCTGCGCGGGGTGCGGGACGAACATCAACGATGGGGCGGCTATCCGCCGGTGTGGCAGCGCACGGGAGAAACGGAGCGGTTGAACTGGCTCAAGGACTATCGCAAGACCTATCTGGAGCGGGATATTGCCGATGTGGGGCAGGTGGCGAACATCGATACCTTTGCCTTGGCGCAGAAGCTGTTATGCAGCCGCACCGCAAATCTGTTTTCAATCAGCGAGGTGTCGCGGGATCTGGGAGTGGCGGTCAATACCATCAAGCGATATCTGGAACTGCTGACCATGTCGTTTCAGTGCGTTCTGCTCCCTCCTTGGCATGAAAACGTCAGTAAACGGCTGGTCAAGAGTCCGAAACTCTACTTCCCGGACGTGGGTTTGAACAGGGCCATAGTTGGGGAGCTTTCCATCAGTCGCGGCGCTGCCTACGAAAGCTGGCTTTGCGCCGAACTTTTGAAGTGGAAACAGCTCCAGCCGGTGGAACCGGAGCTGTATTTCTACCGCACCGCCGCCGGACTGGAGGTGGATTTTCTGCTGGCGAGTGAGCGCGGAATTCTCCCCATTGAGGCCAAATCATCGGAACGGGTGACCGCAGCAGACGGCAGAAGTGTGGAGACGTTCATGGCGGAACATCCGGATGCGGCCAAAGTAGGGCTGGTGGTCTATCCGGGGGATGAGTTCGTCGAATTGCGCCGGAATGTCTGGGGGGTGCCGGATTGGTATCTGCTGGGCGCGTTGTAACTATTGCCACCGGCAGAGCCAAGATATGACGGTGCAGGAGACGATTGCGTCTTTCCGGAATGAGATGAAGTGCCTGAACGGGGAATTAAGTAAGAGGTCCCCCGAATACAAGTAGGGAATTAAGTAAGATGTCCCCCGAATACAAGATGTCCCCCGAATACACCCAGGAAATATTGGAAAGTACTGAAAGGCCGCTTGGGTACACGGCTGTGACCAGGGGCAATAAACTGGTGACCATCATCGGCCAGCCAAAGGCGCTGGCCATGGTCTTCAAAAACAAGAACGCCACCAAGCGGCTGACGAACCTCGCGGCCAGACTTCGGATCTAAAGAAAGGAATAACCATGCAGTATCAGACAGGAAGGACGGGAAGGATCATCGTCGCCCGGTTCGGCGACGGCGAGGATGTGCTCGGCGGGTTGGCGGACATCTGTCGGCAGGAAAACCTGCGCGCCGCCTGCTTCAACCTTGTTGGCGGCATAAAGCGAGGGCGTTTCGTGGTTGGGCCGCAATCGGAAGAGATGCCGCCGGTCCCGGAGTGGCGGGAACTGGATGAAAGTCATGAAGTGGTGGGCTTCGGCACCATCTTCTGGCAGGATAATCAGCCCAAGATCCATTTCCACGGGGCATTCGGCAAATGGGACAGCGTCAAGGCAGGCTGCCTGCGGGAGGAGAGCGAGGTGTTCCTGGTCCTGGAAGCCGTCATTACGGAGATTTTGGATGTGAAGGCCATGCGTGAACTCGATCCCGCGTCAGGCATGGTGCTTCTAAAATTGTGCTGATGATGGGAAGGGATGATTGAAGCAACTCTTGATGGTCCGGAGGGCACAATTTGATAGTATGGACCGAATTCGGGGGACACGAATTCGGGGGACACCTTACTCAATTCCCCGTCAATCTTTATTCACAACCCCGTCACCAACCACCACAACACAACCGCCACATCTTTCCCATCCAGACCTCACCCCCCACTGTAATCAGGCCTTGGGACGAATTCTAGGTAGAGTTTACTTAATTTCTTTTCCCGGCACGACAGCATACCTCATAACCGAGAAATGCCGGTCAAAACCAAAGGCCCTGGAAAGCTTCATGCGCTCCATCACAGCAAAGCTGGTGCAATCCACGAAGCTGAAATCCTGATCCCGGTATTTGCTGAAGATATCCCAGGCCCTCTCTTCATCGGCGGGCGTAACCGCAAACACCCTGACGAAACTGCTCTCCATCAGCTTTTGCCCGAAACTACGCGCGGCCTCATGCCCGATTCGATAGCGAATAAGGGTGACTGTTTCCGAGAAAATGAAGTTAGTGGTAATGAGCGGCATCGTGTTGGAGGCCAGGAAAGCCGCCGCAGTCTTATGATCGGCATCGTCGCTGTCTACCAGGGCATACCAGGCGCTGGTATCGACAAAAATGCCGTTCACGGTTTCTTCCCGTATAGTACGGCATCGTGGTCGCGCGCCGTATGTTTTTGTCCGCTACCGCCGATTCCGACAATGGAGTAGACCGGATCATTTTCCGCTACACCCGGTTTTGGGGCGAATTTTTCGCTAATCATCTCGCGGATCAGGGCGGAAAGGCTTTTCTTGGTTTTGCGCGACAGATCCAGCAGTGACTGATACTGCCAGTCGTCGAGAGAAATCTGGGTCCTATGTTTGATCGTATCCATAATCGGTTTACCTCCACACAAATCTTACATCAGATGTAACTTGCCGTCAATCGCCGGAAACAGGAAAGGGCGCCGCAATCAGCGCCCTTCGTACCTTTTTTCTACCTGAAACCAAAGGTCGGTGACTACGCCTTGAATTTATTCTCCGTCCCGTCCACCAGCCGCTTGATGTTTGCGTGATGCCGGATAATCACGATCACTGCGACAAGCGCCGTCACCAGCAGCATCGCCCGGCTTCCATGAAGCACGTAAACGGCAAACGGCATGGCCGCCACCGCAGCTACGGAGCCGAGGGAAATGTAGCGCCATTTCAAAACCAGGACCAGAAAGACCGCCAGGGCGATTGCCACCGCCAACGGCGACAGCGCCAGAAAGACCCCCAGAGCGGTCGCGACTCCCTTGCCTCCCTTGAACTTAAGGAATACCGAAAATACGTGGCCACAGAAGGCAGCCAGCCCAACCCAGGCCGCCAAGTCCATTGACGGGGCAAAGTAACGGGCCGCCAGCACCGGTGCAAGTCCTTTGAGGCAATCGCCGATCAGGGTCAGCACACCGACCCTGCGCCCAAGGGTACGATACAGATTGGTGGCGCCGATATTGCCGCTTCCCTCCCGGCGCACATCAATGCCATAGGCCTTGCCCAGGAGGAGCCCCGTGGGGATCGATCCCAGCAGGTAGGCCGCCCCACAGGCGGCAGCCAGGATGATGTCGGGTGGTGCTGTCATGGCCGCAATCCCGGGTTACTTGCCCGCTGCCTTCCGGGAGTCGGCCGCATAGGCGCTGCCGGGGAACTCGCGCACGAGCCTGTCAAACACCTCGCGGCTCTTCTCTTTCTGCCCCGCCTCTCGATAGGCCACCCCCAGGTAGTATTGCAACTCATCCATGTGCTGAAGGCCGGGGAAATTCCTGAGCGCCTCTTCAAAACGGGCGATGGCGGCCGGATACTTGCCGGTCTTCAGATAAAAACGGCCGACGTAGATCTCGTACTGAAGCTGTTTATCCTTGCAGTCGCGGATTTTTTCCCGGGCTTCCTGGATATACGCGCCGCCGGGATATAATTTCACGTACGATTCCAGGATGGTCAGGGCATTCTTGACCGGCGTCTGATCCGTGTCGATGCGGTTGATCTGCCTGAAATAACTCAGACCCTGCCGAAAAAGTGCGTAATCGGCCAGTTCATGCCTGGGGTGAAGCTTGCGAAAATCCTCGTAGGCGGCAGCGGACTCAATATAGTCCTTATTGAGAAAATAGGCATCGGCAATCCCGATCTCCGCACTGGCGGAAAGTTCCGGGGACTTGTAACTTTCCTTGACCTTTTTCCAGTTTGCCAAGGCATCTTCGTACCTGCCCTTTTGAAAGGACTGCTCGCCATCCCGGTACAGTTCATCGGGCGGCTTGTTCACCGGCGGCGTCGCACACCCCTGCATCAGGAGGGCGGACAGGGTACAGAACACGATAATGCGATGGGAATTCTTCATGGTTTTCCTCGCAACGCCATGGCGTTGGCGTCTGTTTCAATAAAATATCAGATGATTCCTGCCCCGAGTTCATCGGCCAAGAGCTGTGCAATGATGTCGTGGTTCAGCCAGAGGGCACAAGCCCCGGGGTTCCAGGATGCATGCGCCATCAACCGGCCGGTGGACAGGAAAACGATGCGGGAGAGCTCTGCGCAGACCAGGTGTTTCTGGTCGGCATGCATAGCCATCAACTCTGCGGAACTGGTCAGCATCAGCTCGGCCTGCTCCCGGGTGCTGTGTTGCGGCCAGGTGGCGAAATCCAGGATTCCGGCCAAAAGCGGCGACGCCAGGTAAGCGTCGGCCCGTTCCAGGAGATGTCCAACCGTCTCTCCTTCCTTGAGCATCGCCTGGCATCGTTCAAAGAGCGGTGCAGCGGCCCGTTCGCCAGCCGCACGCCGAATGGCGGACAACAGCGGGTAAAGCGATATCTCCACCCCCAGGAAAAGGGCGCTGGAGTTGGTCTGTATCTCGGGGCAGTTGAACACCGTGGCGACAACGCCGTTCCCGGTCGCCTCGGCAGCGATTGCCTCGAGGCGCATCTTGGCCCACCCCTGTACATAAGGGGTGTAGGACTGCCAGCGGTACTCACCCCCCACCAGAACGGCGGTGCCGTGGTAGCCGTAGGCGGCGTAGCGCACCTGCCCGCCAAAAGCGGTGAGATGCTCGCGCAGAGCGGCCGACTCATCGATCAGGTAGCGGAAGGTATCGCCCGTTACCTCGTTGAAACTGGTGTCGCACAGGCGGCCCAGATCGCTGTTCCAGAACCCCTCCGAGGCAAGGTACTTGTCGCCGGTTCCCTTGAATAACCGATTGAGGAGCGGCATGAAGACCCGCGCCCGGGGTATGCCGCCGGCCATGGAATGGGCAAAAAGCACATTGGCTCCGGCCGGAATGCGCGGTGTGAGTTGTTGCATCACCTGCCCCAGCGCGGTGCGGATACGGGCCGTACCGGCATCCCTGGCCTTCTCGATAAAATCAGGGCTGAAACGGATGGAAGCCCACTCATCCGGCTTGGCCTTCTTGAGCTGTTCGGCCACCGACGGCTGCCCATCCACCTGTTCCAAGTCAAAGCCCGCCTCCAGCGGGACATTGATGACGCTCCCGCCCAGCAGCGCTTCGGCCTCAGCCAGCTCATCTGCGCTCAACGGCCGCAGGGAGCCGTCGCTGTCGCGGCGGCCCACGGTGGTGCCGATCACGTCCATGCCGATGCGCCGGGCCTCCTCCACCAGCCCGTTGGCATAGCCGCGGCCGAAAAGTTCCCCAACCAGCACCAGCACATCGCCCTGCTTGTATCCCGCCGTATCCGGCAGCTTTTCCAGTGGTCTGTAATCAGTCATCCGATCCTCCGCCCGCTCTCCCGCTTCTCGCCGGGATTTTTCAAAACTTGGTACTCTTATCATGAACCGCCCGGCAAAGTGAACAGAAAAAGCTGCCGTGACAATGTGGGCCATTCGTGCTATAGTAGGTAAAAATATTCGGCAGGAGACCCAAACCTCACCGTGAACAACGACCTCATCCTTCTCGGCCATGGCAGCGGCGGTCGGCTTTCCCACCAACTTTTGGATGAACTGATCATTCCAGCCCTGAGCGTAATCGCCCCTTCCGGGTTAAACGATGCGGCCCTTCTGGCTCCGGTTGCAGGTCAGTTGGCCTTCACTACCGATTCCTTTGTGGTCGATCCGATCTTTTTCCCCGGTGGAACCATCGGCAGTCTGGCGGTCCACGGCACGGTCAACGACTTGGCCATGATGGGTGCGCGGCCTCTCCATCTGAGCGTCGGCCTGATCATCGAAGAGGGTTTCAGCCGGGCCGACCTGAAAACCGTGTTGGACGACATGCGCCAAGCCGCCGACAAGGCCGAAGTACGGATCGTGACAGGCGACACCAAGGTCGTCCCCCGCGGCAAGGCGGACAAGATATTCATCACAACCGCCGGGATCGGCGCCGTGGAGCATGACATCGCCATTCACGGCGCCAATGCACGGCCGGGCGACAAGATCATCATCAACGGCACCGTGGGCGACCACGGCATTGCCGTCATGGCCGGCCGCGAGGGACTCAACGCCGGGACCGGCATCCGCAGCGACTCGGCCGCCCTCAATGGCCTGGTGGCTGCAATCATCGCCGAGGCAGGAGAACTGCTGCACGTGCTCCGCGACCCGACCCGCGGCGGCATAGCCACCACCATCAAGGAGATCGCCCTGCAGTCGGGCGTGGCGATTACCCTGCGCGAGGAACATATTCCGGTGAATCCGGCGGTGCGCGGCGTCTGCTCGATCCTCGGCCTTGATCCGCTCTTCGTCGCCAACGAGGGGAAACTGCTGGCCTTCGTCGCCCCCCAGGCCGCGGAACGGATCGTAGCGGCGATGAAACGGCATCCCCTCGGCGTCCACGCCGCCATCATCGGCGAGGTTGCTGAAGGAGAGCCGGGCCGGGTCCGCATGGAAACCAGCGTGGGCGGCACTCGGGCGGTGGAGATGCTGACCGGAGAGCAACTGCCCAGGATATGCTGAAACAGAAAACACCCATAACCCCAGCCATCCGCCAATTGCGGGCCGAAAAGGTCGAATTCACGGACCACGTCTACGCCTACGAGGAAAAAGGCGGCACTGCGGTTTCCGCCCGCGAACTGGGGGTTGACGAACACTGTGTGATCAAGACCCTGATCATGGAGGATGAAAACAAGAAACCGATCATCATCCTGATGCACGGCGATTTGCAGGTTTCGACCAAGGAGTTGTCCCGGAAAATCGGCGTCAAGCAGGTCACCCCCTGCACCCCGGAAACGGCTCAAAAGCACAGCGGCTACCAGGTGGGAGGCACCTCGCCTTTCGGCACGCGCAGGTCGATGCCGGTGTATCTGGAGGAGACCGTCGCCGGGCTGGAGAAGATCTACATCAATGGCGGGAAGCGTGGTTACCTGGTAGGGATGGCGCCGTCGGACCTGGTGAGGGCGCTGAAACCGGTGATGGTACACGTGGGAATACGCTAGGAGAACAAAAATGATCCGCAAGGCCCAGATAAATGACGTCAAGGAAATACAGAAGCTGTTGATGAAGTACGCCAGCCAGGGGGATATGCTTTCCCGCTCCCTGTCGGAACTGTATGAATCGCTACGCGATTTTTATGTCTATGAGGATGACGGCACACTCCTGGGGACCGCTGCCCTGCATATCGTCTGGGATGACCTGGCCGAGTTACGCTCCGTTGCGGTAGCCCTTGAGGCCGGCCGCAAGGGCATCGGCAGTCAACTGGTGCAGGCCTGCATCAGCGAAGCGCGCCAGATCGGGCTCAAACGCATCTTCTGCCTCACCTACAAACCCGATTTTTTCGCCAAGCTCGGTTTCCGGCTGGTGGACAAGTCAGAGCTGCCCCACAAGGTATGGGGCGACTGCATCAAGTGCGTCAAGTTCCCGGACTGTGATGAAAACGCCATGATCCTGGATCTGAGCTGATACCTGATGAAGTAACACTGTCAATCGAATACATCCATGGAGAGATATCGCTCCCCCGTATCCGGCAGCACCACCACAACGTTCTTGCCGGCCCCCAGCTTTTGAGCCACCAGCACTGCACCGGCCAGCGCCGCGCCGCTCGATATCCCGCACAAAAGCCCCTGTTTGGCTGCCAGCGTACGGGCAGCGCTGTAGGCGTCCGCATCCGACACGGCAATCACCTCATGGTAGACGGAGGTATTGAGCACTTCAGGGATGAAACCGGCCCCGATCCCCTGAATCTTATGGGGTCCTGCCAGCCCGCCTGATAGTACGGGAGAGCCGGCCGGCTCGACGGCGGCGATGTGGATAGCCGGATTGTGCCGGCGGAGCACCTCGCCGGCGCCGGTGATGGTTCCCCCTGTGCCGACCCCGGCCACGAAGCCGTCAATGCTCAACTCCTTCATCGCGGCGATGATCTCGGGACCTGTCGAACGGCGATGGGCCTCCGGGTTGGCGGGATTGTTAAACTGCTGCGGTAGCAGCCAGCCATTTCCGGCAGCCAGTTCTTCAGCCTTCTGCACCGCCCCCTTCATGCCTTGCGAAGCCGGCGTCAGCACCAGTTCGGCCCGGTAAGCCGTTAAAAGGCGGCGCCGCTCCAGGCTCATGGACTCGGGCATGGTCAGCACCAGCCGGTACCCCTTCACCGCACAGACCAGCGCCAGGCCAATACCGGTATTGCCGCTGGTCGGCTCGACAATCGTTGCACCCGGCCTGATGCGGCCTTCCCCCTCGGCCCGTTCGATCATCGCCAGGGCGATGCGGTCCTTGATGCTGCCGCCGGGGTTAAAGGATTCAACCTTGGCGTAGATAGCGGCCGCACCTTTCTCCGTCACTCCGGAAAGTTTCACCAACGGCGTGGCGCCGATCTGTTCCATAATACTCGTGCTGATAACAGTGGGCATGATGTTGTCCTGATACATTAAATAGTTACGTTCCCTAGATGTAGTACATGAAGCGGTGGTCCTGCTCCTTCTTGATCCCCATCTCCTGGCCGCGCTGGCACAGCGTCTGGATGGTAATGCCTGAAAATAGCGTGTTGAGCAGACCGGTGGCCTCTTCCCAGACCGTTTGGGTCACGCACTGCCCCTCAAAGGGGCAGTCGTCCTTGCGCTTGCGTTTTTTCGGTGTCACCCCGGCGCAATCCACCAGGAGCACATCCTGTTCTGTGGCGCAAAGAACATCCAACACCGTGATCTCCTCAGGCTTTTTGGCCAGGCAGTACCCCCCCTGGGGGCCACGCTTGCTTTTCAATATCCCTGCCCGCTTGAGGTTCTGAAAAATCTGTTCCAGATAGCGGGGCGATATCTGCTGCCGGCGGGAGATATCCTGGATCTGGGCCGGCATATTGCCGCAGTTGTAGGCAATGTCGAAAAGAGCCCTCAGGCCGTACCGACTTTTTGTTGACAGACGCATAGTTCCTCCCAGGGGCTCATATCATTGCGCAGCATAACCTATAGCAAAGATACACCGTATCCGTCAACAAAACTAACCACGGCAATTCTGATTTCAGCACTATATAATGATGGTTATTTTCTGTCGCCCATACAGGCTGCGGCTCAACTTTACGGGGCACTCGTGTCCCGTACGGTTAGTCGTGGGAAGTAATTCCGAGCTATTTTGGCTGGTGCCAAGGCGCGACGAAGAGCCAAGGAGAGTCTGTAGCACATCTCCTGAAAAATGGCTGGAATACAGCATCCAGCGAAATCGGCAACAAAAACGGTGAACTGTATGCAGTTCCGTCAGACACCAGGCTCATGAAACATCTTAAGCGTATTTATATCCGTCCTGACGGAGCCAGAAAGTCTGTAATTCGTATTATTCTGTCAGACGAATCATCTCTCAAAGTTGTTCATGCAGCTATTTTGAAATACACTGAAATCCCTGCATTGGGGAAAAAAGTGCACAAAAAACTTACTGATGAAATAGGTGACCTTTATGTTGAATATGTTTTTTTGAATGAATCATTTGTGGATGAGCGAGCAGCTGCATCACGATTACTGGAAGCTCTGAAACAATGGGTTCCGGCACTGAATGGTGTTTGAGAAAAAACCAATTTGACTAGCAGAACGTTTAAATAGAAAAAGCCGCATCGAAGGACGCGGCTTTTTCGTTAACAGCTGGTGCAAGTGCGAAAAGATTACTTCGCAGCAGGTGCTTCAGTCGGAGCTGCCGGAGTTGCAGGAGCAGCTACTTCTTTGGCAGCCTTCTTGGCTTTCTTGTGATGTTTCCGGTGCTTCTTGACGGTTTTCTTAACTTCTTTCTTCTCAACCTTCACTTCACCGGAAGGGCTGGTAGTGGTGGTTTCGGTCTTGGTGTCAGTCTTGACTTCAGCGGCGGAAACAAGGCCAGCGAAAGAAACGGCAACAAGAGCGGCAACGATGGTGGACAGCACTTTTTTCATTTGAATTCTCCTGTACCAGGTTATTTTNNTTAATCGTGTTGTTCTACCTTAAACCCTCCTATTTATACCTCATTTAAGGTGAGCGTGTTGTGCTGAGTTGCACGAACATTGGTTACTCCGGTTTTGGTCATTATGCAGCACTACACACTACTGGAACGTAACCTGATCTACACGGCAGTGACCAGAGGAAAGAAACTGATAACTATCATCGGCCAACCTAAAGCGCTGGCAATGGCGGTTAAAAATCGAAATGCCAGCAAACGGCTAACGATACTGGCAGTACGGATTGCTGGTGAATAACGATGGAATGGCAAGTCTACATGATACTCTGTTCCGACGATACGATATATACCGGGATCGCCACGGATATTGAGAGGCGTTTTCTTAAGCATGCTGATGGGAGTGGAGCCAAGTATTTTCGAGGGAGGCAGCCGATGCAGATAGTTTATTGCGAATCGGGCCACAGTCGTTCTTCAGCCACTAAGAGAGAAATTCAAATTAAAGTCATGAGTAGAACTGAAAAGGAAAATCTGGTTGCAACTTACCGTTTGAATAGACTTTCATCATATAACACTATATAAGCATCTTAAAATTCCATTAGAGGGGGAAATATGACCAAAGCAGAGCTCGTAGCAAAGATCGCCGAGAAGGCAAAGCTGACCAAGGCTCAGGCTGAATCAGCACTGGCTGCTTTTCAATGTGCAGTGACAACAGAACTGGTTAATGATGGCAAGGTAACCCTGGTTGGTTTCGGCACCTTCTCGGCATCAAAAAGAGCCGCTCGGACTGGCAGGAACCCGCAGACAGGCAAGCCACTCAAAATTGCAGCAAAAAGGGTTGGCAAGTTCACTACAGGGAAGTTCCTGAAAGACCTGGACGCATGTAAAGGCTCCTGCAAAGGGAAGCCAGCAAATAAAGCTGTAGAAAAACCGGCAGCGAAAGCAAAGAAAAAATAGTGAGAGACTCTTAACCGGGGGATTGTCCTCAATAGGATGATCCTCCGGTGACTTTCGATATACCTCCAGCCTGATGAACCCCGTAAGGGCAGACCCCATATGTCTCCTTGTGGCTGAGATCATCCGCACCCTTGACGACCGGGGTTTATCGACCCGCGAGGCCGAGAGGCTATTCTAAGTCCTTTATGAATAATTGATGCTCTCGCAAAAGCTCAAAAAATGCCTGTTTTCTTCTTTGCAACTTATTGATATTATTGAAGTACAAAAACACAAAAAAGAGAATTTGCGAAGGCATCAATAATTGACTCTAGGTAATCCGTCATATATGGCAGTTTTGTATAATATTACAGATTCCGATGACGGTTTTCCACCTCCTCCGCTGCATTGCTTGTTAATTTACTTAAAATATCAATAAGTTGCACCTTAACTATCTTCAGATCTTTTTGGCCCGCTGGTTGCGTATTGCTTATCGTCAGAATATTCCTTTTATATGCGCTGGAATACCGGAACCCTCTACCGTTATGCTCCTTGGCTCCGGATTGGCCGGATTGGTGGTATTCAGGAGAAGGTTCAAAAAAGCCTGACCTAAAACATCGGGTTCAGCCAGGAGGCAACTCCATGTCATTTATAATATATCTTGTCGGCTTTGCTTTTGTAATCGGCGGCATTGCATGGGCGCTTGTTGTCGCAAAAGTGAGCGCCAGCTACGTGATGATTGCAGTTGTTATACTTATCGGCATTGGGATATTGACCGGGGTGACCCGTACCCGCACCAGGGACAAAGCTCCTTAATGTGATCCTGGCTCCTTTCAGCTGATAATACAAAAGGCATAAATAAATGGATAGTGCGCCCAAGAATCACTACAGTAATACCAATATCCTGTCTGTACCGGCAGCAGGATCATCGGCATGAATCATTTCGTTCTAAGCTGAAATTACAGTTTTCCTACCTACTTATCTGATAAACTGAACCTTTACGGGAAAACCATGAGTCGAAATTAGTGGTTCAAATTCGTGGCGGTCTGATGTTAACAGCACGGCATCTTCTCGCACGGTCAGTGCTACAGCAAAACAGTCGGCAAGCGAGATGCGTCCTCGTACTTTTAAGGCTCCTGCAGCTTTCCAGAAATCGTTATCCATATCATCTCGGATTGTCAGACCGGCCTCAGTTAGCTTTACCAGAAGATCCTCCGTAGGGTCTTTGCCATAGCAGCGTAGGCAGTCGTAATAGACCTCACAGAGATTGACGGCATGGACAAGGCAGACGTTATCCTCGGATTCGAGGACCTGCCTGACTACCGCCGCCCCGTCTTCGTTCTTAACGAGGCTCAGAATAGCACAGGCATCGAGAATATATCTCATTGCCGGAGCTTCCTCTCTTCAATCTCAATTTCCTCCTGTTTTAAGCGTGAAAACTCGGCGCTGGATGTCATTAATGGGTAGGCCCCAATAATGGAATCGAGGGCCATTTTCCGTTGTTCCCGTGGCGCCGCCTGTTCTGATGCAACCTGCAACTGAAAAGGCAATCCCTTACGGTTACGGACTGCGGTGAAGAATATTTTGATGGCTTCGCTGGTGGTCAGACCGAGCTGATGGAATATTGTCTCAACATCCGATTTCAGATGGTCATCTATTCTCATGCTAATGGTAGCGTTCTTTGTCATGGGTGTCCTCCTCATAGAACCATTGTATTGCAAATGTCATACAAATGCAAATTATGAAATTCGGGTTGAGTACTGCATCGCCATACATGCAACCGTCCCTGCGATGTTATCGCTACCTATCAGATGAAACATATTTCGAACTAACCGCACGGGGCACGAGCCACCGTCACAACCGCCACCTCCCGGGCACCGGCCGCCTTGAGCGTCACGGCGCACTCCTTCACGGTGCTGCCGGTGGTGTAGACGTCGTCCACCAGCAACACGCGCCGCCCCTTTACGGCATTGGCATCCCTGACGTCAAAGGCCCCCTTGACATTGTCGCGCCGCTTTGCAGCCGTCAGATTGATCTGCGGCTCGGTCCACCGGATGCGCCGCATCGCGCCCCGATACAGGGGGATGTTCCACTCGCGCGCCCAGATCTCGCCCAGAAGCACAGCCTGGTTGAAACCACGCTCCCTGAGCCGCCGGATGTGCAGCGGCACCGGCACCATCAGTTCCGGAGCGCAGGTGGCGACGAAATCGCGCAGAGAATCGGCCGCCAATAGCGCCAGGGGGCGGCGCAGATAGGTTTTATGGCGGTACTTGTAGGCATGGATCAGGTCGCGGCAGGGCCCCTCGTAGATCAAGGCCGCCCGTGCCGCCCTGAAAACCGGTTGCGACTCTTGACAGTCGCCGCAGACATGGTCATCACCCGCTCCCAGGAAGGGAATGCCGCACACCGGGCAGAGCGGATGCCCCACGATGGGCATGCATTCCAGGCACGCCGGGCAGATGTGCAATGTGCCTGCCTCGGGGATGAATACCCGGCAGACGTGGCAGAGCGGCGGGAAAAGAACATTCAGGAATGCGGAGAAGAATTTATTTCTTCCCGGCCCTTTTGGCCTTGAACTCAGAAATCCCGACACACGAGACCTATTTCAGCACCTTCACGGACTTGATCACCACCTGTTGTTCGGGCACATCCCCCATTCCATGGATGAAGCCGGTTTTGACCGCCTTGATCTTGTCCACCACATCCATTCCCTCGATGACCTTGCCGAATACGGTATAGCCGAAGCCATCCGGATTGGGGCGGTTCAGCATGCCGTTGTTCTTCACATTGATGAAAAATTGGGACGTGGCGCTGTCCGGCATGCCGGTGCGGGCCATGGCGATGGTGCCGCGGTCGTTTTTCAGGCCGTTGGCAGCCTCGTTCTTGACAGGCGCGCCGGTCGGCTTCTGGGCGAAATCGGTGCTAAAGCCGCCCCCCTGGATCATGAAGCCGTTTATGACGCGATGGAAGATCGTACCGTTATAGAACCCCTTGTTGACGTAGCCGAGGAAATTCTTGACGCTGATGGGCGCCTCCTTTTCGAACAACTCAATCTTGATGGTTCCCTGGCTGGTCTCCATCAGGATGACCGGGTTCTTTGCCTTGCCTTCGGCACAGGCGATACCAGCGGAGATGAAAACAGCCATGAGTGCAACTACCAATTTTCTGAACATTGCGGTTCTCCTTTACGTAATAGATTATTGACACAGCTTCCGGCAGGCCGCTACCCCAGCGAACGCACCAGATCGGCCAGGCAAGCGATAAAGGCGGGCGAACTGTTGAGTGACCCGCTGCGCCGGAAGTTTGTAATGCCCAATTTCCGGGCCTCTTCCCGGTACTGTATGTCGATCTCGTAGAGGGTCTCGATGTGGTCGGACACGAACGAAAGCGGCACCATCAGCAGATTCTTGCACCCTGACGCCGCCAGTTCGACGATCTTCCCCTCGGTGGAGGGCTCCAGCCACTTGACCGGGCCGGCCCGCGACTGGAAGGCCAGATGGTGCGAAATACCGCCGAAATGCTCCATCACCAGCCGCACCGTGCCCTGGATGTGGTCGAGGTAGGGATCGCCGGAATCGATGAAAGACTGGGGCAGGCCGTGGGCGGAGAAAACCAGATGGACAGCTCTTCGGTCGGCAAATTCGGACAGCCCCTGCTCGATCTTCTCCACCAGAGCCGCAATATAGCCGGGATGATCGTAGAACTGGCGGATATACGCCAGGTCGAAATGCACCTTTGACTGGGCCAGCACCCGCTCCAGTTCGTTGAAGCTGGAACCGCTGGTGGCCCGTGAATAGTGGGGATAGAGCGACAATGCCACGATCCGGCTGATGCCTTCACGCTTGATGGCCGCCAGGGCTTCGATCGTGTCCGGCTTCCAATAGCGCATGGCCACGAAACTGCGGTACCCCTCGCCCAGGATCTTTTCCAGCTCTGCGCCCTGTTGTTCGGTCAGCTCACGCAGGGGCGACTTGCCCCCCATCCGGCGATAATACTCGACCACCGTGCGGGCGCGCCGGCGGGAGATGATGCGTGCAATCACCGGTTGCAGGAAAGCCGGCCCGATACGGATGATGTCCCGGTCCGAAAACAGGTTGCGGAGAAACGGTTCAACGGCGTCCAGCGAATCCGGTCCGCCCATCTGGAGCAGCAATACCGCGGTTTTGGTTTTTTCAGACATATTGAACCCCTCTCCAACCACAGCGGCACAAAACGCAAAAAGCAAGGTTTCACAACGTAATAAACCGTTCTTTGCGCAGCCCGCGTGTTTGTTGTGGCTGTGTGACGAATATATTTTTTTCTACGCGCGAATCATCACCAGCAGCATCTTGAACGGCTTGACCGCCTTGAGCGAATGAGGCTTGTTGGCCGGCATGATGATCATCTGGCCGGCCGCCACCGTCTGGGCGCTCCCCTCGATGGTCACCTCAGCCTCGCCGTCCACGACCTGCACAAAGGCGTCGTAGGGGACGGTATGCTCGGAAAGCCCCTGTCCGGCATCGAAGGAAAACAGCGTCAACGTCCCGATCTTCTTGTCGATCAACGTCTTGCTGACCACCGAGCCATCATGATACGCCACCAGGCCGCTCATGGTCAGGGCTTTTCCGATCAACTCCATATATCCCCCCTCTTTCAACAGAATGAAACCTGCCAGCGGCATCATAATATGACCGAAACGGCCTCCAGGCAACAGTTTTAAACGAAAAGGCCGGAGACATGATGTCTCCGGCCTTTTCCTCCTGGGTAATAAAAACAGGAACGTCGATTTTTCGTCAGATCAAGGCGCCGGGGAAGAGCGAGGATGAAGACCTTTGAGGTTTTGAAA
>PLYK01000060.1 GCA_003151775.1 Geobacter sp. | reverse complement strand
AACGCCGCGCTCGCCGAAATATTCAGCCCAAATGAGAATGTGTACGTCCCATTTCCCACGACTACTCCTCCATACACCGGCCCCCATCCGACCCCTAGCAAAATATTCTTCAGTGGCTGGCTGCCGACGCGCACTCCTTCCACCAGATGCGGCCAGGAATCGAAGCCCATCGTGCTCTTGATATCGGCCGGCTTCAAATATAAATCGACCACCGCGAACATCGACGGAGCACTCGTCTTCGTCAGCGGAACCGCTGCGCTGAAGTCGATCCAGGACAGGCCCTCGTTGTCGAAGGTCACGCCGTTAATCGCAATATCCGACGGGACGTACGGAATATTGACCAACCTCGCGTTCCAGATGTTGTGCGGCTCGCCCGCCATCGGCAGGCTCACCCCGAACAGGCTAGCCGCCGTTTCCAGATGAGTGAAAAACGCCGGAGCCTTTTTTCTGGTCTGGAAAACGTATGTTGTATTGGCATTCGACCGCGCGTTGAGCTGGATATACAGAAACCAGATCTGGCTCTTTCCGTAAATCCGTTTGGCGGTGGCGAACTGCGCGTCGGTCCACGTCCCGGACCGATACACGAACCAGTTCTGCCTGGCGATTTCTGCGCTGTCGCTCCAGCGCACTACGTGGATGACGAACGTCAGGTCGCGCGGCTCAATGCCGATCGTCTGCCGGATCAGATCCGCGGCCTCGCTCTTATAAACAGCCGCGTTCGCGACGTCGACCAGCTTGTTGAGATCGTCGATCCGCAGCACTCGCGGCGTGTTCACCCAGGTTTCGGTGCTGGTGGCTTGTCCCCACAGCGTCGCGCCTGTTATCAGCGAAAAAATGGCAGCCTTCACGCCTGGAGCATGAGCTGTTTTTGCCGGATATTACTCCCGGTGAAATCGCCAAACTGCGGGGAATAGACAGATTACAGTTCGTGAGCGGAGCGCGAACGCGAGCCGCCTTGAAAGGCGGCTGCAGCCAAGAATGGCCGCCCTACACGGACCGCACGCGTGGGACGGGCATCGAGATGAGTCTCGACGCGGCANNCGTCGTTCAGGATGCTGTTGGCGATTTGCGACGGGGATACGTTGTAGGTGCCCGCTTCGAAGGATGCCTGGAGCTGGCTGAGCTTCGACGGATCGCTCGACAGTTGCGAGGCGAGGCTCGAGATTTGGACCTGATCCTGCCCCTGGCTGGCTTGGCGCGAACCCGCCTTCGTAGCCGCCTGGCCAAAGCCGGGATCGTTAGAAATGCTGCTGAGGAGACTATTTGTTATCTGCATTGATTTGTCCTTGATTGATTCCNNTTCAAACTGCTTCGCCGCGCCTTCGACTTTCGTAGAAGGCGCCGTTGCGGAAGCCAGCGTCGCGGGCGTCATTGCACCTACCGTCATCAGATTACCTCCAGCTCCGCATCCAGAGCGCCCGCGGAGCGCATGGCTTCCAAAATCGCGATCACGTCGCGCGGCGTGGAGCCGATGGCTTGCAGCGCCCGCACCAGTTCCTCGACAGTAGCGCCTTTTTGCAGCACCACAGCCTTGGCCTTGGCTTCCTGTGTCGTAACCGTGGTTTGCGGAACCACCGTGGTTTGTCCACCCGACATCGGCGCCGGCTGCGAAACTTCGAGCTTGGTGCGGATCTCCACGCTCAGCGCTCCGTGCATGATCGCGACCGGCGTAATCTTGACGTCCTTGCCCATGACGATGGTTCCGGTGCGCTCATTGATGACGATCTTCGCCGGACGGTCCGCGTCCACGCTGAGCGATTCCATTTCCGAGATGAATTCGACGGTTCTCGTCGAGTACGACGGAGGCACATCGACCACTAGCAGCCCGGAGCTTTCGGCGCGCGCGACCGGCATGCCTGGAGACGCGAAATGTTTGTTGATCGCCTCCACCACGCGCGTGGCCGTGGTGAAATCCGCCTGCCGCAGCTGCAGCTTCAAGTGCGACGAAGGCTGGATGGATGGCGGCGTGCGTTCCACGATCGCGCCATCCGGCGTGCGTCCCACGGTGGGATGATTCTTGGTGTCCGCATTGCCTCCGCGTCCGGCGACGAAGCCGCCGGTAATCACCGGCCCCTGCGCCACCGCGTAGGTCTCGCCGTTGGCGGCTTTGAGCGGAGTCAGCAGCAGAATGCCTCCCTGCAAATTCGTCGCGTCGCCGATGGCCGCCGCCGTGGCATCGATGCGCGTGCCGGGCTGCGCGAACGGAGGCAGCGTGGCCGTCACCATCACCGACGCCATATTGTGGACCTGCATGATAGTCGGGTTCACCGTCACGCCCATGCGCTGCAAAAGGTTCGACAATGTCTGTGTGGAAAACAGCGTCAACTGCTTGTCTCCCGTGCCCGCGAGGCCAACCACGATTCCGTAGCCGATCAACTGGTTGTCCCGCACGCCTTCGATGGACGCGAAATCCTTGAGGCGCGCGCCTTCAGGGAACGCCAGAGCGCCGGTCAGCACGAGAGTGAGGAGGATTTTCATGAATCCTTAAAAAGGAAGCAATCCGAGCAACAAACGGTACAGAAAGTTGGGCCGCCGGACGGCGTCTCCCACTACGCCCTTGCCGGTGACCTTCACCTGCAGGTTGGCGACCTGCACGGAGTTCACCATGTTGGACGAACTCAGGTCGGCGGGCCGCACAATGCCGTGTACGGTGATCGACTGCTTATCGGAATTGACGCCGATGTCTTTCGTGCCCTCAATCACCAGATTGCCGTTCGACTGCACCTCGACCACGCGGGCGGAGATGGTGGTCGACAAGGTCAGGTTGCGGGAGGTCGTTCCGGCCCCGGCCAGTTCCGTATCATTGCTCAGGCCGAGCAGGTTGGTCAGCTTCGGAGTGGTAATGCCATAGGCTCCTGTGATGGAGGCGTTGGCCGAGGATTTTCGCGAGGAGTTCGAGACGCCGCTGACCACCGCCGACGCGGCTTCATTCACGATGATGGTGACGATGTCGTTCACTTCGCCGGCGCGAACGTCGCGCGCATTGTCCGCCAGGCGCCCGGAAGCGGTATAGAGCGAACCCGGCGAAGCGCCGAGTTGCGCGAACAGCGAAACGGGAATCAGGAAAATAAGTAAACGGGTCATCGTTCCACCAGCACATGTCCTTTGTCTTGAATTTTGGCCTGGAAGGTGTGCCCATTCTCGGGATTCTTCACCATGATCGAATCGCCGGTGCGGCCCGACGATTCCGCGGTCGCTTCAAAATCGAGAATTGCGGCGCCTACTTTCACCTCTACCGCCACGCGGTCGCCGCGCTCCACGTCGTGCGCGACGGCCAGCATCGCGAGTGCGATGGGAGTTCCAGGCGCCAGCGTCCGCGCCGGCTTGCGTCCAACCAGAACCTGCATCGATTCGACGAGGGGCGGATCGAAGGGAAACCGCGGACCCGTTCTCACGTTCAACTGCGACGCATCGATCGCTTTGCCGACGACCAGCGATTCGCCGGCTTCGACCGAGGTGCGCTGCACCGTGATGCGGGCCTTCGCCCACACCGGCATGCTGTGGTTTTCGCCGTACAGCACGCGCCCGCGCCACAAACCGTTGGGCATCAGGCTGGATTTCTGAAATTCAAACGTGCCGCGCGGAACGCCGAAGCGGCTGAAATCGAGAATTTCTATGTTGGCGTTGTCCAGCCCCAACGCTTTCTGAAGCTCGGGAAGCAACTTCTCCGCGGTGAGCGGCTCTGTCACCCGCGCGAAGCAAATTGAGGGGGCAGGGCCTTCGAGTGCGATACCGTTTTGCCGGGCCAGGCGCACGACTTCGTCGGGCCGCAGGATCCGCTCGGCTCCGGCCAGCGGCGCGGCGCTGACTTCGATGCCGGGATCGAGCGCGGCGAATAGCGGACTGGCCGCGGCGAGGTCTTTGCCCAGGATGCGATCGCTGTCAACAACCTGACAGGCGAACGCGGGGATGATCAAAGAGAAGAGTGCGAGTCTCATTGGGTGAGGTTGTTGACCTGTTGATACATCTCGTCGGCAGCCTTCACCACTTTGGAATTGGCTTCGTACGCGCGCTGGCTGCTGATCATGTTGATGAACTCTTCCACCACGCTGACGTTGGAGTTTTCGGTATAGCCCTGTTGCAGCGTGCCTACGCCCTCCTGTCCGCCGGGAACGCCCAACTGCGCCGCGCCGCTGGCATCGGTGGGCTCAAAGTATCCGCTGCCGACGGCGTTCAAGCCACCGGGATTAATGAAATTCGCAAGCTGAATCTGACCCGCGACCTGCGAGGCGGCCTGGTTGGGAAGCGTGTAGCTTACGGTTCCGTCGGCGGCGATGTTGACCGATTGCGACGCCGCCTGAATATTGATTTGCGGCTGCAACGCGTTGCCGTTCGAGTCGACGATATTGCCGGTCGCATCGAGCTGGAAGTTGCCCGCGCGCGTGTAGGCGATGGTGCCCGAAGGCAGCAGGACCTGGAAAAATCCCTTGCCTTGAATGACAAGATCGAGGGGGTTATCCGTCTGCTGAAAACTGCCCTGCGTAAAGATGATGGTATTCGTCGACGGGCGCGTGCCCAGGCCGAGCTGGAGGCCGTTGGGCACCAGGGTCTGCGAGCCGGCCGACGTTCCGGGTTGCACCACGTTCTGATAAAGAAGGTCCTGAAACTGCGTGCGCCGCGCCTTGTAGCCGGCCGTGTTGGCGTTGGCCAGGTTGTTGGCGATGACGTCGATATTCGTTTGCTGGCTCTGCATACCTGAAGCAGCGGTCCAAAGTGCACGTAACATGGTCTCAACTCCTCTTTTGATATAATAGATACGGATTTCTTATAGTCTGCCCAGATCATTGGCGGCCTTGCTGGCCATGCCGTCGTAGCTCAGTATCACCCGCTGGCATGCGTCAAAATAACGGTTGGTTTCGATCATTTGGACCATCTCGCCGACCGGATCCACATTGGCGCCCTCAAGATGCCCCTGGCGGAGCTCCGCCTGTGATGCCTGGGGCGTGGCCTGCGGATCGGACGGCACGAACTGGGCGCTGGCCGTCTTCGTCAGATTATAGGGTTTGGGGAAATCCACCAGATTTATGACCCCTGCCGCGGCGCCATCGACGGTGATCTCTCCCTTTGCATTTATGTCGACCTTACCCCCCTTTATGTGGATCTCGCCTCCCTGCCCCATGACCGGGAAACCGTCTGTCGTCACCAGCGTTCCGTCCGCTGTCAGCCGGAAATTGCCCTGCCGCGTGTAAGCGGTCCCGTTGGGGGTTGATACGGTGAAGAATCCGTCGCCGTCGATCGCCACATCCAGGGTATTGCCGGTCTGGCTGACCGGCCCGGCTGAGTAGTCGATGTAGACGTTCTCCTTTTGCAGGACCGGGTCGGCCGTCTTGGAGGGGGGAACCGCCGGCGGCGCGGTAGTGCTGGCGAGCAATCCTTCGAAGGTCATCCTGTCTTTTTTAAAACCAGGGGTATTTATGTTCGCCAGGTTATTGCTGATGATATCCATCCGCTTCATGGCTGCAATGTTGCCCGAAAGCGCAGAATACATACCACTGTTCATGTAAAACCTCCTTTAGTCCCGATAGAGCTTCAGCTTGCCCTTCAGCCGGATCATGGCCTGGCTGAGGAGTTGCGATATGCGCGACTCGGTCAGAGCCACGGTTGCGCCGATTTCCTTGAGATTCATCCCCTCATGATAATAGAGCGTCACTGCCAGCCGCTCTTTATCCGGCAGCGCTTCGACGGCATCCCCCAACGCCTTGGCCAGTTGCATACGTATAACTTGGTGCTGCGGGCTCTTTTCTTCCTGCTCGCTCAGCACATCCGACAGGCAGAGCGAGTTGCCATCCTCATCTTCCCAGCTATCGTCCAGGCTGATAAACGTGAGCACGTGCACATCATCCAATAGGTCGAAATATTCGTCGAGACTTATTGAAAGCGCATCGGCCACCTCTTCGCTGGTGGGGTTCCTGCCCAGGGCGTGTTCGAGGATCGTTACTTCACGCTCCAGGCGCTTGTACTTCTCGCGCATGGAACGGCTCAGAATATCGTAGGAGCGCAATTCGTCGATGATGGCTCCACGCACATGCTGTTCTGCAAACGTCTTGAACAGCACGCCTCGTGCAGGATCGAAACGATCTGCTGCATTTATCAGGCCAATTACCGCCGCACTCGTCAAATCCTGCGGGTCCAGATGCGACGGGAGTTGAGGGACGATCCGCCCCACCAGATACTTGACCATGGGCATGTTTTGCATGATCAGAGTATCACGCAACGCCGGTTCAGACCCGGCATAGAAACTGTGTTGTTTGCCGGCGCCCATGACTTAGCCGCCTGTCGAGTTATCGAGAAAACGCCGGAAGAAAAACTGGATATTTCCCTTGAGCGTGGTTTGGCGCGCGTTTTCGATGACTCTCCGTGCCAGCGTGGTGAAACAGGCGGCCGCCTCGGATTCGGGGAAAAGGTCGTAAACAGCCCTTTGCCGCTTGACCGCCTCCACCACCTTTTCGTCTTTGACGACGCATCCCAGATAATCCAGGGAGATGTCGAGAAAACGGCCGGCAACGTTAGCCAGCTTGCGGAACACCTCCAGAGCATCCTCGCTATCCTTGGCCATGTTGACCAGCACCTTGAAGTGGTGTTCGGAATAACGCGTTGCCAACAGCTTGATCAGGGCATACACATCGGTTATGGAGGTCGGCTCGGGGGAGACCACGACAATGATCTCCTGGGCCGCCACGGTGAAATAGGTTACATTTTCGGATATACCCGCCTCGGTATCCACGATCATGATGTCAAACTGCTCTTCCAGCATGTCAAGTTCGTCCAATAGCTTGAGCCTGTCGTGCTGGCTGAGACTGGTCACCTCCTGAACGCCGGACCCGGCCGGGATGACCTTGATGCCGGCAGGGCCTTCGATAATGATCTCGCTGATACTCTTCTCGCCGTTGAACACATGGTTCAGATTATACATCGGGGAGAGCCCCAGGAGCACGTCCAGGTTGCCCAGCCCCAGGTCCGCATCAATGATCAGCACCTGTTTGCCTTGGGCAGACAAGGCCATGGCCAGGTTGGAAACCACGTTGCTCTTGCCCACGCCGCCTTTACCGCTTGTCACCGAGATGACACGAATACCGCGATCGTTGTCTTCGCCGGCCGCAAGCGGCCTGGACGGGTCTGACGGCGCATTTTTACGATTCTGCCGTGCCATCTGGCGCAAGGTATCGGCCTGATCGCCCATTCCGTTTACCGTGCTCATTCGGACGCCTCCCGCAGAATCATGTCGGCCAGCTTGGCGGAGGTCGCCACCTCAATGTCCTCCGGCACCCGTTGTCCGGTAGTAAAATAGGCTATCTGAAGATTGTCCTTCATCAACAGGTTGACCATGTTTCCAAAGCTCTCAGTCTCGTCGATCTTGGTAAAGACGACCTTACTGACCTGAAAAATCTTGAAACGGTTGAGAATTTCCTCAAGCTCACGGTCTTTGGTCGTGGCTGAGAGGCACAGGTAGACCTCGATGGGAATCTTGTTGTCGAGAAAGTTCTTCATCTCGTCCAGCTTCTCTTTGTCCTTGTGGCTTCTTCCGGCCGTGTCGATAAAGATCAGATCACAGGCGGAATGTTTTTCCACGGCCTTTTCCAGCTCTTTGGGGGTGGAGGCCACCTCCAGGGGAATCCCCATAATGCGGGAATAGGTCTTGAGTTGTTCCACCGCGCCGACGCGAAAAATATCCATGGTGATAAGCGCCACCTTATTGCCGCGGTTGAGGGCATACATGGCGGCCAACTTGGCGGTGGTGGTTGTTTTACCGACGCCGGTCGGCCCCACCAAGGCAATGATACGGGGAGAATTTTTGCGCATCTTAAGCGTGCCGGCAAACTTGATCAGCTTTGAGAATGTCGTACCCAGGCGGTTTTTGAGGTTCTGACCGCCGTCCTCGGCCGGCAATGTGTTGAGGGTATCGAGAATCTTTCTGATCAGATCCGTGGAAATGCCGGATTGGATCAACTCCTGGGCAAGCGGCGAATCCTCCGGCAAAAGCTCCAGACCGGAATGCGCCTCCGCCGGGGATGTTTCCGACACATTGGGCCACTGCACCGTCCTGGCCCCCCCCTCCTGGCTCTTGGTCAGGGTGTTGAGCAGGAGCTTCTTGATTTCCTCCAGATCACCACGGGGGACATTCTTGAGGTTGAAACCAAGCGGCAGCGCTTCTTCCTGGTTTTCCTCCCTGTCGGGTTTCTTAACGTCGTTTTCACGCCGGGAGAGGGCGTCAACCTTCTCCCTCAGTTCCTTGAGTTCCCGCGCCAGAGGGGCGAACATGGAGCTTTCCAACTCCTCTTTTGCCGTCCGTTCCCGCTCCGGCAGAGGGCGATGAGTTCCATGCGAAGGCGCAGGTGGCGGGGCCTGTCTCGGCACAGGATCGACGGCGGCTGTCACGCGATACACCGACTTGCTGAAAAACCCCAGAATCCCGCCGGTGTTCTCCTTCTTGGTTGACAGAATCATGGCATCCGGGCCTAGTTCGGACTTAACCATGCGGAGCGCCTCGGCCATACTCGCTGCTTGAAAGGTCTTAACCAGCATTGACGCTCACCACCCCTAATGACTGGATTTTGATATTCTGCGGAATTTCGTTGTGGGAAAGCACCGCAATGTGCGGCGCAAAACGCTCGATCAGCTTTCTGACATGCCGGCGGATGGTGGGAGACGCCAACAACACCGGTTGGGCGCCGCTCGCACCGAAACGGTCCGACATGGAACGGATGGTGGTAATGATCTTCTGGGCGGTGTTTGGCTCAATGGCCAGGAAACTCCCCTGGTCCGACGGCTGAATGGCCTCGGCGATAATATCCTCCACCTCGCGGTCCAAGGCGATCAGGTACAGGGTGTCATCATCCAGCTTGTACTGATCGACGATGAAACGGCCAAGCCCCTGGCGCACAAACTCGGTCAGGACGTCCGGGTCCTTGGTAAGGCCGGAATAATCCGCCAGTGTCTCCAGGATGGTGCGCAAATCCCGGATCGAAACCCCTTCCTTGAGCAGGTTCTTGACCACCCGCAGCACCGTACCCAGGTTGAGTTGGTTGGGTATCAACTCTTCCACGACCTTGGGAGCGCTGGACGCAACATTATCCAGCAGCTGCTGGAGTTCCTGACGCCCCACCAACTCGTGGGAGTAACGTTTTATGATCTCGCTGATATGAGTCGCCACCACCGTGGTACTGTCAACAACGGTATAGCCATTGACCTGGGCCTGATCGCGGTCATCGGAGCGTATCCAGACAGCCGGCAACCCGAAGACCGGCTCCTTGGTGGCGGCTCCCGGCAGGGCCTGTGTCACTGCGCCCGAATCCATTGCCAGATACTGGCCGGTTAATTCGCTGCCGCCGACACGGGCTCCCCGTATAATCAGATTATACTCGTAAGGTTTGAGTTGCAGGTTGTCGTGAATATGGATGGGGGGAACTACGAACCCCATCTTCTGGGCGTACTGGCGGCGGATCGAACGTATGCGCTCCAGCAATTCCCCGTCCTGGGAGGCGTCCACCATCGGGACAAGACCGTAACCGACCTCCAGTTCAAGCACGTCGACCGGCCGGATTGCCGAAGCCTGGTCGATTGCTTCTTCGCCGGAGGCGATCTCGGGTGCGCCGCCATCCTCAACGACCTGCGCCTTCTCCCGCGCCATCTTGCCGACCAGGAAGGTCGCGCCCGAGAGCAGGAAGAACGCAAAGTGCGGCATACCGGGGATTATGGCAAACAGGAACAACACCCCCGACGAGACGTAAAACGCCTTGGGATAGTTCATGAACTGGCCGGTAATCTCGATGCCGAAGTTGTTTTCGTCGGCAGAGCGCGTCACGATGATGCCGGCGGCGGTAGAGATGATCAAGGCCGGAATCTGGGCCACCAGGCCCTCGCCTATCGTCAGGAGGGTATAATTGGTCAGCGCAGCCTGGAGCGGCATCCCCTGCTGCCAGACACCGATGACCAACCCGCCGAATATGTTGATCATTACGATCAGAATGCCGGCTACGGCATCGCCGCGGACAAACTTGCTGGCGCCGTCCATGGAGCCGTAGAAATCGGCTTCGCGGGAGATCTTGATACGCCGCGCCTTGGCTTCTTTTTCGGTTATCATGCCAGCCGAGAGGTCGGCATCGATGGCCATCTGCTTGCCCGGCATGGCATCAAGGGTGAAACGGGCCGTAACCTCGGCCACGCGGCCGGCGCCCTTGGTGATGACCACAAAATTAATGATTACCAGGATCAGGAAGATGACGGCCCCGACCACATAGTTCCCCCCGACCACAAACTGGCCGAAGGCCTTGATGACCGCCCCGGCCGCTTCAACCCCCTCGCTGCCGTGCAACAGGATCAAGCGGGTCGAAGCGATATTGAGGGCCAGGCGAAAAAGCGTGGTGACCAAAAGGACGGAAGGGAATACGGAAAAATCGAGCGGGTGTTGCGTATAGAGGCAAACCAGCAGAATGGAAAGAGCGATGGTGATGTTGGTCGCCAGAAACAGATCCAGGATAAATGCCGGTAACGGGATGATCATCAGCGAAAGGACGCCTATCAGGGCGATCGCCACATAGATATCCGAATTTTTGCGGAAACCCCGTAACTCTATTGCTTCAGTTGTTCCGTTTGCCATGGTGGTCCGTTGTTGGTTGTATTCTTGGAAAACTAAAAAATTCACATTTATAATGCATTTTTCGTGCCGCATGCCATCCCGTGAGGCAGCATCCTTTAGCCATCGCAGCCAGCGGGTATAGTTGCCCGACGACACAGGCGGCGACAGCCTCGCGTGTCAAAACCTTGAATTTGTCATTTTATTGACCTTGCCCTTTTTGCCCGGCCGAACATCACATCTTGCCCTTGAGGCGGTACACATAGGCAAGAACCTCAGCAACCGCGGCATACAGCGCATCGGGTATCGGTTCATTTTCGCCAACCTGGTCATAGAGCTCCCGCGCCAGAAACCGGTTTTCCACCAGTATGATTTTATGCTCCTTGGCGATACTCTTGATGGCCTGGGCCATTACGTCAGCCCCTTTGGCGATGACCACCGGGGCAAGCATCCGCTCCCGTTCATACTTTAAAGCCACGGCATAGTGGGTAGGGTTGGTGATGACAACATCGGCGGTCGGGACGATTTTGATCAACCTGCGCCGCGCCAGTTGGAACTGCATCTTCCTGATCCTGTTCTTGACCTCCGGCGGCAGGTCCTGCTCTTTCGTCTCATCCTTGACCTCCTGCTTGGTCATTTTAAGCTTATCGGCGTAGCGCCACTTGACGTACAAAAGGTCCAGGACGCCGAGCACAATCAGGATGCCGCAGGCGTGGGTGATGATGTCGAACGCGACATGGCCCACATAGCTCATGATCGTTTCGATGTCGGCCTCGGCCAGAAACGTGATGTTCTGACTTTCATCCTTCATCACCCGATACGTTACGTAGCCCACCACCAGGAGCTTGAGGAGCGATTTCACCATCTCCATCAGCGAATCCCGGTTGAAGAGCCTGCCGAGGCCATTCATCGGGCTGAGCTTCGTGAAGTCAAATTCAAGACGCTCGGTATGGATTTCGAACTGCCCGTTGTCCTGAATGATGTTCGCCATCACCGCCGTTACGATGACGGTGATCACCAGAGGAGCGAGCAACATGAGGGTCAGCGCAAAGAGCTTGAGCGTGAGCGTGTACATGTTGGACTCGGTCAGGTCGAAACCTCCCATGGTGCTCAGGATTTCAACCATGTTCTTTTTCAGGCCATCCATCATGTAGCTGCCGAAGACGTAAATGCTGATAATCCCGGCCAGGAGCGTGATTGACGAGGTAAGCACCTGGCTTCTGGGCGGCGCCCCCTTTTTCCGTGCCTCGCTGAGCTTTTTTGCCGTCGGTTGTTCTGTTTTGGAGTGTTTGTCGGAATCTTCCCCCAGACGTCATCCCCCCTTTGCCATCAATCTGAATAGGGTGATGATTTGTCCGTCCAGATTGCCGAATGATACCTCCAGAACGTGAAAGAAGATCATCAGTGTCCCACCCATGATCAAAAAACCGAGGCCGACATTGAGGGGCATGCTGACGATGAAGATATTCATCTGCGGAAAGGCGCGCGCCATGACACCCAGGGCCACGCTGGCCAACAAAAGCGACACCATGACGGGCGCGGCCAGGCGGACACCGAGCACGAAAATGTCGGAGGTGCGCTGGACCAGAAAAGAGATCAACTGGCCCGAAATATGCCAGCCGCCGATGGGGATGATGCTGAAGCTTTCGATGATGGCGCGAATGAACACATGATGGACATCGAGAGCCAGAAAAAGCAGCGTCGCAAACAGGCTTTGCAGCACGGACATGAGCTGAATCTGGGTGCCTCGGGTAGGATCGATAATCGAGGCGATCGTCAACCCCATCTGCATGCCGATGATCTGGCCGCTGAATTCCACTGCGCTAAAGATCATCTGGGCAACCAGCGCGAGCGTGAGCCCGACCGCAACCTCGCTCAAGGCCAAAAGGCCCAGGCTGAAGGCATCCGTCGGCATCGGCGGTGGAGTTATCTTCAGGACCGGGAAACAGACCAGTGTGATCATGAGCACCGCCAGCGCCTTGATGTTCATCGGCACCGCCCGCCCCCCAAAGGACGGCATAGCGGCGAAGATACCGGCTACGCGCCCCAGCACCAGGGCAAAGATGATCACCTCGCGCAACGAGGGAAGGGGGAACAGCGGCAACATACCCTAGGGCCCCGTATGCGGACGGTTTGCCGCATAGCCATTCGCCTGCCGCGAACAACGGTGTGAGGGGGGATACACCGAATTCAACGCAAAAAGCGGCTCTTCATACCGGCGCGCTAACGCCATGTCAGCGTCGCATGGTGGCGATGTAGGAGTAGATCTCGCGGGTAAAATCGCCCATATAACTCATCATCCAGGGGAAAAAGATTATCATGGCGATCATCACGACGACGATCTTAGGGGCAAACGTCAGGGTAGCTTCGTTGATGGAGGTTACAGCCTGAAAAATGCTTATCACCAAGCCCACCACCAGACTGGAAATAAGGAGCGGCGCGGCCAAAAGGAGCGTCGTCTCAAAGCTGCGGCGCGCAAGCTGGACAACAAATTCGGGAGTCATAGATACCTCTTAAGGGGGTGAAGGAAAAGACGGACAGAAATGGTAACAACAGCCTTGACCTTACCCTGTTTTTATTATCCAAAACTCTTCACCAATGATCCGATCACCAGGCTCCACCCGTCAACCAGCACAAACAACAAAATCTTGAAGGGAAGCGAAATCATGACAGGAGGCAGCATCATCATGCCCATTGACATCAACACCGAGGCCACCACCATGTCGACTACGATGAAGGGGATGTAAATCAGAAAGCCGATCTGAAAGGCGGTCCGTAACTCTGAGATCATGAAGGCCGGAATAATGGTCAGAGTCGGGATACCATCGGCATTCTTGGGCCGAGGCAGTTTGGAGAGACTGACGAACAGCGCCAGATCCTTTTCCCTGGTCTGGGAAAGCATGAACTTGCGTACCGGTTTGACAGCCCGCTCCATTGCCTGGTCCTGGCTGATCTGCTGGGCTTTCCAGGGCTGGTAGGCCTCCTTGTCGATCTGTTGCCAGACCGGGGTCATGATAAAGAAGGTCAGAAACATGGAGAGCGCCAGGATGATCTGATTGGACGGCGCCTGCTGGGTTCCCATGGCGGTGCGCACGAAAGAAAGCACCACCGAGATGCGGGTGAACGAGGTCGTCATGATCAAAAGGCCCGGGGCCAGAGAGAGAATGGTCAACAGCAGGAATATCTGGATGGTCATCGCAACGTCGCCGGGCTTGGTCGCCGCACCGACACCTATATTCAGCGATGGAAACGCCAAAGGCTCGGCAAGGGCCGTAGCAGAGGCAAGCACCGCCATGGCAGGGACCGCCAGGAAACATATCTTTTTCGTCATACTGCTCATTTTCACGATCTTAGCCTGTCCAGAATCCCCGCAAAGCCCGTTTCGGCGCCCTTGCCCTCGGGGATGACCTCGATTTCCTCGAGCATATTGATTTGCTTGATAAGAGTGAGCCTGTCTGCGGTACACGACAACAGCAAATATTCCCCGCCCACCTCAACAAGTAGGAGACTCTTTTTTGGAGCGATGTAGCGGGATTCCACCAGACGTATATGCTTTGCCGCGAATCTCCCGGCAGAAGCGCTCCGGGTGAACTTGTTGAAAAAGTGCCACGTAATGAGGATCAGGCCGATAACAACCGCCAGGGCGGCAATCATCTGGAAAAAACTGGAAAGAAAGCTGAATTCCTGCCCGGTGGTGCTTTCGGCGCAGGCGATGGATGGCAGGCAAAGAAGTGGTGCGGCAAGCGCACCCCTCACAAAATCTTCTCCACGCGCTCGTTGGGACTGACGATATCAACCAGACGCACGCCGAATTTGTCGTTGATGACGACCGCCTCGCCCCGGGCCACAAGTTTGGAGTTAACGAAGATATCCAAAGGTTCACCGGCCAGTTTGGTCAACTCCACCACCGCCCCCTGGTTAAGTTGGAGGATATCCTTGACTAAAAGCTTGGTACGTCCCAGTTCCACGGTCACCTGCAAGGGGATGTCAAGGATGAAGTCGAGGTTCTTCCTGTCTTGTTCCGGCTCGTTCACTTCAGGCTTGTCACTCACTGCTGCCCCCCCTGGTCTTGGTGATCTGAATTGCTTTGTTGCCATGGCGAATGCCGGGGACACAATTGAATTTCGGCATCCCTTCAATCTTGACCAGCAGTTCGCCGGTACTGGGTTTATCCAACATGATCGTATCCCCGACCGCCAGATCCAGAAGCTCCCGCAAGGAAATGCCGGCATTGCCCATCTCCACGGATACATCAAGCGGAGCCTCGAGAATTTCGGACGAGAGCCGGTACGACCATAGCGGATCGATGGCCATCAGGTCAAACTGCATCCCCGATTTCAGCTTATCCCGTATCGGGTCGATGGTCATATACGGGACGGCAAAGACTATGTTCCCCATTGTCTCTTCAATCTGGATCTTGAGCGACATGGTCACGATCTGGTACTCGGGCGGAACGATGTTGACCAGCCGCGGGTTCATCTCCATACGCAGCAGATTCATATGGGTCGCGTAGAGAGGCGCCCAGGCCTTCTCAAAATCCTGCAGGATATCCTTGGCGATCTTTTCGACCAGCCGCACCTCGATCGACGTAAAAAGCCGGTTGGCGACAGTAACCTTTGAATTGCCGCTACCGCCGAGCAGGCTGTCGATCAGGGCCAGCACCAGCGGACTGTCAAATGCGATCAGTGCGGCCCCCTTAAGCGGCTCGATCTTGAAGATGGCCATGCAGGCGGGTGACGGCAGGGTCTGGAGAAAGTCATCGAACTTGTAGGAACGGGCGCCGACCTTCTTGATCTCGACTACCTTGCGCAGGCGGTTGGAAAGGGTGACGCGATTATAGCGGATCAAGCTGTCGTAGACGATGTCCAGGTTGGGGACAAAGCCCTTGTGGGCCTCCGTATTAAAGAGGTCGTAGGTGACGGCTATCCCTTCAGTCTTGGCCAGTTCCTTCTCCGGCTCTATCCTGCCGTCGAAGACGGCGTTGAGGAGCGCCTCGATTTCTGCTTTTGTGAGGATCTTTTCCATAACGGCTCGGCGCTGCCTACTGAACAACGAAATCGGTAAAATAAACCTTGGCGACCTTGCCGGGCGGGATATTCTTGTTTATCGCCCCAAGGATCTCCTCCTTGAGCTGATTTTTCCCCTGCACATCCTGGATGTCCTGAAGGGTCTTGGAACTCAAGAGCACCAGGATCGAATCCCTGATGGGCGCCAGGCGCGCATCGATCTCCGACTTGACCCCCACCCCGACCATCTCCATCTCGATCTTGACCTTGAGGTAGCGCAGTTCCTGGCCATCGTAGATGTTGACGATGAACGGCTCCAGCGGATAGATGTTGCTGCCCGCCCCCTCCTTGCCGCCCGCTTCGCCGCCATGACCCCCGGCCTCTGCCTTGGTTTCGACCTTGGCCTCCTCTTTGCCCTTCTCTTTTTTGTCGCCTTTACCCGCAAACATGAAGACAACGGCGCCCAGAATAACCGCTACTGCAACGGCAGCGCCGATGATGATAAACAGCTTCTTGTTGCCGCCCCCGCCTTCTGTTTCAACAGCAGGCTGATCGTCCTTGGCCATCTTCTTCCTCCGTGCGCAGCAATGCTGATTTCAATGAAGTATAAAGCAGTTCTTTTATTAAAACTTATTCTCCGTTAATGCAACCAATTAAACCGGTGCATAGTACCTTGTAACACTTAAGTAAACGGATAAAAAAATCCCCTCCCCCCTTGCGGGGGANNCCCCTCCCGCTTGCGCGCCGAAGCGCTTTAGCGCGCAGGCCCGTCAAGAGAGGGGGAACCTTCCAAAATTTTTAGTATTACGGGACGCGTCTCCGCGCCGTTACCGGCACCTGATTACCGAACGAGTTCCAACACTATCTGGGTCATCTGGTCCGCCGTGGTAATGGTCTTGGAGTTGGCGGAATAGGCCCGCTGGGTGGTAAGCAGGTTCACGAGTTCCGTTCCCAAATCCACGTTGCTGGCCTCGAGCTCGTTGGAGAGGAACTTTTCGCTGGTGCCGTTGGCGCTGGTGAAGACGCCGGCTGCCGGCGCTGTCGGGGTCCCCGAGGCGCTGGTCAGGGTGAAGAGCGTACCTGCCTGGGAACTCATGCCCTGCGCGTTGGGCACGGTGACCTCGGCGATCTTGACCGCTGTCGCTGTAGTAGCAGCGGGTGCGGCTCCTGCTCCGGCATAGTAGAGTGTGGACGTGGCGCCGGTGGCGTCCGCATACAAGAGCGAGATGTTGCCGTTGGAGTCTATACCCGAAACACTCTGGAATGTAAGTGCGGGAGTGGCGGGCGGGCCGGCCGTGGCGGCGACTGTTTGCGGAATCTGGATGGCTTTGCCTGCCGTATCGAGCACCCCGTAGCCGTCAGGGTTCACCAGGCCGCCGGTGCTGTTGACGCTGAATGAACCGGCCCGAGTATAGTAGGCCGTTGCAGCGGTGGCCGAAGTGGCACCCGGAACGGACAGGGCGAAGAACCCACTGCCCTCGATGGCCACGTCGGTAATAATCGTGCTGCTCTGGTATGCACCGGCCGAAAACTGGTTTTGGACCGCCTGTACCTTCACGCCATCGCCAACCTGTGAATTTTCGACCTGTGCATTATTCCCGATACTCGTGGAGAGCATGGTGGAGAAGAGCGTTCGGCCTTCCTTGAAGCCGACGGTATTGACGTTTGCCAGGTTGTTGCCTTCGACGTTAAGGGCGTTGGCGTTTGCCAAGAGACCGCTGATGCCGGTATACATTGCTGATGTAAGACTCATGATGATGCCTCCTTCGTTTTTTTGAGTTTTTTGTGAAACGCGTCAATCGATCGGCGTTTCATGGGCTTCCTCAGGGAGGTCCAGCCCTGTTGCGTTGTCAGATAATGACTGCTGAATCGATATTCGTAAAAACATTTCCCTGCATCTGGCTTCTGTCCATAGCGGTCACCACTGTGCGGTTCTTGATACTGACCACCAGCGCCGCGTCTTTCATCAAGACCAGGGATTCCTTGCCCCCCTTCTGGGCCACATTGTTGACAGCCCCTTCAAGGTTGGCGATGTCGTTGGCGGAAAGGACGATGTTGCGTGAATTAAGCCTCTCCTGGGCATGTTGCGAAAACTTTATCCCTTGGGCCGGAAGCTTTTCATCCAGTACCCGGGCAAAGGGAGAATCCGAAACCTGTCCGCTCGTCGGTTTCTGCGGCTGAGGGCGTTCCTGCCTGCCCGGCTGGACGGGGTTTGGGAAAAAAATCTGGTCTACCATTTTTCTGGTTACACCCCCTTTACGCTTAGAACATTCGACAACGCCACGGAGGCGGAGCCGATGGTGAGGGTCGGGACGCCGTTGACAAATGCCACGCCGTCAACGAGCCCTGTCGTGTAGGTGGTTGCCGTCACGGCCGAACCGCTGGCCGACGTGCCCGATACGGAAAAGTTGTAGGCCCCGGCCGGAAGCAGTGTCCCGCTGTTGTCGCGCCCATCCCACGTAAAGCTGTTATTCCCCGCAGACTGCGCCGGGACTATGGCGGTCCTGACCGTTTTTCCCGTCGAATCGGTGATCGTGACGGTGGATGATGCCGAAGGACCGGCAAGATTGTACTGAAGCGTTGCCGCCGTTGTCCCGCCGAACGCCGCGCTGTTGCCGTTCGCCGTGACGGTTTTTCCGATAAACGATACGCTGTTCATGGAGGAGGAGTTATTCTGGGCCGTCAACAGACTGGTTAAATTGGTGTTCGTGTCGTAGGCCTGTTCCACCTGCGTCATCTGGGCCAACTGACTCATCATCTGTGACGGGTCCTGGGGCGCCGTGGGATCCTGGTTCTTCAACTGGGCTACGAACATGTTCAGGAAATCAGTCGAGGTCAGGCCCATGTCCTTTTGCATTGCGGCCTGAGCCGATGGCGTGCTGGGTGTTGAAGTTACGCTGTTAACCATGAAAATCACCTCTCTTTCAAAAATGGAGATCGACCATCGTATGCTGCGATGGCGTTTGATACGCCAACTGGCCTGGAACTGTCGTCGTATCCGGCAGGCGGTAACCGCCGGACGACTGCCAGGTGTTCTCCTGCTTCTGCTGGGCAAACTCGCGCCAGCCGTTCTGCTGCTGCCCCTGGCCGGGGTTTCCTGCCCCGCGGCCATTGGTCGTCACGTCAAACGACTCCATGCTGATATTCTGCCGCGCCAGCGACTCCTTGAGCGAACCGGTATTTTGCAGCAGCGCATCACGCACCATGTGGTTTTCCGCAACGATCTGGACCTTCAAGCTCTGCCCGTCCATGGTCAGGTTCACCTTCAATTCGCCGAGGTTTTCCGGTGAAAGCCTGAGCACGATCTGATCGTTGCCCGCTTTGACCTCGTGATTCACCAAACGATCCCTGACCTGCTGCATAATCTGCTCCGGCAGGCCGGACTGCTGTGCATCGTTTTGAACCGGAACGGGGACGTTGCTTGCTGCGCTTGCACCGTCAGCGTTCCCCTGCTGGTGCATCAAGGTGGCATGGAACTGGCCGTTCATGAAGTTGCCGGCCGTACCCTTGTCGTCGCCGGTGCTCAATTCTCCCCCGGATGACCCGGCTTCGGCGAGTTTTACCGCCTCAACCGTAATGCTTTGCACCGGCTTTGCCGTTGCCGCGCTCTCAGGCCGCGTCTGGGCAGCTTCTACACCGGCTTCCACACCCATTTTCCCTGCCGCAGGCACAAAAGCCGCCTGAACAGGCATGGTTCCTTCAAGGGTATGGTTATTTGCTGTTACTGCTTGGTCCGGCTGTTGCGAAGAAGCCGGCGACGGCGCGACCTGTACCGGCATCACGCCTGATTTTACGGGACCGGCATCCTGCTGCGGCTCCGTTTGCACTGTCATTGCCGTAGATGCTGCAGGGATTTCCGCTACCGGCGTATTCTGCGCCGATAAAACATCTCGAGCCTGCCCTGTTGTGCGGACTTCAGCAACCCCATTACCAGGGCCGGGTGATCCGGAAACCGGAGCTGCGGCGCCGCTGACGCTTCCGATTAGTTTGCTTGGCGCTGTACCACGTTCTGTGGAAAGGGTGCTGCTCACGGCCGCCGGGTTCTGTTGCTCGACAATGGCCGAAACCAGCCGTGAAGGCAAGGTCAAGGTTGAAAGAGCCGTGCTGTCCGGTTCCTTTTGTGAAGTATGCTGTGGTTCATTTCCTTTCGGCACCACAAAAAGGGCTGTGGAATCTGTTGACGCACCCTGCAAGTGGCCGTTCGCCGCCATGGCGGACCGGCTGGGGTTCAACAAGCTTTCGGGCGGATTCAGCCCGCCACCCGCAGCTGCGTTCGTCGCAACAACGATACCCAAAGAGCCGCCATTGTTCGAAAGCGATGTGACTGCGGCGTCGGCCACCGATGCAGCAACCGGCTGTTGCACAACCAAACCTCCGGCCTGCGGCATCCTGCCGCCATCTGCCTGAGTCAGCAGAGGGGGGGGTTGCATCCCGGCTGCATTCAGGACCACGTCCTGTGGTTTCCTGTCCGGCCTGTTCGCCGTTACCGGCGCCCCGTTACTCTGTTTCGTACCCGTTGCCAACGGCTTGACGGCCGCGTCAAGCGCATTCAGCAATCCTGCCATCAACCCGGACACACCATCCTGCACCGCCGTTGTCGAGTCGGTCTCGCCGTTTTTCTCCGGCGCCGGAACACCTTTGCCGACGGAAACGGGCGCCGCCGCCCCCTGTGGGGTCTTCGGGGGCGTCATTCCCTCCAGCAACCCGGCGAACGGCCCGCCAGCCTGTTCTCCCGGCTCTGACAGCAATGTTGTGAGGGAGGGTGGTTGTGCACCGGCCGGCGTCGGCATACCGACATTCGCCGGCATCAAACTTATCTGTCCTGTATCCATTTTGTTTCACCTCCTTTCTGAGTAGATTTTTTATGGGCATGGACAGTTATCTGCCCATAAAAGCCGATTCTTTATTTTCCCTGTAGATTTTCGCTTATCCACTTGACGACACGCGGCTGGTTGATGAAAGGGGCCAGTTTCGCCACCGTCTTAGTGTCCAGCCGGTTCAGCAATTCCAGGGCCAGGTCTTCATGCAGACTGTCGATCAACTGGCCGGCCTGTTCTCCACGCATGGTCTTGAACAGTTTGACCATCTTCTGCACTTTTTCATCCTGTTGTTTTTTCTGAGCCTTCATGCTCTCATCAACCCTTTTTTTGCTCTCCTCCAGGGCCTTTACCTGGGCTTCGAGCTTGGCGCTGAGCTTTTTCAGCTCCTGCTCCTTGGCAGCCAGAGCCGCCTCTTTTTCGGCCAGTTGCTGGCGGCGCGCATCCTGAATGGCCTTCTCCTCACGGGCTGCATGGGAGGCGCTGAACGGCTGCTGCTGTCCCTGCGGCGTTTCCTTGCCCGCCTCCGGCCCCTTCCCGGCGGCCACCCCGCTCTCGGCAACCGCATGGGGGGAGTCCTGAACCAGTATTGCCAAAGCCAAGCCGGCTACCACCAATGACGTTGTCAACAATCTGACTCGACGGATCATCAGAGTTTATTACCCATTTTCTGGATGGATATTTCGTCCATAAACGTCTGTTCCTTCTGTTCAATCATCAGTTTAAACTCTTTCGCCTTCTGTTCTTTAAGCGATTCCAGCACCTTTTTATCCTTGGTCGCGTCCAGCAAAAACGCGCGTCGATCGTTCACGATGTTGCCAAGCTGGTCGAGCCGTTCCTTTTGGATATTGATGTCCACACGCTTTCGGGCAAAGAAATCAACATACATGCGGATCTCCTGGATGCTCTCCAGTTCTACCTGACGGTGGCAGAATTCCTCTGAAAGGTTTTCCACACGTTCTTTTTCCCGCCTGAGCCGGTCATCGGCATGCTCAAAGTCCCGCTTGGCGCTGGCAAACTCCTGCTTGCGCATCTTTTCCATCTCGCAACGGTAGTTGAGTACCTGCTCCAGTTTGAAGCCGCTACCTTTCACGAATGCACACTCCCATCTGACGTTCAGGCATCGAAAAGCCTTTTGAGACCTTGGACGGCATCGGCCATGGAGACCGGGTCCTGGACAGCTTGCTTGAGATAGGCCACCATGCCGTCATAGCGTGCTATTGCATAATCTATACCGTGATTGCTGCCTGCCTTATAGGCCCCGATATTGATAAGGTCCTCCGATTGGCGGTACGTTGCCATGGTTTCCTTAAACCTGCCGGCCAGATCCAGATGCTCGCGCGGCGCCACGTCGGCCATGACCCTGCTGGCGCTGGCCAGTACATCGATGGGCGGATAGATGTTGCGCGCCGCCAGGCTTCGCGAGAGAACGATATGGCCATCCAGGATACTGCGCATGGCGTCTGAAATCGGCTCGTTAAAGTCATCCCCCTCGACCAGCACGGTATACAGTCCGGTAATGCTGCCTTCGGGGAAATTGCCGGTACGCTCCAGCAGCTTGGGCAGCGCGGCAAAGACCGACGGCGTGTACCCCTTGGTGGTCGGCGGCTCGCCGATAGCCAGGCCGACTTCGCGCATGGCCATGGCAAAGCGGGTGGCCGAGTCCATCATCAGCAGCACCTTCTTGCCCTGTTTCTGAAAGTATTCGGCAATGGTGGTGGCGATATAGGCGCCCCGCATGCGGACAAGCGGCGGCTGGTCCGAGGTTGCGACGACCACCACCGATTTCTTGAGCCCCTGTTCCTGGAGATCCTTCTCGATAAACTCCCTGAGTTCGCGGCCCCTTTCACCGATCAGGGCGATCACGTTGACATCCGCTTCGGTATAGCGGGCGATCATCCCTAAAAGCGTCGATTTCCCGACTCCTGAGCCGGCCATTATACCGACCCGCTGTCCCTGGCCGCAGGTCAGAAGCCCGTTGATGCTGCGAATACCCAGGTCAAGCGGCTTCCTTATGGGAGGCCGTGTCATCGGGTTGACAGGCGCTGCGTAGATCGGGTACTCCTCCTCCACCCTGACCGGCCCCTTGTCGTCAATGGGGTTGCCAAGACCGTCAATCACCCGGCCCAGCATCAGCGGCCCCACACCCATTGAGGCCTTTTCCCGCCGCATGGAGATCAGGCTGTCCAGCCCCACGCCCCGCAGTTCCCCCAACGGCATAAGGAGGGTCTTGTTGTTGCGGAAACCGACGACCTCAGCCGGGATCGGGTCCCCTCCCTGCGGCTTGATCTCGCAAATGGCCCCGACCGAGGTGTCCGGACAATATCCTTCAATCACCAACCCGACTACCTGGGTGACCTTGCCGTGCAGCTTGACCGGTTTGACCGATTCCAGCGCTGCCCGGTATCTCTTCATATTGAGTGGCGACATGGGGCTCCCGGGTCAGGCGTCGGGAGCCGGGGCCTGGCTTCGTTCCTCAAAAAGGCGCCGGAGGATTTCGTCAAGTTGGGCATCAATGCTGGCATCCATGGTTCCCATCTCGGTATCTATCTGGCAATTGCCCGGCAAAACGGCAGCATCGGCATTGAAGCGCATCTGGTCACTCTTCAACTCCTGGCGGAAAAATTCCCCGTGTCCGCTGGTAATCATCGCGTAGTCATCAGGATTAAGGCGGACGGTTATCCTGTCGCGCTCAGAGAGACCAGCAACAGCGGATCGGATCATACTCTCAAGGATGGACCGGTCCGCTCTCGCCTCTCTCAGGATCACCTTGCGGCTAACCATCATGACGAGATTGAGAAGCTCATCCTCCGATTCCCGCATGACCTTGTCCCGCAGGTTACGAATCCCCTCGGCAGCACCCCGCAGCGACCTGAAAACATTGACCAAACCACGTTCGGCTAGGTTTTTCCCTTCCTGGAGGCCGCTGTTGAAGGCATCGCGGAGTTGCTGGTCCAACTCTTCCTCGGTCATGACAACCCCGGCAGGTTCCACAGCTTCCGGAGAAACGTCGGAGACCGGCGCTTCACGCGCCGTATCGATCTCAGACGAGTCGAATATCCCCATCGGGACGAAACCGGTCACAGTGGCCCCGCCGTTGTGTTGGCCCGCCTGGCCGAAGTCGAACTCCGCCAGGACGGTCCCGTCGAACTGGGCGGATTTCAAGATCCTAGACGAGGACATCGTCTCCCCCGCGTCCGGCCAGTACAATCTTACCTTCCTCTTCCATCTTACGCACAACCTTGATGATCTCTGACTGGGCCTTGTCGACATCCGAGAGCCGCACCGGTCCCATGACTTCCAAATCCTCCTTGATCATTTCCGCTGCACGGCTGGAGATGTTCCTGAAGATCTTGTCCTTGACCTCGTCCGGGGACGTTTTCATGGCCAGGGTCAGGGTGTCGTTCGAAACCTCGCGCATGATGGCCTGAATACCGCGGTCATCCAGTTTGAAGATGTCTTCGAAGGTAAACAGGTGTTTGCGGATGATCTCTGCAAGGGGCGGGCTGAGCACGTCCAGCTTGTCAAGGATCTGCTTCTCCTTGCTGCGGTCAAAATGGTTGAACATGTCCACGACCTTCTCAACGCCGCCCACCTTGTAGCGTTGAACACCTCCCATGGACTTGATTTCCCGTCGTATTACGTCATCGATTTCTTGGAGAATATCCGGCGAGACTTGTTCGACATCGGCAATCCTCAGAACGACTTCGGCCTGCAACTCCTGGGGGAGCAGGCTGATTATCTCGCTGGTCTGCTTGGATTTCAGCTTGGCCAGGATGACCGCAACGGTTTGGGGATGCTCCTGGGACAGGAAGTTGGCGATGCTTTTGGAATCCATGTTGCCCAGAATATCCACCAGGTCGCCGTAACTGGAGGCCTGCAACTCCTCCATGAGCATATCGGCTTTGACAGGGCCAAGCGCCTTTACAAGGATCTTGCGGACAAATTCCTCTCCCTGGGAAAAAATCCCGGCCTCAGGGTTAATAACGCCGGTGAAATCCTCCACCACCTGCATGATGGCGCTTCGTGGCACATGACCCAAGTGGGCCATGCTCTTGCTGATCTTTTTTATCTCGTCGTCATCCATATGCTCAAAAACCTTACTGGTAACATCGTTACCCAGATAGAGCAGCAGGATGGCAGCTTTTTCAGATCCGGTCATCGTTCCCGTCATGTATACACCCGTCCGCCTCATGCATATTTTTAGTTATTCTCTTCGCCCAACCAGTTCTGAAGTATCTGGGCAACCTGGTAGGGATCCTTTTTGGCCGTTTCGATAAGAGTCTGCTGTTCGGCCATCTGCACGGCTATCTGGGTCCTTTCGGAGGAAGAGAGTTTATCGGGCACCTCGCTGATCGGTTCAAACGTCTCAAATACAGGCGGTTTTATCACTCTGAGCGATTTGAGAAGCGGCCTGATGACAAATAAGACCATTGCCAGGAACCCCAGACCGATCAGAAGGTTTTTGTAGAGCGCCATGAAGAAAGGGCTGCTCCACCAGGCGGACGTTTCGGCCGCGCCGGTATCGCCCATGTCCTGGAAGGGGATGTTCTGTACGCTCAACTGGTCCCCCCGTTCGGCGTTGAAGCCGATCGCACTCTTTACGAGGGTTTCGATCTTTTGCAACTCGTCGGGAGAGCGGGGGATATATTTGGCCTTGCCGACCTGTCCGTCCTTGACGGCTGCGGGCATATCGTACTTGCCGTCCACCAGGACGGCCACGGATATCTTGCTCAGGGTCCCAACCGGTTCAATGGTTTTGGAGGTTGACCGACTCACTTCATAGTTGAGGGTTTCATCGTTCTTTGAGCCGCCGCCGGAAGCCGAGGCGGGCTTAGGGGGGGGCTTGCCGAGATTGGTCTGTACCCCGGGGACACCGGCGATCGTGCTGCTGGATGCGCCCTTTTCCTCGGTGCGCTGTTCACTCCTGACGGCAACCGTCTCCGGATCGAATTTCTCGTCAACCCGCTCCACCTGCTTGAAGTCAAAGGTCGCTGTCGCCCGCGCTACAGATTTCCCCGATCCGACAATACGGTCCAACAGCGACTGGATACGCTCTTCAACATTTTTCTCGTAAACGCTCTGGGTATCCTGCATGGAAGCGGTCATGCGGGTAGCCGGATCGCTGCTGCCCCCTTTGCTGAGGATCTTGCCGCGGCTGTCGAGGACGGTGATATGCTCAGGGTCCATCCCCTCGATCGAAGAAGCGACCAGATGTACCACCCCCTGGACCTCGTTATCGCTCAGGGGACGGTTCGACTTCATCTTGAGCACAATGGAGGCGGTGGCGGGCTTTTCATTTTCCTGGAAAAGTGATTTTTCCGGCATTACCAGGTGAACGCGCGCCTGCTCGACACCGTTGAGTTGGGAAATGGTGCGGGAAAGCTCCCCTTGAAGGGCGCGTTGGTAATTGATCTTCTGGACGAACTCCGTCATGCCGAAATTCTTGCGGTCAAATATTTCGAAGCCGACGCCGCCGCCCTGCGGCAATCCCTCTGAAGCCAAAGAAAGACGCATCTCGTAGACCTTATCGGATGGGACGAGAATCCCCTTGCCATCTGCCGTAATCTGGTAAGGGGTCTTGGCGTCCTTCAGTTTTTTTACGATTTCCCCGGCATCCTCCGCGCTGAGATTGGTGAAGAGCGGCCGGTAGTCGGTTCGATTGAAGACGAAGATCAGGACAGCGAAGGCCAACGCCGACAAAAACGCTATGCCGGCAATGAGCATGCGTTTGCCGGGGGACAGCACCATGAAAGGCTCTATAAGTCTCTGTAATCCTTCGGGCATGTAGAACGCTAACATCCTTTCACGTACTTGCAAGAAACGGGATCTCTCTCAGATCAACCCCGCACGACGAATCTGTTGACTGGAAATCACGTGCCCTAGACCTGCATGCGCATCACTTCCTGATAGGCCTCGACAGCCTTGTTACGCACCTGCGACAGGAACTGGAAGGAGATGCTGGCCTTTTCCATGGAGATCATCACCTCATGGAGATTCTTGTTTTCTCCGGTGGCAAGCCCCTGAATGGCCTGATCTGACTGGGTCTGCATATTGTTCACCTTGGAAACGAGTTCGCTGAAAAATTTTCCGGCCCCCTCGACCGCAGAAGTCGATTTTGCCCCGCTGACATCAGGGAATGCCGCACCGAGGCCGATGCCGCTTCCAATACCATTTATTTCCACACTAAACCTCCCGGAGGGTTGAACCGGTTAAGATACACTACTCGGCTTCAAACTACTTGCTGCCGATTTCGAGCGTTTTGAGCGCCATACTCTTGGCGGCCTGAACAGCCGTTACATTGGCTTCATAGCTGCGGCTTGCATTGATCATGTCAGCCATCTCCTCAACAACGTTCACATTGGGCATGGCCACGTAGCCCTGGGCATTGGCATCGGGATGGCCGGGCTCGTACTGCATGCGCGGAGGATTCTGGTCCTCTACGATCTCCGTAATCTCCACCTGGCGCGCCTGCTGGCCGGCAGCGCTGTCCAACGCCCGGTTGAAAGGGCTCTCCACAGGGGCGGCGGAAAAGACCGCATCCTTACGTTTGTACGGCCCTCCCTCGGAGGTCCTGGTTGAACTGGCGTTGGCCAAATTGCCGGAGATCAGGTTCATCCTGGTCCGCTCAGCCGTAAGGGCCGAGGAGCTGATATTCATTGAGCTGAAAAAATCCATTAGATGCCTCCCTTGATTGCTGTAGTCAAATCACCGAACTTTTTAGAGAGCATCTGGACCGAGGCGTTGTACATGATCTGGTTCTCGAGCAGCTTGCCCATCTCATTTTCCAGTTCCACCGCATTGCCGTCGTTGCCGGGGGTCTTGGCAGGGGTTTCGACGACGTGCCCGGTCACGGACTGGAGGCGGGCTGCGGCCCCTTTCAACTGCAGATGCCGCGGGTTGGTGATGGCCGGCGTCCCTTTGCCGCCATTTTTGACCGCACCCTGCAATTCCTGCTCGAAGTCCAGAGATTTAGGGATATAGTTGGGGGTTTCCGCGTTGGCGATATTCGAAGAGATCAGGTTTTGGCTTTTGGCCCGCAGGTCGATGTTTTTACCCAGCAAATCAATGGTTGTGCCAAAAATTCCGTCAATCGGCATTGTAGTCCTTCCCTTCCAAAAAAGCATGCTGGCTTCTTTCTGCAAAATACATACCCATTTCAAATCCTTCCCCACTGCGGGCATCCGCCTGCCTGGAATGCCGCCATTGTAGCACGCACGACAAGACATCCCGTGCGCAATCTTCAACCGTTTCGTGTCAGTTTTTTGACTGGGTCCGATTCTTGACAGTTCCCGCTGCCCCCTGCCTCTAGTGTCCCGTGCGGTCAGTCATGGGACACTAGTGCTTGACGGGCCCCGGCTCCAACGACTCTATGGCCTGTTGCGCCAGCCTTTTCCAATCCTCGTCGTTGCCTTTTATCACCACCTGTTCGAAATACGAACGGGCGACCTGCTTCTTCCCCTCAAGGGCATTGATCTCGCCCGCCTTGTAGAGAAATTCCTCTTTGCGCCCGCCGCCGGGCAGTTTGATGCCGGCGTCAAGCATGCGCAGGGCGCCCTTCTTGTCCCCCGAAGCCAGACGGGCCGAGGCGGCCACTGAATAGGCGTCTGGCAGATATTGAGCGTCCTTTTCCTCCCGGCCGGCCGTAGCAATATAGAGATCCATGGCCGTAATCGCCTGACCAAACCCTTTCTGCTCCCACAAAGAGCGGCCGAGATAGTAGTAGCTCTCGCTCTTTTGGGCGTGTTCTTTCTTGTTGAGCAGCCATAACAGGGTATCCCGGACCTCCTGGTATTTACCGCCCATGAAATACACCCTGCCCAAACGCTCCAGCATAAGCCGAGCCTGGGGATGGGTGGGGAATTTCCGCAAGAATGTGCGCAATGTCTTCTCGGTCAGGACGCTATCGCCGAGAAGATCCGCATTGGAGGCGATTTTGTCATAGAGATAGGGCGCACTGGCGGCAGCCCATTGATGATCAAGCAGGGTGCTTAAGAATTTGACCAGTTCAATGGGCCGGCCCACCTCGTCGTAAGCCTTGACAACATGCCGGAGAAAATCGGGCACATCCATGCAGGCGGCCAGGTAGTCCTGCTGCTCCTCTACAAACCTGATCAAGCCGGGGGCATCCTTGTCCCAGTTGTTTTCCTGGTACACCTGGGCAACCAGCACCTCCAGGATGGTTCGGCACACTGTAACGTAGACCCCGCGCGGGAATCTTCTCTGAAACAGCACGAGCTGCTGCAAGGCATCGGACGCCCCGCCATGAATGGAAAGCAACAGGACATGCTTGAAAAGGGCCTCTTCGCGCATATCCACATCGTTACTCTGGCGCGAGATATCCAGGTAGCGATCACTCAGGCGCCGATAGTCCCACGGGGTGGCACGGAGAAAATCGCGGTCGGCCAAACGCATCCGCGCCATTTGCCTGGCCTTGTTATCCGGGAAATTATCGGCCACCGTGCGATAGATGGCCAGCGCCTCCGGGTCGTGACCCTGGCGGGTCAGGATGTCGGCCAGACGCACCAGCAGGGTGGGAGCGAACTTCTTGTCCGCGAGCCGGGCGATCAGGCGGGCAAGAAGCACGCGGGCGCCGGCAAGGTCACCGCTCCGGGCGATGCTATCCCCATAATAAAACGTAACACTCGGGTTGTAGGCAAGGAATGCCGGCCAGATCTTTTCGGCCTCGCGAAAGGCGGTCAACGCCTGGGGATATTTCTGCAACTTGTACCATGTCTCGCCGAGCCGGTAGAGGGCGAGCGGTCTCACCGCGCTCTGCCGGGAGGCAAACTGGGTGAAGGAATCCTCGGCTTCGGTCAGAGACCCTTTGTAGAGTGCCGCCTCAGCGGCAATGAAAGCCAACTGGTCGGTGTTATTAAGGATATTCTTCAGGATCTGCCGGTCGGTCGGCAAAAAGGGGATATCTATTTTCAAGGGCGGATCAAAATCCCGCACCAGTTTCCCCACGCCGTTCCAGATTTTTTCACGTCCGGCAGTGAACAGGCGGGGAGACTCCGGGCTGAATTTTTTACCGACATCCAAGGCAATGGCGCAGGTGCCGTCTACGCTGACATCGCGCCACCCTGTCCCGGATGCCGCTTGAAACGTGACTTGCAGGTCCGCCCCCCGCCTGGAGAACACCAAACCGCCGATGCTTTGATCCGAATAGCGCAGGTATTTACGAAAAAGCGGGCCGTCCGTCTCCTGAAGCGTCAGGCGTAATCTATTGCCGGGCAGAGGTACAATGGAAAATTGCGGGTTTTCTTTGAGTAGCAGAATTATACGTGTATAACCCTGTTTGGGGTGGATTTCGGCCCGAAAAACACGATTGGGGATGGAGGCCTGGGCAGAATACGGGATAATCGCCGCGGCAACAAAAATGGCCAGCAGCACTACCGGTACGGCATTCGCGACAACCCTGCCGCGCGTCAGCGCATAAAAGCCGCACCGAGAAGTCAACATTGATGGGATCTCCCTGACCGTCACTGGCCGCTACTGCACCGGCGGCTTACAGAACCTGCGCACCTTGGCAATCAGTTCCTCTTCGCTGCAGGGATTGATGATAATCTCCCTGGCGCCATATTTCAATGCTTTCAATACGGCCGTCCTGGTCCAGCGCTGGGCACTCATGATAATTGGGGGCGGAGAATACTGACGGATGGCGTTGACCTTGATGCAGACCGCCAGTTCGCGGTCATTCGCATCATGTGAGCCAATCAGCACCAGCCGAACGTTGCGGCCGGCGAAGAGATCCTTGATGTCGGCATTGAGTGTCCCCTCAACCACCTGGTAGCCGCTTGAACCGGCAGCCGTCACCATCTGGCTGCGTTCCTCGTGATCGTCTCCCAGCACCACGACGCTGTCAATTCCATCCTCAGCCGGGCCGGCTTCCAACGAAGCGGCGGCGGCAACGCCTTCCTCAACCTTGGTTTGCGGTTCTGCCAAGGTCTCCTCGGCAGGAGCGGGCCGGGCGCCCTCCTCCTCAGCGGACGGCGCCGGCGGTTCCTCGCTGGGGGGATCAAACTGGTTGCCCAATTCGACGGGTATGAGCACATCCAGATAGTTCAACTCCTGGTTCGGCATCTCCAGCTTCGAGCGGAACATGAGGAAGTCGCCCTCGGGGAGCGGCTCGGTTTCAGTCAACTCATCGACGTCAGGGATGAACTTTTTGGGCGCAAGCAACTTCAGATGCACCCTGTTGGGGAGACTGCCCTGAAAAACGGTATTGAACGCCCCGTTGATCATGTTGGCGATCTCTGCAAAGGCATCTATGTCGTCGTTTTCAATGATGCACAGGCGCTTCTTTTCCTGGATGCGTGCCGGGGGTATGCCCAGCAGGATACTGCTCATTACGATGGCGTCACGCAGGGAGAACAGTAGATAAAACAGACCGGTGTAGGCCTCCCGCGACTCGACGCCGATCACGAAACAGGCATCTTCCAGACCGCCGAAGTAGGACGTTTTGCTGGTGGCAAGGGAATCCGAAAGGGTGATGGCAAGCTCCTGCCCCAATAGCATGCCGCTTTCCTCGCCAGCCTGCTTCAGGGCAGAGGCCAACATCTCATGTAACGTGGTATATCCATCCATCAGAGATTGTCTTTCGGTCCTGGATCACACCTTGCGCCGTAACCATCGCATCTGCGGCCGCAAAGCGCGGTTAGTCTTCTTTTTTCAGGGTAAGTCCGACGAGAAACCTGTTGTCGTTGACTCTGAAAGGAATGACGACGCAGTCGATGTCGGAAAGCGAGTTGATAGTATAATCTTCGCCGGAGATAACCGTTGGAATCGAGAGTTTTACATCCATTCCTCCCTTGGAAAGGACCTGTTTTACGCTGCCGCCCAGCATATTGGCGATTTCACCGATGGCATCGTTTAAGTCTTCGTTGACATCCTCGCATTCCATGCCGAGCATGCTGGAGGTAATCTGAAGAGCCAGGGCAACCGGGCAGTGTATGGAAATCACCCCCGAATAGATGCCCGCGAATCCAACCATCCCGGTGATGCTGCATTGAAAGCGGTGAATCGGGTCCTTGAGAGGATAATCGTCCGACGGATCCATCATGATCATCGTGGAAAAAACGTTCTTGGTGGCATCGATCACATACCTGGCAAGCTGTTCTTCCGTAAATCTGGTTCTATCGGCGATGTCGGCGTTAAGGCTCATATCAGCCCACCCAGTTTTTCCTGCAACTGTTCAGGGGTAAAGGGCTTTTTGATGCTGTCGCTGGCCCCGCTCGCGATGGCTTCCTTGATTATCTCCTCCCCTCCCTCCGTGGTGATCATGACAATCGGGACCGGATTACCGTTGGCCCTGACCTGTTTGATGAATTCCAGGCCGTCCATGTTGGGCATGTTGATATCGGAGAGGATCAGTGTAACCGGTTTGCCGGAGGCAAGCACACCAAGCCCTTCAATGCCGTCGCTTGCTTCATATATTTCATCGACCATCAGGCCTGCCTGCCTGAGTGAACGTGAAATGATCTTGCGCATTGTGGAAGAATCGTCAACGATGAGAATATTTGCCATGCCAGTAATCCTCCTCTTTCGTGTATTCTGTCGGACGTAGTGTGTACAAAATTATACGTGGAACTTAAATATCACATAAATACCATAATTCATGCAATATATTTGATATAAAAAAACAATGTGCCGAGATGTCAAGTTATTAATTTCATGCCGCATATTTTTCCGTCGGTTGCGTGGTGAGCTTGGCCGGACCGTGCAGTCTCAAACCGCTGCCAGGCATTCCGCCGCACGCAGCAACCGGTCCACCTGCTCCGGCGTCCCGGCCTCGCTATAGAGCCGCAGGACCGGCTCGGTGCCCGAGGGGCGGATCAAAAGCCAGTCGCCGTTCTCGAAGATAAACTTGAAGCCGTCGCTGAAGTTGGTGGCAGCCACCCGCCTGCCGTCAATCTCAGCAGGTGTCTGGGCGTTCAAACGGGCAATGAGCTGTTCCTTGACGCCGGGCTCGATACGCCGGTCGATACGCCGGTAGGAGAAATGCCCGATCTCATCCATGGTTTCGTCAAGGAGCCGGCGCAGGCCTTTCCCGCTGACCGCCACAGCCTCCAGCAACAAAAGCCCCAGCAGGATGCCGTCCCGTTCCGGGATGTGTCCCTTGACGCCCAGGCCGCCCGATTCCTCGCCTCCCATGAGGATATCCTCCGTCAGCATCAGTTCGCAGATGTGTTTAAAGCCGATGGGGGTCTCAAACAGCGGCAGATCGTATTTCCGGGCCAAAAGGTCCACCATGCGGGTTGTGGAGACGGTCTTGACCACGCCGCCGCGCAGATGTTTGTGCTCGACAAGGTGCCGCAGGATGACGGTAAAGATGCAGTGGGACGAGAAAAAATCACCGTTCTCGTCGACCGCCCCGATCCGGTCGGCATCACCGTCCAAAGCCAGCCCTACCCGGTATTTGCCGCCCCTGAGGAGTGAGGAAAGCTCCGTAAGATATTCACCGATCGGTTCGGGAGGCTGTCCCCCGAACAAGGGGTTCTCGATGGTGTGGATCTCATCGATGCCGGCCAGGAGTCGGGGGAGGAAGCCGGAGCCGGAGCCGTACATCGGGTCGACCACAGCCGGAATTGCGGCCCTGGCGATCAGTTCAAGATCCACGTAACGGCCGATCTGGCGAAAATATCCCACACAGGGATCGAATATTTCAATCATCCCCTTTTGCACGGCCTCCTCGAAGGAGGTTGCCACCACCCGGTGGTCGTTGGCCGTATTGAAGGCAACGATCTCCTCCAGCACCTTTGTGGTGGAGGGGCGGGCCGAGCCGCCAAAACGCTCCTTTACCTTGAACCCATTGTATTCCGGCGGGTTGTGACTTGCCGTGATCATGATGCCCGCCCCGGCGCCCGATTCGCAAACCGCCCAGGACACGGCCGGCGTCGGCGCATAACCGTCGGTCAAACGGACGCGTATGCCGTTCCCGGCCGCCACTTCGGCCACCCGCCGGGCAAAATCGCGGGAAAGAAAACGCCGGTCATAGCCGATCACCAACCCTTTGTCGCCTGAGCCGTCGCGATTGAGGTAATCCATGGTGGCCTGGGCCACCCGGGAAAGGTTGTCAAAGGTAAAATCACGGGCAATAATGCCACGCCAGCCGTCGGTTCCGAATTTGATCTGCATTACTCCCTCCTCGATATGAAAAACGGTATTTCACTGCCGTTCCCCTTCAATTCCGTACAGCCAGACCAGCACCTCCGCCACGGCGCGGTACAATTCCGGCGGGATGAACCGGTCGGTGTCCACCTGCATCAGCAGGTTGAGCAGTTCCGGCGATTCGTGGACATAAACCCCCGCTTCACGTGCGCAGGCGATGATCGCCTCGGCCAGCACCCCCTTGCCCCTGGCGACGACCACCGGGGCATAGTAGCCCTGCTTGTAGGCAAGGGCCGCGGCGCGGCGTTCTTCATCTTTACGGGATTTCATCTGTTATACCGATCTCCTTTGGCAAAAGCCCGGACGCCTCAAGCTGCTCGGCAAGACGGGCAATGCCCGCCTTCAGACGTTCCGCCGAGCCGGGTTTTGGTGCGCCCAGTTCGATGCTGACCCTGGCGCCGTCAAGCTTCAGGCTGGCCGTGACATTCCCCAGCTTCGGCATATCCAGCGTGAGCGACGTCTCCCAGGAGCGCTCCTGCTCCCCGGACGCATTCCGGCGCGCTTCGCGTTCCCGCACCGTCCACTCCATCCGTTGGCCCGGAACCATGTCCCCGCGAAAGAGGATTTGTCCGATTTGCAACGCCGTCAATTGCTCCTTGACAATCGGCAGGGCCTGCTGGTCCACGATTCCTTCATGGGCCACGGCGGCGCCGGCCATCTTGAGCGCAGCCTCCATGACCTCCATCGATCCGCTTTTCAAGCCTGCCAGAGCCGCGTCCTGTCCCGGATTGGCCATCTCCAGTCCGGGCGGGCGGCGTAGTGAGGACAACTGGCCCTGTGGTTCCCGTAAAAGATCTTCCAGGGGATAGTCGCCGCCAAACCAGCGCGCCAGGTGGGATTCGTAAAACAGGCCCCCTTCCTGCAACCCCTGCTTTAGAAACCGGCTTACCTGGGAGGCATCGGTCGGCGGCTCGGAGAACAGGGTTTTCAAGATCCCCAGGGTCTCCAGGGCCGGCAGTTGCTCACCGGCAGCGCCGAGAAATCCGCTCAGCCAGCGGCCGGTTTCGCTGACCAGCGCATCGCCGGGCTTCCCGAAGCGGGCCATCAGGAAGGTGGGTTGCGGTTCGTCGGAGACGAAGAAGAGCGTGACCATGTCGCCTTGCCTGATGCCCTTGGGCAGCGTGAATTCCAGGGATTGACCGGCTACCTGCACCACGAAGCGCCCCCCACCCAGGGAGGTCATAATTTCGCCCTTGAACTGCTGGCCGGACGGAAATCCGGTCCCGGAGGCCTGCTGGTTGATGGCCTCAAGGAGAGCCAGGCGGTTTCCCTTGATCAACGCCTGGAGCAGTTTGGCCATGTCGTCGCTGAGGACGATGCCGCTTCCGGGCTGGAGGGCGGCCTGCTGGCCCGGCACGGCGCCCGACTGGAGTGCTGCATTCGCCTGGAGTGCTGCTCCCGCCTGGAGCGCAAGGTCCGGCTGTGGTGACGGTGGTCCGGCGGGCTGGCGTCCGCGCATGACCGTCTGATAGGTGATGGCCTCGTCCAGAATCGCGGTAAAGGCCGGCGAATCCGGCGGCAGGCTTTCCAGTACCGTGTTCAGCCGCTCCAGCACGTGCATCTGTTGTTCCGTAACGCCCCCTTCGCTGTGCTCCAGCGCGCTCAGCCAGCGACCGGCCTCGCTGAGGGAGCTGGGGACGCCGGCGGCGGGCCGTTGCAGCGCAAACAGCGGCCGGGGGTCGGACGTGATGAAGGTTAGACGGAGGATGTCCCCGCTTTGAACCGGCCGGGGGACAACCAGTTCCAGCGACGTCCCCGCAAGCTGGACAATCACCCGGCCTCCTGGCAAGGTGCCGACCACCGCCGCGTCAACCTCCTCTCCCGACTTGAGGGGAAGCGGCGTTACCGGCGGGTTAGCCGCCTCGGTCAGGTCAAATTGGGCGGTGCGGGCGATACTCCGGAGGATCTGGGCCGCATTGGCCTCAAAGGACGACAGGCGCGCCTGCTCGGGGGGGACGACCTGGTCTCCCGCCGCCATCCCGGCTCCCTGTCCGGCACGACCCTGCAGGAGAGGGAGATCCGGCAGCAGGGTTGGCCCGGTGCTCCCTTCGCGTGCCGCCCCATAGGTAAGGGCCTCGTCCATCAGGTTGGCAAGAACGCCGGCCTCTCCCGATGAGCGCCGCAGCATATCGCCGATACTCTGTAAGGAGGCCCGCAGTTGCGGGTCAACGATCTCTTCGCTGTCCACCAGCAGGCTCAACAGCCGGGACGCGTCCGACAGACTGACCGGCGGGGCGGCGGCGTCCTGGCGGGCAACGGCAAAGGTCGAGCGGGGCTCCCCCGAGACAAAGGTCATCTCCAGGGTCTGCCCCGGACGGACCGCCATCGGCAGGGCCAGGTTTAAGCGCTCCGCGCCGATCTGCACCTGGGTCAGGTTGTTCGGCAGCGTTGTCAGCACCTGGGCGCTTACCTGCTGGCCGGGAACGAAACTGACCCGTGCCCCCGGTTCCTGTTCGGCGCTTACGAACGAGAGGTTTGACGACTTGGAGAGCAGGTCGTACACTTGGCGTTGGATGTCAGTCGGTAGAGCCATAATCTCCTGGACCCGGCGCCACGGTCCTCAGTACTCCTGCCATGATAGTATCGTGCCGTCTGTCCTGACCACGGCCTCGACGGTGCGGGCCGCGTCCTTGACGAAACCCCGTGCCGTGATCCGGAAGACGGTCCCTTGGCATGTCACGCCGGTTATCGTGGCAAGCAGGGGGTCAACACGTGACGACAGCTCGCCGACGGTCTTGAACGGCGCCAGATTCCGCTGCTCGATGATCCGCTCCGCCTTCTGGCTGTCGATACTGCTGTCGAGGGCCATGAGGACCTCCTTGGGGGCGGTATTCACGTTGACGGTCTGGCCGGGAATGCTCCCTGTCTGGTTGGCATAGATGGTCACGAACGGCCCGAGCTTGGCGACCATGTCCGTTGTAAAGCCCTTGACCAGCGAAAGCTCGTTCACGGTCGTCATCTTCCCGTTGTGGGCAGAATAGGGCGGGTTCAGGGTTTTGTAATAGGGACTTTCGACGCCCCCCGCCCGGGGCACGGTGGTGATCCAATCCGCCAGGGCGTTCCACACGCTTACCGGTATCTGCAGTGGCGTGCCCAGTCGTTGCAACATCCCCATGACGTTCGAGTCGGGCTCGTTGTTAGGCTGTATCAGCGCATTGAGGTTGATCTTGCCGCTCTCCTCGGAGATCGTGATCTCGATGCGGCCGGTCTCGTCCTCCTGTTTGAACGGCACGGCCCACTTGTCGGAGAGCGACGTATAAGTCTGGCCTGAAATCACCATCTGGAGCAGCTTGATGCCGCCGTAGGCCCCCGATTCCGCCAGGAGCGATGCCTGCTGGCCGTCGCGGAAGCTGCGGTTGAGCGACGTATCCACGTACACCTGGCGGATCAGTTCCACCGCCGCCGCCACCATCAGGGCGGTGACCACCAGGGTCAGGACCAGGGCAAACCCCCTTTCGCCCCTCATGAGCCGGTCACCCTGGGGGCCGCATAGACGGAAAATTGAACCAGTTGACCCTCCTGCTCCTCCACCTGCACCGTGATGCGCACGTACTTCGGCAGGCGGCCGTTCAGGGCCGTGTCCCAGCTTTTGACCCATTTCGAGCCGTCGGTGCTGCATTCCACCAGGAAGGAGCTGATCCGCTCCATCTGCGGGTAGGCGGGCACGGTCGTCGATGCCAGCAGGAGGTCCTGCTCCTTGCGGGTCAGGATCAGTTGTTCCTTCTCCTGCTCCACCATGCGGTACTGCACATCGATGACGCCCGATTCCTTGCGCCCGGCGACAAGGGGTGCCGGGGGCGCCAGGGTCGTCAATTCCAGGTTGGAGGCCGGCCGGCCGAAACTGTCCCGGTCCTCGACGACGAATTTGAGCCGCTGGTCGTTGCTGATGTAGCGGGCCGCATCGATCTCACGCCGCAGGAGGTCAAGGGTACCACCCAGCTCCCGGCGTTCCTCCATCCCTTGCGCAGACCGCTCCCTGGCCTTCAATACCGTGAAATAGCTCCCGTACAGTGCGGCAACAAGGATCCCCAGCAGGACCACGGCGATCAACACTTCCAAGAGGGTAAACCCCCTATTTCGTGAGATAGCGCTCAAGCACCACCTCCCGCTTGTCGCTCGTTCGCCATACCCGCAGCACCAGTTTCTGGAGCACGGGTAGGTCGGTGGGAAACTGCTCGGCCTGCCAGGAGAGTTCCGGATGGGCCGGGGCCAGGGTCCCTTCACTCTTCTGGGGGATACCCTGCATCTCCAACTCGAACAGCTTGGCTCGCGCCAAAATCATCAGGGCGGTGCTGTCCTGCTCGTTGGCAATGATCGTCAGGTGGTAATTGACCGCACCCAGCACCGTCAGAATGACGCTCGCCATGATGGCCAGGGCCACCATCACCTCAAGCAGGGTAAAACCTCTCATAGAGCATCTTCCTGGTAGCCTTGGTAGACCTTGACCTTGCCGCTGGAGGGAAATCCCATCACCGTCCAGAACGTGCCGGCCGGCGAGCGGAGGTGAATGATGACGAAATCCCGCAGACCGCCGGCCCCGATGTCGAGCCGCACCTGTCCCTCGATCAGTTTGCCCAGGCGGGTGATGACCACATCCGCGACCTGGACACCTTCCTTGGTCGGCCGCTGTTGCAGGAAGGGGTCGTCAGGCTCCTTTTCGCTCCCGTCGGGCGTGGCCTGCATCACCTTGACGTTGTCCGTGCCCGGCTCCATGTGCAGATAATAGGTGGTTCCGGTGGTGGCTGCCCGGTCCTGGAGGTAGCGCAGCGTCGAGGCCAGGGTCCGTGCCGATATCTTCAGGTCCTCCCGCTCGGAGTTCGGCAGGCGGGGGATGACCAGCGTCATCACCATGCCGATGATCACCAGCACCACGACGATCTCTATCAGCGTGAAACCGCGGCGGTCAGACATTATTCAACTTACTTGCCACAAAGCCACAGAGCCACAGAGACACGGAGATATCACGGGGTTCATTCCAGCATGAACGATATGGGAAACGCAATGTTCCATTTTGGATTCCAAACGATCAACATACGGTAATAATTAGAAATGTCCGGTTAGGTTATTGCACACGTCAAAATCCCCCTCATCCGCCCCTCCGGGGCACCTTCTCCCCAAGGGAGAAGGGATACTGATCAGCCCCTCTCCCACCGGGAGAGGGTGGCCGAAGGCCGGGTGAGGGGATAAGGCGGGGTATTAATTTTAATGCAAAAACCAAGCCGGACAACGCTGAGTAATAGCCGATTTCTATCTCCGCGTCTCCATGGCTCTGCGGCAATTCGGCAACTCATCCCCGGTTTACAGGAATTCCGACAGCTTCTCCCGCTCATCCACCAGGTAGAACTCCAGCGTCTTGCGCAGGGCGTCGTCGGCGCTCGTCACCGGCTCCCATCCCAGGCATTCCTTGGCGCGCCGTACCGAGGGGACGCGTGTCAGCATATCCTGGTACCCCTTGCCGTAGAACTGTTCGGACGACGTCTCCACGATCCGGCATTTCTCCGCCTTTTCCCGGTAGAGCGGGAATTCGGCCACCATATCGCGCAGCTTGTGGGCCAGTTCCTTGACGGACAGGTCGTTGGCCGGATTGCCGATGTTGAAGATCTTGCCGTCGGCGCAGCCGTCCCGGTTCTCGATGATCCGCATCAGGGCGTCGATGCCGTCTTCGATGAAGGTGAAACAACGGCGCTGGTTGCCGCCGTCCACCAGTTGGATCGGCTCCTCCGCCAGGATGTCGTACAAAAACTGGGTCAGGACCCGGGAGCTCCCCTCCTTGGCGGTATGGATGCTGTCCAGCTTGGGGCCGATCCAGTTGAAGGGGCGGAACAGGGTGAACCGGAGCCCTTCATGCATGCCATAGGCATAGATCACCCGGTCGAGCATCTGTTTGGCACAGGAGTAGATCCAGCGCTCCTTGGCGATCGGCCCCAGCATGAGGGGCGAGTTGTCCTCGTCGAATTCCCGGTCGGGCGACATGCCGTACACCTCGGAGGTGGAGGGAAATATGACCCGTTTCCTGTACTTGTGGCACAACCTGATGATCTTGAGATTTTCTTCGAAATCCAGTTCAAAGACCCGCAGCGGGTCCTTGACGTAGGTCACCGGCGTCGCGATGGCAACCAGCGGCAACACGACGTCGCACTTCTTGATATTGTACTCGATCCACTCCTTGTTGATGGTGATGTCCCCCTCCAGAAAATGGAACCTGGGGTCGCTCAGGGAGCGCTCAAGCTTGTCGCAGGCCATGTCCAGGCCGTGGACCTCCCAATCTGTGGTGGTGAGGATGCGGTGGGTGAGGGCGTTGCCGATAAAACCGTTAACGCCGAGGATCAGTACTTTCATGCTCTTTTCTCCTTGATGGCGGCTCCGTCACGGAGCCGGCGGGTTTCGGATCTCAGGTAAACTGCTCGGCATTCGTGATAAAATCCGCTGCGGACACCTCGTCCCCATCCCCGGCCTTAAGCGACCGGATCTCCAGCAGCCCTTCACCGGTGCCGACCAGGAGCGGGCGTTGCGACACGATACGCCCCGGGTCCCCGCTCCCTTCCACCGGCCAGGCGGACCAGATGATGACCTTCCTGCCATCCAGGTGGCTGAACGCGCCGGGGTAGGGGTGGGTCACGCCGCGGATCAGGTTATATATCCGGACAGCGCTCCACGCCCAGTCGATCCGGCCGTCGGCAGGCTTGCGGCCGCCGAAGTACGCGCCTTCGGCCAGGTTCATGGGATTGCTCGCCGCCCTTCCCTCCTTGAGCAGCGGCCAGGCGCGGGCAATGACCGTCACCGCCGCCTCGGTAACCTTGATGAAGACATCGAGCGCCGTGTCGGTGAACGCGATCTCCACCCGCTCCTGATCCACAATAGCGCCGGCGTCCGGCTTATCCACCATGTGGTGCAGGGTTGCCCCGGTTTCGCGCTCGCCGTTGATTACCGCCCAGTTGACCGGCGCCCGGCCTCGGTACTTGGGCAGGTAAGAGCCGTGCAGGTTGAACGCGCCCCGCCTCGGAATCTCCAGCACCGCCGGCGTGATCATGTTACGGTAATAAAAGGAGAAGAGGAAATCCGGCCCAATGGTCCGCACCCGTTCCACGTTCTTAGGGAGGGAGATATCCGTGGTCAGATACGGGATCCCGTGGTCATCCGCCAACTCCCGCACCGACTTGAACCAGATCTCCTCCGTGGGCGAGTCCTCGTGGGTGAAGATCAGGGCGATCTCCGCCCCCTGGCGCACCAACTCTTCGATGCAGCGATAGCCCACATTATGGTAGGCGCAGACGATCAGTTTGTCAGCTTGCACAGTTTATTCCCATGGGATGTCGGTTTTTCGTCAGGTCAAGGAGGCAGAATATCTTATTCGGGCTACTCTTCAAAACCGTAGGTCCGCCTCACCACGTATCGGGGACGTTTGCGCACTTCCTGGTAGATCCTGCCCACGTATTCGCCCACGATGCCGATGCCGAAGATGATGATGCCGATGAAGAAGAACAGGATGGCGAACAGGGTGAAGACCCCCTCCACCTCCGAGCCGACGATGAAGCGCCGCACCAGCAGGAACAGGGCAAAGACCAGCGAAAAGGCGGCTGTGCCGATGCCGAACAGGGCAAAGATCTGCAGCGGCACCACCGAAAACCCGGTCATCAGGTCGAAATTGAGCCGTATCAGCTTGTAGAAGGAATACTTGCTCTCCCCCTCCACCCGCTCGGCGTGTCCCACCTCGATCTCGGTGGGATTGGAGGCAAAGGTCTGGGCCAGGGCCGGGATAAAGGTGGTCGATTCCCGGCAGCGATTGATATTGTCCACCACATAGCGGTGGTAGGCCCTCAGCATGCAACCGTAGTCCTGCATCTGCATGCCGGTGATCCGGTTGGTTGTGATGTTCACGGCGCGCGAGGCGAACTTTCTGAAGAAGGAATCCCGGCGTTTCCGGCGGATGGTGCCGACCACGTCGTGCCCCTTTTCGATCTCCGCCACCAGACGCGGGATCTCCTCGGGCGGGTTCTGCAGGTCGGCATCCAGGGTGATGACGATATCCCCCCGGGACGACTCGAAGGCCGCAAGGATGGCCATGTGCTGGCCGAAGTTGCCGTTGAACTCGATCACCTTGACCCCAGGGTACTGCTGCACCATCCGCCGCAGGATCTCCAGGGAGCGGTCACCGGAACCATCATTGATGAAGATGATCTCGAACGTCCTGCCGGTCCCCTGTACGGCCGGATAGAGCCGTTCCATCAGGGGGCCCAGATTGCCCTCCTCGTTGTAGACCGGCACGACGATGCTCAGGTAGGGTTGTTCCGTGCGTGTTTCATTTGCCATCGGCTTCAAGCACCTCGATCAGCTCTCTTCCGCAGAGCCCTTTCTGCCACTCCCGCATCCCGGCGATTCCGTCCAGGTCGGCGGGAGAGGCGGGGTTCATATCCGCCACTGCCTCCAGAAGCCAGTTGGGTGAAACCACCCCCGGTTCAAGCCTCAGGGCCGCACTCGATCTTTCGCGCCATGACTTGAGCCGCTTGAGCCGCTCCTTGGCCCCTTCGGACGGGTCTTCCCTCCGGATGCGCGGGAAACGGGGCAACCGCTCCTCGGGCAGTTCCAGGGCGGCTGTAACCGCCGCCAGCAGGGCCTGACCGTGGCGATGGAGCTGCTTGGGGGTCATGCCCTTGATGTCGGACAACTCGCACAATGAACGCGGTTTCTTCTCTGCCGCCTCCAGGAGCGTCTCGGCCGACATGACCTTGAAGGGGGGGCGATCCAGCGCCCGGGCCTGGCGGTCACGGTAGCGCAGCAACTCTTCGAGCGCTGCCAGGCTGCGACCTTTCAGCTTTCCCGCCCCCTTGCAGAAGAGAAACAGCGGCCCCTCTTTTTCGTTTACCCGCGCCCGGCACACCAGGCTGCACTCCTCCTCCTGCCAGGTGAGGCGGCCTTTTTCGGCCAGTTCGCCGCGCAGTTGGTCGTACAGGGGGAGCAGGTTGGCCGTATCGGCCGTGGCGTAGGCGCACATCTCCGGGGTGAGCGGTCGCCTGCTCCAGTCGGCCTTCTGGTACTTCTTGTCCAGTTCGATGCCGAAGCGGGCCCTGAGCAAGGCAGCAAGGCCAAACTCGGCAATACCCAGAAAGCGTGCCGCAATCATGGTGTCGAAGAGGCTTTTCACCTCAATGCCGAAATCCCGGTGCATGGAGCGGATATCATAATCTGCGCCATGCATCACGATCAGGATGGCGGGATTGCCCAACGGCGCGGCCAGGGGGGACAGATCCTTCAGCGCCAGCGGGTCTATCAGCCAGCTCTCGCTGCGGGTCGAGACCTGGATCAGGCAGACCTTTTCCCAATAGTGGTGGAGCGAATCCATCTCCAGGTCTACGGCCAATTCTCGGTGGCGGCAGAGATGTGCCGCCAGTTCTTTCAGGCGTGGTGCGGTGGTGACGATTTCACACGTTCCGGCCTGCCGGTTTAGATATGTCAAGCCGGAAACTCCTTTATGATGTGGTAGGTGGTGGTGCGTTGAACGGCACGGAAGCCGGCCCCGCGAATGAGTTCGATCATCTCTTCCCGGGACATGCGGAAACTGCACCCTGCCGCGGCAACGACGTTTTCCTCCAGCATGGTGCCCCCCAGATCGTTTGCCCCGAAAAAGAGGGCTACCTGAGCCATCTTGGCGCCCTGGGTGACCCAACTGGCCTGGATGTTGGGGATATTGTCCAGCACGATGCGGGCCAGGGACAACACCTTCAGGTATTCCACCCCGGTGGCGGTGTCGCCCCCCAGTTCGGTATTCCCCGGTTGGTAGGTCCAGGGGATGAAGGCGGTAAACGAACCGCCCCCATCCTGGATCTCCCGCACCCGGAAAAGATGCTCGACGATATCCTCCGGCTTCTCCCGGCTGCCGAACATCATGGTGGCCGTGGTCGGCATGCCGAGCCTGGCAGCCCTGGACATCACCTCCGCCCACTGGCGCCAGCCGATCTTGTTGGGCGAGATGCCGCCGCGAACCTCATCCACCAGGATCTCGGCCCCGCCGCCGGGGATCGAATCGAGGCCGGCCTGTTTGAGCCGTTCCAGGGTTTCATCCAGCGCAAGCCCCGAGTTCTTCGCTATACAGACCACCTCGGCCGGCGAAAGGGAGTGATTCTGCACCGAAGGAAAGCGCGCCTTGATCTCGCGGAACAATTGCTCGAAAAAGCCGATCTTCAAATCGGGGTTGAGCCCCCCCTGCATGAGGAGTTGGGTGCCGCCCAGCTTCACCAGTTCGTCGATCTTGACGAAGATCTCCTCCTGGGAGAGCACGTAGGCGTCCGAAGCTTTTCTGTCTCTGTAGAAGGCGCAAAAGGCGCATTTCGATTCGCAGATGTTGGTGTAATTGACGTTGCGGTCAACGACAAACGACACCATCCCTTCCGGGTGGAGCTTGCGGCGTATTCTGTCGGCATAGACCCCCAGCTCCAGCAGTTCGGCGCCTTCGAACAGCCGCAACGCCTCCCCGCGCTCGATGCGCTGAAGGCCTGCGGTATCAACCGATTGCAACACCATCATGCTTCCCGCACCGCACCCTCTTCCAGCATGCGCCTGACATGGTTCGGAATCCGTCGCGCCTTGCACTGCGGATTGATGCAGGCAAGGATGACTACCGCCTCCACCAGAAGCCTGCCGTCCGATGGCCGCACGGCCTGTTGCCTGACAGTGAAGGATGAGCCGCCGACCCGCTCCGGACGGGTAATAATTGACAGAAGCTCGTCGTGCAGGGCAGGGGCCCTGAAATCGATCTCCATCCTTATGACCGGGAAGACGAACCCGTCGTTGGCGAGCTCCGCCACCCCCAGGCCGCGTTCACGGAAGTATTCCGTTCTGGCCCGTTCAAAGAATCTGAGATAGCTGGCATGGTAGACCACGCCGGCGGCGTCCGTGTCCTCGTAGTAGATGCGTATGTCCATGGCAACGTTCCTGCTCTCTACCGTCACTTTAGTGCAGAATCGCCCCATCTGCAACACCATTCTGAGTCAAAACACCCGATCCGGACAGGCCCTGAAGCAGAACGCCCAAATTTGCCCTACAAGGCGCTTGGGCCGCCAGGGGACCCCCAGGCCTGGGTGCGGATCAATAACGGCGGCAACGGCCGTTTTTGAAATTTTATCCTCTGAGTGCCCATTTCAAGCGGCTTTGCGGGGTGCAATCCCTATCAGGTTGCGTTCGCCCTTGTTGAACGGCAACCGGTAGGGGGTGACGGACACGATTTCAAACCCCAGTGTTGCGAGACGTTCCCCGTCCGCCCGGATCTCATCGGCAGCGCCCGGCCCCTTCATGGCGATCAGCCGCCCGGCCTCTGCCAACAGCGGCGCGGCAAGAGCGACAAACTGTTCCAGGCGCGAGAAGGCCCGCGATACTATCAGGTCGAAACCGTGGGCATGGGAATTGCTCAGATCCTCCACCCGCGCATGAATGGCCTCGAAGCCCTGGAACCCCAAGAGGCGGGCCACATGCCGCTGGAAGAGGATCTTTTTCCCGACCGCATCCACGGAGGTAACCCGGACCTTCGGCTTGACGATCTTCAAGGGAATGGCCGGCACCCCTGCCCCGGAACCCATATCCAGCACCCTTTCGCCATCGCGCACGCAACCGGCCAACACCAGTGCATCGATGATGTGCTTCACCGCAATCTCATCATCGGTGATTATGGTGGTGAGATTGATCTTGCGGTTCCATTTTTTGAGTTGGTCGATAAACAGCTCAAACGTTCTGATTGTTTCCCCGGAAATATCCAGGCCCATCTCCCGTGCACCTTGTTCAAGCGCGTTACGAATCACTGTTTCACCGACCCGGTTCCCCGCCCGTTGTTTTTCCAGTTTTTCGCTTTCAACACAATCGAAAGCACCGACATGGCCGCCGGTGTCACACCGGGGATGCGCGAAGCCTGCCCCAGGGTGTCGGGCCGGTTCTTGGCCAGCTTTTCACGCACCTCGGTTGTGAGCCCGTTGATGGAAAAATAATCCAGCCCCTCGGGCAGGAGCGTGCCCTCCAGCTTACGCGCCCGCTCCACCTGTTCAAGCTGCCGCTCGATATAGCCGCGGTACTTAACCTGGATCTCCACCTGCTCGCTCACATCAGGGGGCGTTTCACGTGAAACATCGTCGAATTCCGCCAGCTCCCCATAGGTGATCTCAGGGCGCCTGAGCAACTGTTCGAGGGTTGTCCCCTTCTGGACGTCGGCCAGGCCGTGCCGGGAAAGAAACCCCTGCTCGCGCTCATCCATAACCAGCCGGCCGGAACAGATCCGTTCGTATTCAGCGGCAATCATCTCCCTCTTTTTCAGAAATCGGCCGAAAACATCGTCCCTCACAAGGCCGATGCCATGTCCACTCTCGCGCAGCCGCACATCGGCGTTGTCTTCACGCAGCAGCAAGCGGTACTCCGCCCGCGAGGTGAACATGCGGTACGGTTCCTTCGTGCCCAGGGTCACCAGGTCATCGATCATCACCCCGATATAGGCTTCACTGCGGCCCAACACGAGGGGGGCTTTCCCCTTGACCCGGAGCGCGGCATTGATGCCTGCCATCAATCCCTGCCCGGCCGCCTCCTCGTAACCCGAGGTGCCGTTGATCTGGCCGGCGTGGTAGAGGTTGCGGATCAGCTTGGTCTCCAACGAGGCGTGCAACTGGATCGGATCGACGTAATCGTATTCGATGGCATAGGCCGGCCGCATGATCTCGACCCGCTCCAGCCCCTCGATGGAGCGGTAAAAGGGTATCTGGATGTCAATGGGCAGCGAGGTGGACATGCCGCTGGGATAGACCTCCACCGTCTCCAGCCCTTCCGGCTCGATGAAGGTCTGGTGGCGTTCCTTGTCGGGAAAACGCACCACCTTGTCTTCGATGGAAGGACAGTAGCGCGGGCCGATGCCCTCGATAATCCCGGAGTAGAGCGGCGAACGGTCCAGGCCGGAGCGGATGATCTCGTGGGAGCGCGGGTTGGTATAGGCGATATGGCACGGCACCTGGGGCATGGTGATGCGCTCTGTGGAGAAGGAGAACGGCACTGGCGGATCGTCGCCGTACTGGGGCTTAAGCCGGGAGAAGTCTATGGTCCGGCCGTCGAGACGCGCCGGTGTGCCGGTCTTAAGCCTCCCCACCAGAAATCCGAGCTGCCGCAACTGGTCGGAAAGCCCCACCGAAGGGAGATCGCCTGCCCTGCCCCCAGGGTAGTTGGTCAGACCGATGTGGATCAGGCCGCGCATGAAGGTGCCGGTGGTCAGCACGACCGTTTTGCCGAGAAAGCGGATGGCGGAACGGGTATCCACACCCCTAAGCTCATCCTCTTCCAGGTAGAGCCCCGTCACCTCGCCCTGCTTGAGGTACAGGTTGTCCTGCTGCTCCAGCACCCGTTTCATGCGCAGCCGGTAGAGCTGCTTGTCGGCCTGGGCGCGGGAAGCGCGCACCGCCGGCCCCTTGCGGGTATTGAGGATGCGGAACTGGATACCGGTTGCGTCGATGTTCCTGGCCATCTCGCCCCCCAGGGCATCGATCTCCCTGACCAGGTGCCCCTTGGCAAGGCCGCCGATGGCGGGGTTGCAGGACATGAGCGCAATCGCGTCCAGGTTGATGGTCAAAAGCAGCGTGGAACACCCCATGCGGGCAGCGGCCAGAGCCGCCTCGCAGCCGGCATGGCCGGCCCCGACCACGATCACGTCATAGATTGTTTCATGACAGTGCATCGATATCCTCCCCATGTTTCACGTGAAACACGGGCATTATTTCCCAATACAGAATGATGAAAATACCACGTCCAACACATCGTCCGTCGTGGTTTCGCCGGTGACCTGGCCCACGGCGGACAAGGCATCGCGCAGGTCGATGGCCAGGGTTTCCAGCTCACGCCCCCCCTCCAGGCCGGAAAGAAACTGCCGAAGGACCGAGCGGGCAGAGGTCAGGGCGTCGCGATGGCGGGCCCGCGAGATGGCCACGAATTCCCGGCTGTCGAGCGCCGTTCCGCGCAGGAAGGTCGTGCGGATCAACTCGCGGAGGCCATCGATGCCCGCGCCGGTGCCGGCCGACAGGGCGACGCGGGGCAACTCTCCCATTTCGGCGGGGAGTTCCAGGGTAAGGGGCAGATCGCACTTGTTCAATACTAGAATGGCCGTCTTCCCCGCCACGGCATCCAGGATCTGCCGGTCCTCCACATTGAACGGCCGGCTAGAATCGAGTACGAACAGCACCAGGTCGGCCTGGGGGATCTTGTCCAGGGCGCGGTTGATCCCCTCGCGCTCGACGACGTCATCCGTGTGGCGGATACCGGCCGTGTCCAAAAGGCGAACGGCAAGCCCGCCCAGGTTTACGGTCTCCTCGATGATATCCCGGGTAGTGCCGGGGACGTGGGTTACGATGGCGCGGTTTTCCTTGAGCAGACGGTTGAGCAGGCTGGACTTGCCGGCATTGGGTTTGCCGACGATCAGCACCGAAATCCCCTCCCGCAGGATGCGTCCTTCGTCGAAACCGTCCAGCAGGCTGCCGATCTCGTCAAGAGCGCCGTTGACGCCCGACAAAAGGAGAGCGGTGTCGGTCTCGCCGATGTCCTCCTCGGGGAAATCGATGGAGGCCTCGATAAAGGCCAGGCTCCTCGTCAGGGCCTGGCGGACGGCGTCTATCCTGGCGGAGAGCGCACCGGCGCGCTGGCGTTGTGCCAGTGCCAGCGACGCCTCGGTCTTGGCGGCGATCACGTCCATGACCGCTTCGGCCTGCACCAGGTCGATCCTGCCGTTGATGAAGGCCCGGCGGGTGAACTCGCCCGGCTCGGCCAGGCGTGCGCCGCAGGCCAAGGCCGAAGCCAGGATACGCTCCACCACCAGCATCCCGCCATGACAGTGCAGTTCCAGCACATCCTCGCGGGTGTAGGAATGGGGCGCCCGCATCAGGACCGCCATGGCCTCGTCGAGCACTGCGCCGTTATCCGGCGCCACTAGAGCGCCGTAGTGCAGGAAATGGCTGGAGAAGGCGTCTCCCTTGCGGAAGCGGAAGAGCCGCAGGCCGATGGCCTCGGCCCGGTTGCCGCTGACCCGCACAATGCCAATGCCCCCCTCACCTTGCGGGGTGCTGATGGCGGCGATGGTATCCTCAATATACATGGTCGATTTTCTCTTTAGGCATCAAAACGGACACTCCCGCCTCTTTCTCCGGCGCCGGGGCGCCGGTCCATCGCCGTACAGGCTACCCAGGCCGAACAATCGCTGTGCCTCCCCCTCCTCAAAGAGCCTGATCACGCCGTACTCGCCGTCAAAACCGGGCGTGCGGATGACCCGGCCGGCGCGCATGCGCAAAACGGCCTCTCCCAGGACCGGCGAAGCCTCGCGGATCTCGTCCAGGGAGGCGTGCAGGAGCAGGTTGAATTCCGATCCGAAACGCCCGATGGTGCGGCCGTACTGCTCCATGACCCCCTTGGAGGCGGGACCGGCCCCGATGATCTCCCCCAGCACCTCGGGCAGGGGGATGAGGCTGAACACCTCCGGCGAGTCTGCACGGTAGAGCGGCTCCTCCCGGTCTGCCAGTTCCATGACCCGGTGGTGGACACCCACGGTCAAAGGCCTGCCGCAGACCGGGCAGGCCAGCCCCAGCCTGCGGCTCTCCACGGGATAGAGACAGACATGGCAGGCCCGGTGGCCGTCGGCATGGTATTTCCCCTGCTCGGGAAAAAATTCCACCGTGGCACGGAAGGTCTCCCGCCGGTTCCCCCTGATGGCGTCCCGCAGGGCGAAAAAATCCAGGCCGGTGGAGAAGAGATTGGCCTCGCGTCCGAGCTTGGAGGGGGAGTGGCTGTCCGAGTTGGAGATCAGTGCGAAACGGTCCAGGCCGGATATGAGCCGGTTCATGTCCGGGTCGGAGGAAAGCCCGGTCTCCAGGGCAAAGACGTGGGGCGTGAGGTCGTCGAAACATTCCTCGATGGCGTCGAAGCCGGATTTTGAGCCGAACAGGGAGAACCAGGGGGTCCAGATGTGGGCAGGCACCAGGAAACCCTCCGGCGCCTGCTCCAGCAGGATCTCCAGCAGGTCGCGGCTATCAAGCCCCAGGATGGGGCGACCGTCGGACTCGATATTGCCGATGCCGGCCAGCTTGGCGTTCAGCCTCTCGGCGGAGGCGAAGTCCGGCACGTAGAGCAGGTTGTGGACCTTGCGCACCACGCCGTGGCGCTTGTAGATGCTGCTGATCTCGGCGGAGAGGAGAAACCGCACCGGCCCGGCAAGGGGGGTCGCCCCCGGCAGCGGCGAAGGGATCATGGCCTCGTTCTTCAGCCGGAACAGGCCCGCTTCGGCCGGCTCCAGTTCCTCCTTGAGGCGCCGGAACCAGCCGGGATGGGTAAAGTCGCCGGTGCCGACCACCTGGATCCCCTTGACCCTCGCCCAGCCGGCCAGGCCGGCCAGATTGCTCTCCGGGCTGGTGGCCCGTGAGTAGGGAGAATGGATATGAAGGTCGGCAATGTAGTCCATGAAGGTCGTTTCCTTTAAAGCAAAAAGCGCCCTTGCCTATGCAGGGGCGCTCCGATTGTGCCTTAACCGACGGCGTTCGTCAATCTTTGACCTGTTTGTTGATGTACATCTGCTGGCCGATGGTCAGGATGTTGTTCACCAGCCAGTACAGAACCAGGCCGGAGGGGAAGCTCAGGAACATGAAGGTGAACACCACCGGCAGGGCCAGCATCATCTTCTGCTGGACCGGGTCCATCTGGGAGGGGGTCATCTTCTGCTGCACGAACATGGTGATCCCCATGATGACGGGGGTGACGTAATAGGGGTCCTTGTCGGACAGGTCGGTGATCCAGAAAAAGAACGGCGCGTGGCGCAGCTCGATGGAGAACATGAGCGCCTTGTACAGGGCGAAGAACACCGGGATCTGGACGACCATCGGCAGGCACCCCCCCAGCGGGTTGACCTTGTGGTCGCGGTACAGCTCCATGACCGCCTTGTTCATGGCGTCGCGGTCGTTCTTGTGCTTCTCGCGGATCTTGTTCATCTCCGGCTGGATCTTCTGCATCCCCTTCATGGACTTGTAGCTCTTGTGGGTCAGCGGGAAGAACAGCGCCTTGAGGATGACGGTGATGATGATGATGGCAATGCCGTAGTTACCCACATAGCGATAGAAGAACTTGAGGGTATAGAGCAGCGGTTTGGCGATGGCCGAGAACCAGCCCAGGTCAAGGGACTGCTCCAGGGAATTGCCCTGGGCCTTGAGGATGTCGATATCCTTGGGGCCGACGAACAGGCGCTGCGTCACCGTGGCCGCTTGTCCCGGGTTGACGGTGAACTGCGGGGCCGATACGGTCGACTCCATGAACCCGGCGGCGTTCTTTTTCAATTCAACGGAGGCGATACTCCCCTTCTCGGCCAGAATGGCGCTCAGGAAGTATTTATCGGCAAAGCCCGCCCAGAGGATGTTCCGGTCGTATTTCTTCGACGCGGCGGCAACATCCTTGGCCTTGTCGGACTTGAGGCCGTCGTCGTTATAGATGTACGACCCGGAGGTATCGAGACGGCTTTCCTTTACCTTGTGCTCGGCCGGGTAGGTCATCACCTGCTGGATGGATCCCACCAGGGGGGCCGGGGAGTTGTTGAATACCTGGGTATCCAGCTTGATGCCATAGGAGCCGCCGGCGAAGGTGTAGACCTTGCGCACGGTAAAGCCCTGGCCCGAGACGTAATTGAACGTCAACTGCCGGCTTTCGCCGGGGCCAAGCTGAATCTTGCCGACGTCCGGCAGAAAGATGGCGCCGTCCGGAAGGTTGATCCCGGTCGCCCTGGTCGAGAAGCTGAGAAGGGAGGGATCGGCGTGAATACCGAGCACAACCGGACTGGCTGCGGGTGTATTCTGCTCGCGGTAGTTCTTGAGGGTCATGCTCTTGAGACTCCCGCCGCGGGAAGAGAATACCGCCGTGTAGAGACCCGTGTCCACGGTCACGTCCTGTGCGGGCCGGGCGCCCTCTGGCGGGGCGCCATTCGCTGCGGCGGCGGCCGAAAGCAACGCCGGCTCACCGGCGGAGGGCGCCGTTGCAGCGGCGGAGTTCGCGTTTTGAAAGGCTTTTGGCGGAAGTTGTTTTTTTTCAGGGCCAAAGACCATGGAATAAGCGTAGAAAACCGCTATCGAAAGAATGACTGCCAGAAATGCGCGCTTTTCCATAAAAGCTCCAGTTGTGCTCTTTAGTTAAGGTACCGGATCAAACCCACCCGGATGAAAGGGATGGCATTTGCAGAGCCTGATAAGGGTAAGCCAAGCTCCCCTGGCAACTCCATGCCGTACAATAGATTCGCGGGAATACTCGGAACAGGAGGGATAAAACCGGCAGGTCTGCGGAAGAAGCGGCGACAGCAGCTTCTGGTACAGCCTGATTACGATGAGCGCAACGCGCTTTTGCATGGGGATGTGCCGATATGCCTGAAGGCCTTTTCAAGTTCTCGCTGAACAGTGCTGAAATCCATTGCCGCAGCGTCGCGCCGCGCCACAACGTTGATGTCAACACCCGGTAACGGAAGCCGCATCTGCCTGAATGATTCTCTGATGTAGCGCTTGATCCTGTTGCGGACCACGGCGCAACCGACCTTTTTACTGACCGTGGCCCCCAGGCGTGCCTGGCTTCCGCCGTTCTTAAGCCATACGACAAGGAAGCCCCTGTTAGCAAACTTGTGAGGAGAGTTGGAAAGCCTGAGGAATTCGAAGCGCTTCCGCAGCCGTACCGACTTGGGAAAAACATCGCCGTCCCGCTCCCCCGCAAACCGGTTACTTGGTTGCAATGCCAACGGACAGTCTTTTGCGGCCCTTTGCCCTTCTGCGCTTGATGACGAGACGACCATTCTTGGTGGACATCCGTACCAAAAAACCGTGGGTGCGCTTGCGGGAGGTGTTGCTGGGTTGAAATGTTCTTTTCATATCACCACTCCTCTAAAATATTTATCAGGAAATGGCTTATTAACCATATCACCTTGAAATTGTCAAGAAAATTATTACTGCCTAGAGCGCCCGCCGACAAGTGATTTGCCTTGAAAAATGGCCCGGCCTCTGTTAATCTGCCTCAGCCTCAAAAAGCCCCGAATATTCAGTAAAGTATATTTAAATGACTGATTTGATTACATTTAAAGTTATCAACAGGTGTTGAAAATGATGTTGATAACTGTTGATTACCATAAGGGTCGGCAAGGAAAAGCAGTTCATACCATTAGGTAATTAGTCTTATGTGACCACTGTGGATAACCCCGCTGCCTCCACTCCCCATGATTATGAGAATGTGATGTGAACATGCAAGAAGCCTGGCAACAAGCCGCCGAAAATCTCGAAAAAGTTCTTTCCGAGCGAGATTTTGCCACCTGGATCAAACCGGTAAACTACAGCCATATCGAGGGCACTACCGTCTATCTCTCTGTTCCGACTTCTTTTTTCAAGGATTGGCTGGAAGAGAACTATCATAAGGTCATCCTTGGCGCTTTATCGGTCACCTCGGGACAAAACCTGTCCATCGCCTTTGTCGTCAGGGATCAAAACAGCGAATCCGAAACCGTTTTGCCGGAAGATCTCATCATCAAGGGGCACCAGGAAGAGGCTGAACAGGCAAAGAGCGCCCAGTTGGATTCCGCCTTTACCCCCTTGAATTCCAAATATACCTTCGACCTGTTTGTCAGCGGCACCGGCAACCACTTTGCCCATGCCGCCGCCATGGCGGTGGCCAACAATCCGGCCGATACCTATAACCCGCTCTTCATCTATGGCGGCGTCGGCCTCGGCAAAAGCCACCTTTTGAACGCAATCGGGCACATCATCCGCAGCGCATCGCCCGCTTTGAACGTCTGTTACTGCTCGGCGGAGAAGTTCATGTACGAGATGGTGAATCATCTCCGCCTCAAAAAGATGGATCTGTTCAGAAGCCGGTTCAGAAACGTCGATGTCCTCCTCATCGACGATATCCAGTTCATATCCGGGAAAACCGGGACCCAGGAAGAATTTTTCCACACCTTTAATGCGCTTCACGAGGCCCATAAACAGATAGTCATCACCTCCGACAAGTTCCCCCGTGAGATATCCGATCTGGAGGAGCGGCTCCGTTCACGCTTCGAATGGGGTCTGATAGCCGATATTCAACCTCCTGACCTTGAAACCAAGATAGCCATTCTCAAGAAAAAATCGGAAGTTACAAAGATCCGCCTCCCCGACGATGTCACCTATTTTCTCGCCTCCAGCGACACGAGGAACATCCGCGAACTGGAAGGGATGCTGATCAGACTCGGCGCCTACAGCAGCCTGCAGAACATCCCCATCACCCTTGAGATGGCCAGGGAAAGCCTTAAGGACATCCTCGGCGACCGGCGCAAGGAGATCACCATCGAGCTGATACAAAAAACCGTAGCGGACCAGTTCGGTCTCAAGATAGCCGACATGAAATCGGAAAAGCGGCAAAGAAATCTTGTCCACGCGCGTCAGATAGCCATCTGGCTCTGCCGGGACATGACGAAGGCCTCCTATCCCGATATCGGTTCAAAGTTCGGCGGCAAGGACCATTCGACGGTTATTTACGCTACCAAGAAGATCGAGAAGGCGCTGCAAGAGGACCCGAAATTTTTCAAGGTCGTCGATGACATCCGGCGTGGCATTTTGAAATGACGACAACCCTGTTGACGGATTGTGGATATCTGTGCATAACAACCGTCATGTTGATAACCGGCCCGTGAGACCGATGGTTATCAACACGGTTGCACGTAAAAATCATGCATCATATCCGAATGTTATGCTATTTTAACCATATCAACAGGACCAACAACAACAACAAAGGTTTAAAGATTTAAAAAAACCTTTACCAGCAAGGAGTGGCAGATGGAATTTAAAATCGATAAGGAACTGTTCCTCAAATCGCTGCAGAAGATCCAGGGTATCGTTGAAAAACGGACTTCCATGCCGATTCTGTCAAATGTCCTCCTGGAAGCAACGGATTCCATGCTGCACGTAACGGCCACCGACCTGGAAGTGGGCATGAAAAGCGCCTATCCCGCCGAAGTGACCGTGGCCGGGAAGATTACGGTCGGAGCCAAGAAGCTGTACGAGATCGTCAAGGAACTCCCCAACCAGGAGATCGTCTTTTCTACAAAAGACAACGACTGGGTGGAGATCAAATGCGGCAAGGTGCAATTCAACATCGTCGGGCTTTCGCCTGACGAGTTTCCCTATTTTCCCGACATCAAGGAAGAAAACCTCTTCGAGATAGAGAACTCCCTGCTGAAGGGGATGATCGAGAGGACCTCCTACGCCATCTGCAATGACGAGACCAAATACAACTTAAACGGCATATTCGCCAGGGTCGAGGTCAACGCCAACGGCGAAAACTTCCTCAAAATGGTTGCCACCGACGGTCACCGTCTGTCCATTGCCACCGGGGCGCTCAAGGGAACCGCCGGTCCCGAGCTTTTGAAAGGGGTCATCCTCCCCAAAAAGGGTGTGTATGAGATGAAAAAGATCACCGACGAGGACAGCGGCGCCTTGATGTTCGGCTTCATGGACAACAGCGCGGTGATCAAACGGGGCGATTCCTACATGGTCATGCGCCTGGTGGATGGCGAATTTCCGGACTATAACCGGGTCATCCCCGCGGCCAACGACCGCATCGTCACGTTCAACAGGGAGAATTTCACCCACTCCGTCCGCAGGATGGCCATACTCTCCAGCGAAAAATTCAAAGGAATCATGTTGGAGATAACCTCCGGCGGGGTAAAAATATCCTCGAGCAATCCCGAGCTGGGCGACGCCATGGAGGATATCGACGTGGCGTACGACGGCGACCCGATCGCTGTCAGGTTCAATGCCCGTTATCTCCTGGACGTGCTGGCCGTGGCTGAAACCGAGAGCGTGGAGATGAAATTCAGGGATGAGCTCTCCCCCTCCATCATTGTGCCGGAACATTCGGACAGCTTCTTGGCAGTGATCATGCCGATGAGGCTCTAGCGGAAAAAGACGGATGCTGCTCAAACACCTGGCTATCGCCGGTTTCCGAAATATCGGGGCAGTTCGCATACACCCCGGCGAAGGTTTCAACCTGTTGTACGGCCTCAACGGGCAGGGCAAGACCAACCTGCTGGAGGCGATCTACCTGTTGGGGAGCCCCCGGTCCTTCAGGAATGCCCGTCTTCCCGAACTCATCGGACATGACCGGCAGATCGCGCAGATCCAGGGGGAGGTCCTTTCGGCCGGCGCCCTGAACCGGATCAGGTTGACGCTGGAGGCGGCCGGGCGCCGGGTAGAGGTCGACGGCAAGGGCATTCAACGGGCATCGGAGCTGCACGGCAGGCTGAATGCGGTGGTTTTTTCCCCCGAGGATACCGGCATGGTCAGGCTGGGACCCGATGCGCGACGGCGCTACCTGGACCGGGCCGTCTACACGGGCGATATCGGCTACCTGCACAGCTGGCACGGCTACCACCGGATCCTCAAGCAACGCAACCACCTCCTGAAAGGCGCCGACAGGACCGGCCTGGATACCTGGACCGAACAGTTGGCCGAGGCGGGCGCCGAGGTCATCGAGCGGCGGCAGCGTTACGTGGCGCAGCTCAACGGCATGCTTGAACGGCATTATGCTACGATCTCGGGGGATGGGGAGACGGCATGCATCGCCTACCACCCCGAAGGGGTGCAGGCAAACGGCCGCGAGGCCATCCGCGGCGAGTTGCTGGAGCTGTTTGCCCGGCATGCGAAAAGCGATGAACGTTACGGCACGACAACGGCCGGTCCCCATCGGGACGATCTGATGCTCAGCCTGGATGGCCGGTCCCTGAAGAGCTTCGGCTCCCAGGGGCAACAGAAGAGTTTCGTCCTGGCGCTGAAAATGGCCGAGGTCGACAATCTTCAGGCCATCTTCCGGGAACCGCCGCTCCTGCTCCTGGACGACATGAGCTCCGAGCTCGATGCCAAAAGGAACCGGAATTTGATGGATTTTCTCTTCTTACGGGCAATCCAGGTATTTATCACGACAACGGAACGTTCACCAGCCCTGTTGGGCGATGCTGCACACTGCGCCGTTTTCCGTGTGGAAGACGGCAATCTGACTTTTGAGGGAAATGAACCGCATGAGTGAACAGGCAAACATGACACAAACCGCTTCAGAAGAATACGGCGCCGACAGCATCAAGGTATTGGAAGGCCTGGCTGCGGTGCGCAAGCGCCCGTCCATGTACATAGGCTCCACCTCCGGCTCGGGTCTGCACCACCTGGTGTACGAGGTCGTGGACAATGCCATCGACGAAGCCCTGGCCGGTTACTGCGACAATGTCATTGTGACCATCAACACCGACGGCTCGGTGACGGTGGTGGACAACGGCCGCGGCATCCCCACCGACATGATGCCCAGCGAAGGGAGATCCGCTGCCGAGGTCGTCATGACCGTGCTGCACGCCGGGGGAAAGTTCGACAACGAATCCTACAAGGTCTCGGGCGGCCTGCACGGCGTCGGGGTTTCCGTCGTCAACGCCCTCTCCAAATGGCTGGAGCTGGAGATACGCCGGGACGGCAAGGTCTGGCGCCAGTCCTACCGCCGGGGCGACCCCCAGGCGCCGCTTGTGGCCACCGGCGAGACCAAGAAACGCGGCACCAAGATCACCTTCATGCCGGACGAGGAGATCTTCGAGACCACCGAATATTCCTTCGATGTCCTCTCCCAGCGCCTGCGCGAGCTGGCCTTCCTCAATGCCGGGGTCAGGATCAAGATCACCGACGAGCGGGTGGAAAACAAGTTCCACGAGTTCTTCTACGAGGGCGGGATCAACTCCTTCGTGGAATACTTAAACCGCAACAAAACAGCGCTGCACCCCAAGCCGATCTACATCAAGGGCGAAAAGGGAGGGGTGGAGACCGAGGTCTCCATGCAGTACAACGACACCTACGACGAGAAGATCTTCACCTTTGCCAACAACATCAACACCCACGAGGGGGGCACCCACCTGGCGGGCTTCAAGGCGGCCCTGACCCGCACCATGAACAGCTACGCCGGGGCCAACAACCTGCTCAAGAACGCCAAGGTGACCATCTCGGGCGAAGACCTGCGCGAGGGGCTGACCTGCGTCGTCTCGATCAAGATCCCTCAGCCCCAGTTCGAGGGGCAGACCAAGACCAAGCTGGGCAACTCCGAGGTCAAAGGGTACGTGGAGACCCTGCTGAACGACAAGCTGGCCCAGTTCCTGGAGGAGAACCCCCAGATCGCCAAGCGCATCCTGGAGAAGTCCATAGAGGCGGCCCGGGCCCGGGAGGCGGCCCGCAAGGCCCGCGACCTGACCCGGCGCAAGGGGGCCCTGGATATGGGCGGTCTGCCGGGCAAACTGGCCGACTGCCAGGAAAAGGACCCGGCCCTGTGCGAACTGTACCTGGTCGAGGGCGATTCGGCCGGCGGTTCGGCCAAGCAGGGGCGCGACCGGAAGTTCCAGGCCATCCTGCCGCTCAAGGGGAAGATCCTCAACGTGGAGAAGGCCCGCTTCGACAAGATGATCTCGTCCCAGGAGATCCGCACCCTGATCACGGCCCTGGGGACCAGCATCGGCAAGGAAGACTTCGACATCGCCAAGCTCCGCTACCAGCGCATCATCGTCATGACCGACGCCGACGTGGACGGCTCCCACATCCTGACCCTGCTGTTGACCTTCTTCTACCGCCACATGCAGGAGCTGATCCAGCGCGGTTACCTCTACATCGCCCAGCCGCCGCTCTACAAGGTGAAACGCGGCAAGAAGGAGATGTACCTGAAGAACGAGGCGGCGATGCAGAACTTTCTCCTGGAGGAGGGGTCCGAGGACCTGACCCTGCGCCTGGAGAAAGGGGACCGGACCTACATCGGGAAACAGATCATCCCGGTCATCAAGCAGTTCACCGAGAACCGCGCCATCTTCGACAAGGTGGTCAAGAAGGGGATCGCCGGCGACCTGCTCTCCCTCGCCATCCGCAGCAACGTGCCGGCGGGCCAGGAAGAGCTTTCCGCCATGGAGCCCTACCTGGAGGACATGAAGGCGCTCTCCCCCGGCTCCGACTACCAGGTGGATGAGGACCGGATCACCTTCCGCATCGGCAATATCCGGGCCATCATCGACCATCAGGTGCTCTCCGTGCTCTCGACCCACGAATACGAGCTGTTGGTGGAGAATCACCACCGGGTGGTGGAGACCATGGCCGACGGCAGGGCTTTTCTTGAGCAGCAGGAAGGGGGCAAACGCCTTTTCGAGACCGAAAACCACGAAGAACTGCTCACCTTCTTCATGGAGTACGCCAAGAAAGGGCTCGCCATCCAGCGCTACAAAGGCCTTGGCGAGATGAACCCGGAGCAGCTCTGGGATACGACCATGAATCCCGAAAACCGCGTGCTGCTCCAGGTCAAGATCGAGGATATCGTCGAATCGGATGAGATATTCACGATCCTGATGGGGGACCAGGTGGAGCCGCGCCGTGAGTTTATCGAGAATAATGCGTTAAATGTGGTGAATCTGGATATCTAGGATTCATTGCGTAGGGAGTGAGAATGATTTCGTCCGGGACGGAGTCTTTCATTTGTATGGCAAAGGCCGTGGTGGTCAACTTAGGTTGATCGGGCGGCCTTTTGTTTTGGGTGTGCGAAGATTTTTTGCCGATCTTAATGTCGCTCCTATTGTTACCTCCCAAGATGCAGTGAAAGCGGCTATTGTCCAAGAATACCGCATCTCATCAACTTTAAAGGAGAAATAAACTATGAGAAAAATAACAAGGACGAGAAGACCAATCATAACCGGTGATCCAGATTCACCTTTTGAAAAAATTAAAAAATACGATAACGAAGGAGCTGAATATTGGTCGGCTCGTGAGCTGGCAAGGATTCTAGAATATAGAGAGTATAAGAATTTCATTCCTGTTATTGAAAAAGCAATAAATGTTTGTAAAGAAACAGGAATTATCGTTGAAAACCATTTCGTGGAAATAAACGAAATGGTCACTATTGGTTCGAGGGCAAAAAGGGAACTGCTCTCAATGGCTTTGTCTCGGTATGCATGTTATTTAACCATACAAAATGCTGATTCTTCTAAAGAAATTGTCGCATTAGGTCAAACATACTTTGCAATCCAAACAAGAAAACAAGAAGTTGCTACCCTTGCCATTGAAGACGAAAAGAGATTGTTTTTAAGGGATGAATTAAGAACTCACAACATTCAACTTGCAGGAGCAGCTAAAGAAGCGGGAGTAATTGAACCCCTCGACTATGCAATCTTTCAAGATCATGGTTATAAAGGGCTTTACGGTGGTCTGGGTGCTAAAGATATCCATAAATATAAGGGTCTCAAGAAAAGCCAAAAAATATTAGATCATATGGGATCAACCGAACTTGCTGCAAATCTCTTCCGCGCCACACAGGCAGAGGAAAAATTAAAAAGAGAATCTATAAAAGGTAAAACATCAGCTAATTCGGCTCATTATGAAGTAGGTGCGAAAGTTCGCCAAACAATAAAGGAATTGGGTGGCACTATGCCTGAGAAACTACCGGCACACGATAGCATCAAAAAAATAGAGAAGCAAAAGCAAAAGTTCTTAGAGCAAAAAGAAGAAATAGAGGATTGAGACCCAAAAGGCCCTTAGCAAAAACAGGGCCGGTCTGATTTTCTAATTAGGAGCCCGATTAAAGCAGTACGGGCCGCAATAATACAAGATTCTAAGACAAAAGGAGTGGACAATGAATAAAATTTCTTTGACTGACTTCGTAGACATCGTTTCTTCCTCCGGCATTCCAAAAGTAAATAAAGTTTTAGAAATCAAAAACCGGGATGATTATCACCCGGCTTTTGACTACTGGAGGGGAATGAGAGAACATATAATTGAAGTTCATCGGAATTCTTTACCAAAGGCTCAAATCAAACAAGGAGTATCCAAGGCAAACCACCCGAATAAAGTAGCCAATTATACAGAAATCGCAGAAGCGTATCATTCATGGTGGGGCAAAAAAGATATTTCATGGTTTGAACCCGTAACAGGTACTTTTGAGCGTCATGGAGTAGCTGTAAGCGTTAATCCTGAACGTGGCTTAGAAATTAACGGCATAAAAAATCTAGTAAAGTTTTATTTCAAAACTGAAAAATTAACTAAAAATAGAGTCGATATAATTACTTTTTTAATGCATTACTCCATTAAAAAAGCCGCCGACAAGGATATAGTCATGTCTTTACTTGACATAAGAAACAAAAAACTATTTACCTTCACAAATGCAATTGATCTTAAAGCTGCTTTAACAGCAGAGTTAGCCTATGTTTCATCACTTCTGGGCTAGGTGAATCAGAAGAAACCACGCCGTGTTTGCTCTCAAATTCCTGCATTCTAGTCACAGTCGGAGGGGTCTAGCCCATGACATGAGTCAATTTCCCCAAAATTTCTTATGTCAGGGGTTGAGTCCAAATGTTTGCTCCTAAGAGGAAACAATAGGGGTCGGGAAAAAATAGGGGTCGTGTCTCAATTCGGTACAACGTACCTGTACCCCGTTGAGACACGACCACCAAATGCGCTCCTATAAATTAGAAAATCAGCCGTGAGAAGAAAACGGCTTCCAGAATTGCGCTGTAATCGTTTTTGTTGCCTGCCGAAGGGGGAAGCGACACCTGTTAGAGACATTTTTATTGCTTCAGTGACTTTTTGCGAGCGCATCATATTTAGCAAACAGTTATTCAATTCGAGAGGGTACCATAATGAAACCAAGTCTTTTTGTAGGTTCATCAATAGAGAGCTTAGAAACAGCATATGGGATTCAAGAAAACCTTGAGCACGATGCAGAGGTAACAGTTTGGACTCAAGGTATTTTTGATCTTTCAAAATATGCCCTTGATTCTTTAGTAGATAATCTTGAAAAAGCTGACTTTGGTGTATTTGTATTTGCTCCCGATGATGTGATAAAAATACGCGGTAAGGAATTTTTAACTGCCAGAGATAACGTTATTTTCGAACTGGGTCTGTTTATTGGTCATCTTGGCAAAGAAAGATGTTTTATTTTGATTCCTAGAGGTTTTGAGGATTTTCATTTGCCTACAGATTTACTCGGCATGACACCGGGCACTTATGAAGCCAAAAGAATCGACGGAAATTTGGTTGCTTCCCTAGGACCAGCAAGCAACAAAATAAGGAAGGTTTTGCATCGAATAGGAACAAGAAGTAAAGAGTTGGAAATGATTTGTTCATCAGAAAGCTCAACTGAAGAAGAAATAATTGATAAAAATGATGCACTAAAAATCTTAGAGAAATGGCTAGGTCAGCAAGATGCAATCGAGGTTGGGGAAAAGGAGTTATACCATTTCTCGCATGTTGCAAGTGAAACAAATCTACCAAAGAAGCTTGTAGAGCAGGTTTTTGAGCAAGCGGCCAAAAGGTGGAATTTGGAAGTTGTGAGTAGTGATGATATTACAATACTTTTAAGGGCGTTAAAATGATGGGGCGTATGATGAAAGAAAATACATGGACACTAAAATACAGGAAATACAGGGACACCATACCTATTTTTCTGACTACGCTAATTAATAGGTATAGTGTCCCTTAATATACCTAGTGATCTTAATATTACGACATCATATATAGAATAAAGTTATAAAAAATTATTCAATAAGACGTTAAAGAATCAATAACAGCCATAATTACCTTTCAAAAAGTACTTAATTGGATAATGAGATGGACAACTATCAAAATCCGAAAGCTGGAAAAACTTACATCAGTCCCAGTCTTGACTCGTTCGACGATTCTGAACTCAAGGTTCGCATTGCGACTAAGCTTATTGAACAACCGTGTACGTATGCGTTCGCTAAGATAAAAGACGAGCTTGTCCTACGGCATAAGGATAATGCACAGTCTTGCATAACAGCGAAGTTTTTTGAGGACGACCGAGGAATCTTTGTTCTCAGTATACAAGGCTACACATTAGCATCAAATAAGCCGCATAACGCCAGTTTTTCATTCATCGGCGACGAGATTGGAAAATTAGTTGAGTTTCTAAATCATATACAGGCTATGCCGTTCAAAAACAGCGGCGCAATGAAAATCACCGACGAAGACCTACGGAAAATTGTTCTCTCAAACGTTCAGGCGCAAGCCATTTTTCATGACAACCAAGAGTTATTTGCAGAGATTTTGCGCTCGGAAATCACCAAAGATGATTTGGTGGCAGTTGGCTTTCGCAAACGCCAACTGCAGGTGTTCCAAAGGCTCCTTGAAGACCCCTTTTATTTCAATGACGTAAAGAATAGAAAGCAGTGCTCCAATGAAGCAGTATGGCAGAGATTCTTTGAGAAGAACCCATGGATCTTCGGCTATGGACTTAGCTACATTCATCTATCAGGGCTGGATGATAAGAAGCTTGAGCAGGTAGTACACGGGCATACGGTCACTGAGCATGGCAAGAGGGTCGATGCCTTGCTTCGTACTCGCGGAGTTATCTCAAGTATATGTTTAGTTGAGATCAAAACCCACATGACGCCATTACTTCAAGGCCAATCATATCGCCAAGGTTGCTGGGCTCCTTCGTCTGAACTTTCCGGTGGCATATCACAGGTACAGGGCACGGTCGCGCTTGCTACAGAAACGATACGCAATAAGCTCTCACTTGTGGACGATGTTGGAAACCCAACGGGCGAGGAGGCTTTCAACTACTCACCAAAATCATTTTTAGTTGTAGGCAGTCTGCAAGAGTTCGTCGGTGACCACGGCATCAACCAGGAACGTTACCGCTCATTCGAACTATTCAGGCGAAACACTACAAGTCCCGAGATCATCACTTTCGATGAACTATATGAACGCGCCAGGTTCATCGTTCAACAGTATGAAACCTAACAATTCATCCCAGCGGCTCGGCATTGGCGCCATTCGGGACATCATACCTATTTTTTCGGATAGTGGAAGAGGCGCTTAAATGCAAAGCAACCTCCCTGATTTTTGCCAACAACCACCCGGCGGTGTAGCGGAGCCTTCGGAAGACGACGTGCGCATTATGAAGGTAGATCAAGAATGACTTGGCGATGGTTGAGTTTAGCACGCAGGATCATATTATTCTGATGGGTAGCGGCTATTACTTATTTTCGAGAAATGGTTCTCTTTAAGGAGATAGTTGTATGAGCAACGTAAAACTGTTCGAATCGAAACAGGTTCGCACTGAGTGGGATGCATGTGCGCAAAAATGGTACTTCGCCATCGTTGATGTTGTTGCGGTACTCACGGCAAGTACCGATCCTGGCGCGTATTGGCGGAAGCTGAAAGAGCGGCTGAAAAAAGAAGGCAATGAAACCGTGACAAATTGTCACGGTTCGAAACCGACCGCGAGTGTGATATCCTCCGCGCCCAACTCGACGCCCTGCGGGAGCAGAAGAAGGGGCTGATGCAGCAGTTGTTGACCGGGAAAATACGGGTGGAGGTGTAGCGGAACGTTTTGCTGACGTCAGCAAAACGATAGACGGATTACAACCAATGGAGGCGACATGAAAAACGAAGTCATCATTGAACTGCATAAGAATTTCGAAGAGTTTGCTCATCAGATTGATGACGAAGAATACTGGTATGCTCGTGAACTGCAAGGACTTTTGGGTTATACCCAGTGGCGCAACTTCGAGCAGGTCATCGACAAGACCAAGATTTCCTGTCAAACGGCTGGACATGAGCTTTCGGACCATTTTGCGGACGTCAGCAAAATGGTCGATATTGGCTCAGGAGCTGGACGGGAAATAGACGATATCATTCTCACCCGCTACGCTTGCTAGACCCCAATGTGTGCCCCAGAATCACTACATTCTTCCTCTTGCAGTTATCCAATAATGGGTTGACGAACGAGAAAAGCGCGCCATGAAAATAAACAATCTCCTGATCCATCTTCACAACAGCATGGACGCCTTCACGCTCAAATCACGCCATGTCGATCAGATTCGAGAGGCTCTACCGGAGACGCGTATTATCGTCGCCGAGGGGAACGGCGACTTTATGGAGAAGCTCCCCGAAGCCGAATGTGCCTTGGTGTGGGTATTCAAGCACGACTGGTACGAACGGGCCTCCAGGCTTAAGGTGCTGTTTACCCCCGCGGCCGGGCACGACTGGATTGCGGAAGATCCGTCCGGCCGGGTGAAGACCATCTACGGGAGCTTCCACGGCCGGATCATGCGCGAAAGCCTCCTCTCGATGATGCTTTTTTTCAACCGGCGCATCGGCACCTCGCTCGATGATCAAAACAACCGGGTCTGGGGGCGCTTGGGCTATAGCGATTGCGTGGCGCTCTTCAGCCAGCGGGTGATGATAATAGGCTGCGGATCGCTCGGGCTGTCGATGGCAGGATTGCTGAAGGCTTTTGGAGCGCACGTAACCGGCGTCAAACGCAATCTGGCCGGATCGGCGGAAACCACCGGCATCGACCGGATGATCACGTTCGACCGGTTGGAAGAGGAACTCCCTTACGCCGATCACGTTGTCCTGGTTCTGCCGGGTGGAAAGGAAACCGACGGTATTCTCACCGCGCGGCACTTCATTGCCATGAAGCCGGGGGCCTACCTGTATAACCTGGGACGCGGCAATTGTTACCGGGAGGAGGACCTGGTAACAGCCCTGGAGAATGGCCCCCTTGCGGGTGCCGCCCTGGATGTCTTTGCAGAGGAGCCGCTACCTCCCTCTTCGCCGCTCTGGGGGAGGAAAAACGCGGTTATCACGCCACATTCGAGCGCCGTCAGCCGGGAGTATATCGATCTCTTCATTCAGGAATGGCTGGAAACCCTCCGGGGGCTGTGACGGGTAAAAAACTTATAGATAAATAAATCTGGTATAATCATCTGAAGGCCTTCACCAGCATAAAAATAGTATCTAGCCGTATGGCTACACTCCTCATGGCAACACAACGAATGCAAACGGAAAGGAGCCGGACAATGGGAGACAAAGGTGGGAAAAAGGATAAGGACAAGGATGAGAAACAGAAAATAGTCAAAAAGGATCAAGAGGAAAAGAAGAAGCAGGATAAGCAACCGAAAAAAGCTCCGTAGAATCTGGATTCCAGCACGCGGAGGACCCAATTTCAGGCGAAGGCCGATCCCTATTCACGGAACTACGGAACCAACGAGAGGCCAACAAGGGCACAGACCTTGACCGGGCATTAAACCGCCCGGCAGGTCAGGAGTAATTGAGGAACGAATAATTGAGGGATACCATACCAATTAAAAAATGAAGTCAGAAAATAGGTATGTCCCTGTAATTTTCCACGAACATGAGATCATTCGCGGCCATGTGGCCGTACGCTCCGGGGAAGAGATACAGGGGAAGATCAGCAGCACCCTGAACGGTCTTTCTGCCGATCATGCCGCTACCGGTCTGGGTGCGGCATGGTTGTATACCTGTTTGCCGCATTTCGCACCGTGAGTGTCTACCTCAAGGAGTGGCCGGACACGCATATCCTTGAACAGCTCGGCTTCCGGGAGAACACCTCAGGAGCCAATGTCTGGCTGATCATCCCGAAAGACCACGACATCTTCTATGGTGTAAAACCTGTTGCCGATATTCCCTGCGTTCATCGCATCCAGGTCTGCCTTGACCTGAAATACCTTCTTGAACGAGCTGAAGAAGCCGCTGCCGAACTGCGGAAAAGCATGACGTTGGCGATTCTTTATCTTGTCCCAATCGGGCTATCTTCGATTATACCTATTTATACTTGAAATCAGTGATAAATGGTTATAAAGAGAGAACTGTAATGAGGGGTCGTGCCTGAGACACGACCCCAAAATACCCACAGTCGGTGAACAGGATGCATATGTTCAAGATCATTGTGGCATTGATTTTCTTTATCCTTTTGGCCTCCTGCGGTGGCAATGGGAAGTACGCGTATCGTACCGACTCATCGTCGCCTCGCAAAGGCCAGAAGCCTTATACAATAAACGGCGAGCTCTATGAACCGCTTTCCAGCCACGAAGGTTTTGTGCAGTCAGGCATTGCAAGTTGGTACGGCAGCGATTTTCATGGCAAGACGACAAGCAACGGTGATTCTTACGATATGTATGCAATGACTGCGGCTCACAAGACATTGCCGCTTGGGGTATATGTAAAAGTGCGTAACCGTAATAATGGCCTCGAAACAGTAGTTAGGATTAATGATCGAGGCCCTTTTGTAACCGGACGAATCATTGATCTCTCCTATTCCGCGGCCAAAGAAATCGGACTTATCGAAAACGGTACTGTTTCGGTAAGAATTGAAGCACTTGGATATCTCGACGAATCTGTTCATGACAAGAAGGCATATCGAGCCCCATCGAGCTATGACAGAGGCTCGTTCGGCATCCAGGTGGGCGCCTTCAGCAAGTTGGAAAACGCCCATAGGATGGCTGATGATGTAAGGCAACGATTCGGTGTCGCCTCCATCAAAGAGGCGGTTGTAAACGGGACCCTTTACTACAGGGTGCGGGCAGGAAACTATGCGTCGTTGAAAGAGGCAGAGCAAGTACGGGAACGTTCTTCCGACAAGCTGATTTCAGGATCATATGCGGTGGCATTGGATTGAGTGTCTCAGGTACTATGCACCTTGGATGTGCTATAGATATGTAAACCCAAATGACGGAGGCTGACATTGCTACAGTACAAGACGGAATAAATTAACCTGAAAACGGCTCTTAGGTCCACGAAAGACACGAAATATCACGAAAAATTAGAGCATTACAGAAATACAGCAATTCTCTGGATAGTACCTTGGAACATTAACTATTTTGGAATAGTCCCTTTAGGCCCCAGAGGGTCCTTCTTATCAAGGAGGGGGAAAATCTGGGCGTTTTTCCTCCCCTCCTAGTTTAGGAGGGGGCGGGGGTGGTAGCCAGCGATCTCCACATTTCGTTGACACCACCCCTCCCATCTCTGTTACGATAGCAACATGCAGACTTGCAGCATAACCTCATAATTGTCATCGCCACACGTGGAGTCCCATGTCCCTTTTCCCGCAGTCCAGCCAAATTCTCGGCTCTGGCCAGTCAACCTCCATCATGCTTTCCGTGCTGAAGCTATTCATCATTCCTGTCGGGGGCGGAATCCCCGCCGGTGTTTTGCTCGCCAGCGCCAAAGGCTTGGCCTGGCCCATCGTCACAGTGCTCTATTTGGTTTCCGATATTTTCCTGGCCCTTGCCTTTGAACCGATCCTTCGGCTTCTTGCTGCGGTGATGGGGAGAGTCCCCTTTCTGGCTCGTTTCGGCGCGGCTCTAAAGGCTGCGACGGCTCGCAGCACGGCACATTTCGGAGGCGCCGGCGCAGGCCCCCTTTCGCTCGTAATGATTTCCTTCGGAGTGGATCCAATGACAGGCCGCGCCACGGCGCTTGCTGCCGGCCACGGCTTCCTTACCGGCTGGGCCTTCGCCATCGCCGGTGACATGCTATATTTTGGCGTCATCGCGCTGACTACGTTGCACCTGAACTCTTACATTCGAGACCCAAATACCACAATGATCATTGTCCTTGGTGCGATGTTTGGCGTGCCTTATTTGGTACGCTATCTCCGATCCACACTAAGGAGGCTAGCAACAATAACTTGAACATCTTGCATCTCATCTTCCGGCCATCTTTGACCGCAGCTCAATCACAAAATCCTCGACGTAGCNNAAATCTGAGCGCAATTTTGTTCAACTTATTATTGCTAGCCTCCTAAGAGTTACCGACAAAGCGACTTGAGAATCTGTTTATTGCGGCTCGGAAAGAATCTCGGCTTGGCGCTTGGTACTACTCCGGAATGAAGCGAAAGGATTTTATTCTTTAAGTGGGAAGAGACATCATTTGACGGCGGCAGCCCGCATCTGATAGATTTCACCTACATGAACCGGAACCGTGCCGCGGATGCCGGAGAATATACGCTGCCGGCCATGAGGATCGCGCCCTGAGAAAGATCGCCCTTACAACCGCCCTGCCCTGGATTGCCGCCATAACGGGCGGCATTCTCGTATTTCTCGGCTACGCCGGCTTTGACCGGTTCTACCTGGAATGGATCTGCCTCGTGCCGGTGCTGTGGGCGATCCGGGATAAGCGCCCCGGCCGGGCCTTCTGGATCGGCTGGCTTGCCGGCATCGCGACGAATTGCGGCGGCTTCTACTGGGCCATCCAGATGTTCCGGCAGTTCGCAGGGATACCCTGGCCGCTCGCCGCCATTGGCCTTCTGCTTTTGGCCGCGGCCAACGGCGTCGTCTTCGCCGCCTGGGCGTGGGCCACGCGCCTGATTACCCGCGACACCGGCTGGAGCGTGGCCTGGGTCTCCCCGGTGGTCTGGACCGCGCTGGAAAAGTTTTGGCCGGAACTCTTCCCGAACTACCTCGGCGCCAGCCAGTATCAGCTCTCCCTGGTGACCCAGATCGCCGACCTGACCGGCATCCTCGGCGTCACCTTCATGGTCGTGTACCTCAATTCCACGCTCTTTGCGGTGCTCGAACAGCGGGGCAGGAACCAGCGTTTTGCCGTGCGCCTGGCGGCGGTCTTTGCGGCGGTCCTCGCATCGGTGCTCATCTACGGCCAGGTCCGCATCCGCACCGTGGACCGGCAGGCCGCGGCCGCCGAAAAACTTACCATCGGGCTGATTCAGGCCAACCGCGGCGCCGGGGACAAGCGCCTGTACCCTGAAAGCCTGCAAAGCGATCACCGGGAGATGTCCGGGACCCTTGCCGCCACCCACCACCCCGACCTGATCGTGTGGCCTGAAAGCGTCCTCCACATCAGGATGATGTCACGGGACGGGAGCGTGCCTCCAGGTGAGCTCGGGGACACCCACACCCCCACCCTGTTCGGCGTAGTCCTGAACATCGGGCCGGACAGTTCGGCCCGCGTCTATAATTCCGCCCTGCTTGCGGACGATAGCGGCCGGATTGTCGGCGCCTACGACAAGATGGTGCTCGTCCCCCTCGGCGAGTACATCCCGTTTGGCGAGACCTTCCCGGCCCTGTATTCGCTGGTCCCGTCCGTGGGCAGGTTCTGGCCGGGGGAGAGCCTTGAACCGCTCCCGTTCGGAAAGTACCTGCTCTCGGTGAACATCTGCTACGAGGACATATTCCCCGGACAGATCCGCTCCCTGATGCGGGACGGTCCCGGCAGGCGCATTCCCGATGTGATGATCAACCTGAGCAACGACTCCTGGTACGGCAAATCGACCGAACCGATGGAGCACCTTGCCCTGGCGAGCTTCCGCTCTATCGAACACCGCCGCTCCCTGGTGCGTTCCACCAACACCGGCATCTCCGCCTTCGTGGACCCGGTCGGGCGCATTGTCGCGCGCAGCGGCATCTGGACCAGGGAAACGCTGGTTGACCGGGTAGCGATCATGAAGCAGGGCCCCACGGTCTATGCGCTGTCGGGAGACTGGATCGGCTGGCTCTGCGCACTGCTCTCCCTTGCCGGCATCGGCCGGGCGCTCATCATTTCAACGCGCCGTGGCGCGCCCCACCAGCCTCCCGCCAAAGCGGCCTCTCCTCGGCGCGACAAACCGACCGAACCGGGCAGGAGCCGGCGGCGGGAGAAGTAGGGGCGCATTGCATGCGCCCTGATTGGGCGAACAGCAGTTCGCCCCTGCGAATCAGATATTTATCCACCGAAACAATAACTCCGTCCGGCTTCGACTCTGTGGCACATGCTTTTTCTGGTATAATTTGTCTCCGTAGGGGCTTGCCCCCGAAGTTGCCCGGCTCGCGGCGCTCACCAACCGGCCGGTCCGCGTCCGGTCGCTCAATACCGGCGGATGAAAGGAGGCACAGGATGCCCGAAGGCCCGGAAGTAGAAACCGAAAACCTAGCCGAAGCCATCAAGGAAGAACTAGAGCGGGAGGGGGGATCGTTCCTCAAGCAGATCTCCATTACCACCGCGATCCTCGCCGTCCTCGCCGCCATCGCCTCGCTTAAGGCCGGCGCTACGGTCAACGAGGCCCTGGTACTGAAGACGGAAGCCACACGGCTGCAATCCGAGGCCTCGGACCAATGGGCCTATTACCAGGCCAAGGGGATCAAGTCGGCGGTCCAGGAGGCGTCGCGCACGCCATGGCTGGCCATGGGCAAGAACCCTCCCCCCGCCTATGCGGAAAAGAAGCAGCGCTACGCTGAGGAACAAAAGGAGATCGAGGCCAAGGCGCACGAGAAGGAACGGGAGCGGGACGAGCGGCTGCGGGAATCCGACCACCTGCTCCATAAGCACCACGGCTTCGCAAGCGCGGTCGCGCTCTTTCAGGTATCCATCGCCATGGGCGCCGTGGCGGCGCTGACGCGCTTCAGGCTTGTCTGGTTCGGTTCGCTGCTCGCCGGCGGGGTGGGGGTGCTCCTCTTTGCCTGGCCTATGTTTCAATGAACGGTGAATGGTGAATGGTGAAAACAAAAACGCGGACAGCTTGACCTGTTTCCGCGCTAGATGTTCTCAGGGACTCGGAACTTACCATCGAATTCAGCTAGTGGTGATCTTCCCGGTGTTCCCCCCGACCTCTTTCACCACGAAATGCGGGACGGTGGAAATGCCCCCTGTCGTGTTCATGCAGTCTGAACTCCGCGTCCCGGAAATGCCGAATCTCCCCAATCCGGTATCTGAAGAACACTGGCGGATAGATGCTCCGTGGAGCATACATCCACGGCCCGTTGTAATAGGGCCCATGATACCAGCGCTCGCCGTAAAAGTAGAAATACTCATTCCCCGTATAGACCAGGTCGTAAGGGACCCCCACGGCGACATACATGTTGAGGTCGGGCGAATAGATGAACTGCGGCGCCTGCTCAATATAGACCTCAGGAGGAGCCGGAGCCTGCTCCGGCGCCATCTGGGGTGGGGGCGGCGGCATCTCTTGAGCCATAACAGGTGGAGGAGGCGGCGGAGGTGCAACGGCTACGGCACGAGGGCGGTATCCCGGCACCTGATTCCCATAGGAATACATGCACTGGACATAGGCATTGTCATACCGGCGTTGCGCTTCCCTGCCATAGACCTGGCCCGAGTTGGAGCCTGCCGCCGTTCCGACGAGAAGCCCGCTTACCGCGCCGATGAGGGCGCCCGCTCCCGCGTGACCGGAGGCGGAACCCACGGCCGCACCCAGCCCGGCCCCCACANNCCGGAACGTATCAAAGGGCTTTCCTTGCGCCGGCAGAACGTTTACGCTCGGACCCGCCGGAAGGGTCGCACAGCCGCACAACACCAGCAGCAAAAGATACGGCGCGTGTTTTCTTATAGATCCCATTGTTTTCTCATCTCCTTGTTTCTGGTGTTATACCGATTCCAAATCAAGGCNNATCCTTGATTTGAAATCGGTGTTATGGGCACGGACGAAGCTTCCATCATCCATCCCAAGGGGCATTAAGAGTGCCGAGGACAGATGCACGCCTACTAATTAGAACATATCACGCGTAAAAAGGTTACAGAAAAGTTTTCTCTGCCTGTGTTGGAAGTGTTTAATAAAGCCGATGCCTTTACAATGATGCGCCCGTTCTTTTATCGTCAGACGATATAGTTTCAGCTTTTCATGGTAAAATGATATCAATCATACGATAATCGAGACCATGCGGGGATAACCTGCGGATAGCATCGTGCTTCCGCCGAAGCGGCCGCAATCATCTAGTTTCCGTCCGGAAAGGGTTCTTTTCCGCCCATGCGGCGTCAATCTTCGGGCTTGCTTGTGCGGCGTACCGATGTACGCCTCCGCGCAATCCCTTGATTTCCTTGCCTGGACGAAAAATCCCTCCTTTCCGGATGGAAACAATCTAACACGAGGACACAAAACGGATGGAAAAACAACACCTGGTATTTGTCTACGGTACACTTCGCCAAAGCCACAGCAACCATCAATTGATGGGCGCGGCACATTATTACGGCGTAGGCCTCACGCGCGACAGGTATGCCATGTATATCGTCAGCGGCTATCCGTACGTCACCGGCGCAGAGACGCGTTATCCGATCGTGGGCGAGTTGTATGCCGTGGATGACGAGATGCTGGAGAAACTGGATAAGGTGGAAGGGCATCCCCATTTTTATGTCCGCAGGGAGGTCGCTGTGGATGTGGGAGGCGAGGAGTACAGCGCCTGGATGTATGTACGCGATCCGCCGGGGACGTTGCTGTCGACCGGCGACTATAATGATGTTGCGGGTCAGATACAGCCATCGAGGGGGCCAATAACAAACGACCCATAGGGTGTGCTATACTATTTTTATTCAATAGTAGCTGCTTGTGAGGGCGGCTTCAAAGTTAACTCATTAATAACCGGACATACTCTATGAATCGTGTCGCTGCCATCATCGCTTTACCCCTCCTCGCCATGTCGCTTGCCTCTTGTACTTCAACTACCATGTCCCTCTATAGCGGCGAAATGGAACTGATCTCTGTTTCCGGCAGCGGATGCCTGGAGGAAGACATGGCCGGTAGACGTGTACTGCTGGATCTGTCACTGGAGCAAGGCATCTCCTCCAATGGTCAACGGATTGACGGATATTTCAGCGGGCCGGACATTCAGAGCGGACATTTTTTCGGCACTGAACTCGGCCGGCTGCAGGTTGTCTATCCCGACGAACCCAACCCCGCTCAAGGTCACACCCTTGTGCTTGCAACCGCCCCTGAGGGAGCGAACGGCGAGCTTCACGAAAAGCCGCAAACAGATTCAACAAACTGCTACTTTGAAAAAGCAGCCCTCAATCTTAAACTAGTGGCGACCGGCAGCGAGGCAAAATCCGGGTACGACCGGCAGAGCAAGCTGTTCAGCGCCGAGGCATATTTTCTTAGTGGTCAGTCGTTTTTGAAAGACAATAAGCCGAACGAGGCGATCCGCGAACTCGCCAAGAGCCTGAAGCTGCGTAACAAGGTGAACCCGGGCGATCCGGACACGGCGTATCCAACCGTTTCTATTGCCATTGCCCACATCATGGCCGGCCGGGAGGCGGAAGCGCCGGCACTGGTGCGTGAGCTGTTCGGAGAAGAAAAAGAGACCGAAGACGCCGGGATCAAACAGCGCATGGCTGTGAGCGTCAGCCTTTGTAACGACGAACAATACCTTGAAAGTGATGCGGGACAGAAAGCATCGATCCAGCTCATGGATATGGTAGCCCGGGAGTTCGGCAGCCTCGATGGCGTTGCTGTCCCCCTTGCCGCATGCTACTTCGAAATGGGCAAAGAGCGCAAAGAACAAGACGATCCCGATTCGGCGATAGAGTTTTTCCAGAAGGCGTTCAAGCTGAATCCCGACAATCCGGAGAGTGTTACCGGGGTCGTCATGTCCTATATAGACAAGCAGGACCCGGCTGAAGGGCGAAGATACTTGAAAGACCGCGAACAGATCTTCATAAAAAGGGCCGGCAAAGAACACTATAATTCCCTCTTGTCCTACCTTGATGTCGCCGAGGCGCAAGAGGCAGAGAATAGCGGCGATTTGCCCCGTGCCGAGGAATTGTCCCGCGAGGCGGTCAAGGCCGGACCCAATGATCGAACTCTCATAATCAATCTGAGTCGCGTGCTGGGAAGAGAGGCAAAATTTGCCGAGGCGAGAAGACTCTTGGAGGATGGTGGTAAATGGTGCGGCGATGAAACCTGCCGCAGAGAATATTCAGATGAATTGGCCCGCCAGGGTCTGATTGAGCGGATGGTGAAGCGCATCGAAGCTGTAAGTGGAATGCATTGATGTGTCAACATATTTTACCATTCCACAAAAAACGCGATCTTTGCAAAAAAGACTAAAAGAGTATTTTTATCCTCTTGACAGTCGCCGGATTGGCTGGTATTAGTTATCCCATTCGATGTGACTATCTAAAAAAAGGAGAGGATCCCATGCCAATTGCCACCCTCGTTACCCAGCAAGCCCCCGATTTCACCGCCGATGCGGTCATGCCCGACAATACCTTCGGCCAGATCACCATTTCCGGCTACATTGGCAAAAACGTCGTCCTTTTCTTCTACCCCCTGGACTTCACCTTTGTCTGCCCATCCGAGATCCTGGCCTTCAACAAGAAACTGGATGAATTCAAAAAGCGCAACACCGAGGTGATAGGGGTCTCGGTAGATTCCAAATTCACCCACCTGGCCTGGAAGAATACCCCTGTCGAGGATGGCGGCATCGGTAACATCCAGTACCCGCTGGTGTCCGACCTGAACAAGAACATCGCCAGGGAATACGGCATACTTTTCAACGAATCCGTTGCCCTGCGCGGCCTCTTCCTGATCGATACCAAGGGTGTCATCCGCCACGCGGTCATCAACGACCTGCCGTTGGGCCGCAATGTGTCCGAAGCCCTGCGCATGGTGGATGCCCTCCAGTTCGTCGAAACCCACGGCGACCAGGTCTGCCCGGCCAACTGGCAGGAAGGGGACGAAGCCATGAAGCCGACAGAGGAAGGCGTTGCCAGTTATCTTGCCAAACACGGCAAATAGCAGCGATATGGGCAATAACCCGCTGCTGTTCGGGCATGACGACCGGACCGGCATTGTTGCCGTCGAGCCGGCGGGCCCGTTTGTGCGCCTCTTTTTCAGGACGGGCCACGGCGTGCATTTCCGCGACGAATCCTTTCACCCTTTTATCCTGCTCAGCGATCCGGCCCTTTTGAGCGGCTGCCGGGCGCCCTGCTCGGTGCGACAGCTTGAAGGCGGCGATTATTACCGGTTCCAGCTCCTGTTCGATTCGTGGGGCGACTGCCTGACGGCGCGGGAGTTCCTTGCCGCCAAGACCGGCATACCGGCCGGCTCTGCCGATGCCCCCTATCAGTTCATTGCCGATCTTTCGCACCAGTACCTGCTGACCACCGGTACTACGCTGTTCAAGGGGCTGGAGTTCGGCGACCTGCGCTGCCTCGCGCTGGACATAGAAACGTACTGCGCGGAGGGGTTCGAGTTCTCAAACCCCAAGCGCCGGGAAGACCGCATCGTCTCCATCGCCCTCAAGGATTCCCACGGCCGGGAAACCGTGTTGCGCGGCGACCGGCTCGACGAACCGGCAATGCTCCGGGCGCTCAACGAAACGATCCATGGCTGTGACCCGGATGTCATCATCGGCCACAACATCTTCCGGTTCGACCTGGACTACATCGCCACGCGCGCCGACCTGCACGGCATACGCCTCGACTGGGGCCGTAACGGCGCAGCTCCCCACATCACGGCAAATTCCCGCTGGAGCCTGGCGGAGAAGGTCATCGATTATCCCCGCTGGGATGTATACGGCCGGCATATCATCGATACCTATTTCCTGGTGCAGCTCTACGACATCTCGTTGCGCAGCCTGGAAAGCCACGGCCTCAAGCAGGTCGCCCGGCATTTCGGCATTGCGGCGGACGAGCGGGTCTACCTGGAGGGGAGCGGGATTGCCGCCACCTTCGACCACGACCCGGAGACACTCTACCGCTACAACCTGGACGATGTGCGCGAGACCCTGGCCCTGTTCCGCCTGCTGGGCTACCCCTGGTTCCTGCAGACCCGCATCTTCCCCTATTCCTTCCAGAACTGTCCCCTGCGGGGCAATGCAACCCGCATCAATGCGCTGTTTTTACGGGAATACCTGCACCGGGGGCATGCGGTGCCCCGGCGTACCGGTGAGGCGCCCGCCTTCGAGGGAGGGTACACCGAAAGTGCGGCGCAAGGGGTTTCGGGGCCGATCGTCCATTGCGACGTGGCGTCGCTCTACCCCTCCTTGATGCTGACCTACCGGCTCGGCCCGGCCAAGGATACCCTGGGGCTCTTTCTGCCGATGCTGGCGGAACTGCGCCGCTTCCGGCTGGAGGCAAAGCGGGCCGCCCGTGAGAGCACCGCCGATGGCGAGCACCACTACTACGATGCCTTGCAGCAGGTCTTCAAGGTGCTGATAAATTCTTTTTTCGGCTACCTCGGAGCCCCGCTGCATAATTTTTCCGATCCCGGGGTCGCCGCCGAGGTGACCCGTCTGGGGCGCCTGACCATCAGAACCATGATCGATCTTCTGAAGGCGGAGGGGGCCGTGCCGGTGGAGGTGGACACGGACGGGATCTACTTCAGGCCGCCGGAATCGTGCGTTACCGAGGCAGACGAGCTGGCCCTGGTGGAACGCGTGTCCCACGGTTTTCCCGAAGGGATCGAGGTGGAGATGGACGGCAGGTACCGATCCATGTTTGCCTACAAGGCCAAAAACTATGCCCTCATGGGGTATGACGGCCGGATCACCATCAGGGGGAGCGGGCTCCGTTCGCGGGGATTGGAGCGGTATCTGCGGGAGTTCATGCGGGATTGCATAACATTGCTTTTGACCGGCTCGCCGGCGGCTATAGATCGGCTGTTTCAGGAGTATCTGGCCCGCCTTAGGTCTAGGGATTTGGATGTGGCCTGGGTGGCCCGCACGGAGACGCTCAATGAGTCGCCCGCGGCATACCGGGAGAAGGTCGACCGGGGAAGGCGCAACCCCGCGGCCGCCTTCGAGATCGCCCTGGCGTCCCAACGCGTCTATCGTGCCGGCGATCAGGTCAGCTACTATGTCGGCGGATCGGGGCGGGGTGCGACGGCGTATGAGCATTGCCGCCCCGTGAGCGCCTTCGACCCCGCCCGCCCTGATATAAATATCCCCTACTACATCGAGAAGCTGCGTCATCTCAAGCGTCGTTTCGAGCCGTATCTTCCAAAGGAGCCAACGCTTTTCGACCTGTGAAGCTTGCATGCAGCGGCTGTTTGTGGTAAGAGGCTACTAAAGACAGTAATCGACGACAAAAGGAGATGCCATGAAGTCCAACCTTCTGCTCCCCGCTCTGCTGCTGGCCGTCGTACTGACGGTTCCGGTTTTGGTCCGTGCCGATCAGCAGCCTGAGATGATCGCTGAAAAGATGGCCGTCAAGTTTACACGCGGCTTAGCCAATACCGCTACCTGTATTGTCGAGCTTCCCAAACAGTCGATGCTGACTGTCCGTGATATGGGTGGCGCCGGTTATCTCGTTGGCCCGGCCAAGGGGGTTATCATGACGTTATACCGGGGGATTATCGGCATGACGGAGGCGCTTTTCTTTCTTGTTCCCCAGCCCGGTTACTACGATCCCATGATTGAGCCGAGCTACGTGTGGGAGGGGTGGGAGCCCAAGCGGGACATGTCGGCGATTTCCTCCCAAAACAGCACGGCGTCTTCCCAGCAGGAGGCACATTAGCATGTTGCGTATCCGCCCCCTGATGGCAGCGGGCCTCCTGCTGGCGGTAAGCCTCTGCGCGCAACCGTCCCACGGCTCGAATGATTTCAAGACGGTAGAGACCTCGACACCCCAGGAGGTGACCGAGGCGATGTCTCTCAAATTTGTTCGCGGGGTATCCAACGCCGCGTTGGGGTGGTGTGAGTTACCGAAGCAGGTTTACAAGACATTTCAGGATGATGGGGTTGCGATGGGGCTTTCCGTCGGACCTCTCAAGGGGATCGGCATGACGCTGGTCAGAACGTTGAGCGGCGTGGGTGAGGTTTTCACGTTTCCTTTTCCCTTTCCCGGTTTTTATGATCCCTATTTCGAGCCGGCATTTGTCTGGCAGAAGGAACGGAAATAGCATTTTCCACAACCTGATTGGTTGTCACATAACAGCCCCGGTCACCCTAGTACCTTGGAACTCTTAAATTAACTGATAAAATCCCCTCCCCCCTTGCGGGGGACTGTCCGAAATATGTGATGTTACAAGGTACTAGTCTGTTTATTTTGCCAATCTCTGATGCAGGTAACGCTCAAACTCGACCTTGAACTCATCCCGTTTCAGGGCCATGTCCACCGTGGCCTTGAGGAAGCCCAGCTTATCTCCGCAGTCGTGGCGCAACCCCTCGAAGAGGCAGCCGAAAACCGCTTCTTCCTTTGAGAGCTTGAGGATGGCGTCGGTAAGCTGAATCTCGCCACCTTGGCCCGGTTCCTGCTGCTCCAGTATCCCAAAGATGCGCGGCGTCAGGACATAGCGCCCGATAATGGCCATGTCCGAAGGCGCCTCCTCCCGTTTGGGTTTCTCCACCATGTCCTCAATCTGAAATACCTGTTCTGATAACCGGTTCGCCTTGACACAGCCATAGGCAGAGATGTTTTCTATGGGGACCTTCTCAAGCGCCAGCACCGATCCACCCCGCTCATCGTAGACATCCAGCAGTTGCCGCAAGCAAGGGATCGTGCTGTCGATGATGTCGTCGCCCAAGAGGACGGCAAACGGCTCATTGCCCACGAAATCCTTGGCGCAGAGGATGGCGTGTCCCAAGCCGAGGGCCTTTTTCTGGCGGACATAAAAGATGTCGAGCATATCGGTGATTTCACGGATGGCTTTCAGGGTCTGCTGTTTCCCCTTTTCCTCCAGGTGCGACTCCAGTTCGATGGAGATGTCGAAATGATCCTCAATGGCCCGTTTGCCCCTGCCGGTAACGAACAGGATCTGTTCGATACCTGAAGCGACCGCTTCTTCGACCACGTACTGCACCAGGGGCTTATCGATCAGCGGCAGCATTTCCTTGGGCGAGGACTTGGTGGCGGGCAGAAACCTGGTGCCGAGGCCGGCAACCGGAAATACCGCTTTTTTGACTTTCATGTGGACTCCTCTCGCGATTCCATTATAGGGGCATAATACGTTTCAACTTGCGGACTTGTAAAGAAACATTCAAGTGTCTGAAAAAATCCTCCGGGGATTACCGGCAAAAAAAATCCCCCAAAAGGGGGATTTGCAGGGAGATCCTCACGAGGGTCATTGCCCTCCACAACAGCCCCCTCCTGCGCAAGCCGCAGGCTTGGGGGATTCCGTTTTCGGACAGTATCCCTGGGTGAACCACCCGTCCCCTTTAAGGCTGAAGGCGGTAGCCGATATCATCTTTTGCACGGCCCCGCCGCACTTGGGGCACTCACTGGCCGCCGGATCGGAGAATTTCTGGCGAAGCTCGAACTGATGATTGCAATGCTGACATTGATACTCATAAACCGGCATTTTTACATTCCACCTTTCTGTGCTGTTCTTCACTACCTGTCTGTTTCTATATTCAATATAGAAATTATGCTTACGGTTTGTCAATCCTGAATCCGTGACGCCTTCACCGCTCCTCTCGCTTAGCATGCCTCAGTCTTGGCATCGTCACCCGCAAAACGGATGCTGTTTACCGTGACAGATTTACCCCCCAAGATGTATTCCGGCCCGGCTGTGAACCGGATAGACCCGACATCGGCATTCGGGATACTGCCTCTCCCCTGTAATATTATATAAATATAATGTTGCGTCAGTTGAACAGATAGAAATCGATGATAGAATTTACCACAGTATTACTTGATTAACAATTGGAACATCCAGATAAAGCCTGATCCTTCGTGAGAAGGGGGCGTAGAACTGCGGATCTTCAGCGCTTGCGTGCAAAGATGCCGAGCTGCCGAAGGATGCGCATTCTTCGCACAGTTCGGTTTTTTTTAATTGACCATATCCACATGAAAGAAAGGTGGTGAAGAAAACAGGACATCGATTGGCTTGAGAGTTGC